>DASPRR010000473.1:0-9312 GCA_035624375.1 Thermodesulfobacteriota bacterium | reverse complement strand
AGGGGATTGCCGATGCTGGTCCCGGCAAGGGGAACCCGGGACCGGAGAGCCTCCAGGGTTTCGGCGGAAAAGCGGGGAACCTCCATCCCCGCCTTCTGGCACAGGTCCGTCTGGATCACGCTGAAACCCCCGGAGTTGGTGATGATGGAAAGGCCCCTTCCCGAAGGCAGGGGACTCCGGTCCAGAGCCATGACCGCATTCAGCATCTCATCGAAGCTCTCCACCTGAATGGCCCCCGCCTGCCGGAAGAGAGACCTCCATAGCGCCGGGGTTCCGGTGAGGGAAGCGGTATGGGAAACGGCCGCCCTGATCCCCTGCTCGCTCATTCCTCCCTTAATGGCGACGACCGGCTTTTTCATCGCCGCTAAGGCCAACGCCCTTTTCAGCCGTTCTCCATTCCGGGTGCCTTCGATATAGAAGGCTATGATTTTTGTGTCCGCATCTTCGGCCAGGTATTCCAGGAAGTCACAACCGTCCAGGTCCACGGCATTGCCGTAACTCACCACTTTGCTGAATCGCAGGTTCTTGGTCTTGGCGAAATAGGAGAAGGATTCGGCCACGCTTCCGCTCTGGGCCACGACTCCGATGTGCCCCTCTTCCTCCGGTCCCTCCGGAACAATCGCCAGCCCGGACCGGGGACAATAGACCCCGAAGCAATTCGGGCCGATGACCCTGATCCTGCCCTCCGCCACTTGCTTCAGGCGGTTCTCCAGTTCGATCCTCTCCGGAATCCCGGTCTCACTGAACCCGGCGGTATAAATCTGCGCGACCTTGACTCCTTTCCGGATGCATTCTTCTAAAACCTGAGGCACGACGGTGGCCGACACGATGAGCATGGCGTAGTCAATCTCGGGCTCCACCTGCAAAATGCTGGGGTAGCATTTCATGCCGCGAACTTCCGTGTATTTCGGGTTCACCAGGAACAAATGATCCCTGATTTTCGTGCTCATCTGGGCGAGGGTGGCCAGGTCCTGAGGCGACGCCCCGATGATCGCCACGGAATTGGGGTTGAAGATATATTGAAACAACCGGTCACATTTCTCCATTCAGTTTTCCTCCGTCTGCCCTGATCCTGCCTTCTTTATTGCCACAACGGATCAACAATAGAATAAAAAAACCTTCCGGGCAAGCCCTCAGGCAGGTTCTTTCGATCGATCCACCCACTTGTTGTGGCGGTTGGAAAAAGTTGACTAAAAATGGGCTATGTGTTACTAAGGAGTCCATAATTGAAAAGACATATTCTTCCGAATATCCCTTCTAATCCTATGCTCCTCTCTTCGGCTGGCACCGTTTACTCTGAGCCCTTTGATTCACCGTTCGCCCTGAGCTTGTCGAAGGGCGAACGGCTCACTCGGGACATGCTTGTCGAAGGGTGCGTCGCTACGCCGTTCATGCTTCGACAAGCTCGGCACGAACGGCTTATTCTTCAGCGTCTATACAATTATAGGCTGGTTGTTAATGGTTTTATCCGAAAGGCATCATTCAACCAATGGAGGGTCTAAGATGATCTCAGTTATTGCCAAGATCCCGGTGAAAGAAGGAAAAATGGAGGAAGCCATCGCGGCCTTCAAGGAGCTCATGGTCCAGGTGGCCAAGGAAGAAGGCACCCTGAGTTACACCATCAACCAGGGCAAATCCATTCCCAATACTCTTGTAGTCATGGAGCGTTATAGGGACAAGGCCGCCTTGGACGCTCACTCCTCCTCGCCCCATTTCAAGGCCTTTTTGCCCAAGAGCGCCGGGGTCATGGCCGGAAGGCCCGAGATCACGGTGATGGAGGAAATCCACTCGATCCGCTAACCCCCCTGAGGGGCCGGGCAAACGAGGAATGGCGGGTTTAAGTAGCGTGGCATTGCGAGGAGCGAAGCGACGAAGCAATCCGAATCAGGAATGAGATTGCCGTTCCCTTCGGGCTCGCGATGGCGTAAAAATATTTATTTCGTTTGTATTTGTTTGGCAGCAAACAGCTAGGGGCGCATTCCCCTCTTTTTGGGTCCCAGCTCGCTCGGGAGCAGTCGGTAGGCGGTCTCGATCCACTCGCAGAGCAGCGGCCGGGTGTCTCGCGGGTCGATGATCTCCTCCACCCCGAATATCTCGGCCGTGCGAAAGGGCGAAGTCACCTTGGTCAGGCGCTTTTCGATCTCTTCTCTCAAAGCCTGAGGGTCTTGCGCCGCCTCGATCTGTCGCCTATAAGCCGCTTGAACCCCTCCCTCAATCGGTAGCGATCCCCAATCTCCCGAAGGCCAGGCATAGCGCAAATTCAGTCGGGAGTGATTCCCATGGGCTGCCCCGGCCACTCCGAAGACCCTCCTCAGGATGATGGAGCACCAGGGAACCGTAGCCTGGTACACCGCAAATATGTACCGCGCTCCGAAACGGATGGTCGCCTGTTTCTCCGCCTCCACTCCGATCATGAAACCTGGGTTATCCACAAAATAAACTACGGGCAAATGGAAGGTGTCGCACAGGTCAATGAAACGAACCATCTTGTCCGCCCCCTCGGCGGTAACCGAACCGCTGTAGAACTTCGGATCGTGGGCCATCACCCCGATGGGCCGACCCAGGAGGCGGGCCAGGCCGGTAACCACCGACCGCCCATGCTTCGCCCCGATCTCGAAAAAGGACCCTTGGTCAAGAACCAGTTCTAGGATACGACGCACCGAATAAGGGAGACGTTTGTTTTTCGGTACGATGCCAATAAGCTCTTCCTCGCGTCGGTCGCGGGGGTCCTTGGCCTCCTTCACCGGAGGGAGCTCGTACACCGAATTCGGCATATAAGAGAGGAACCGACGGATTTGTTCGAACGCCTCTTCTTCGGAAGCCACCTCGTTGTCCACCGCGCCAAACCCGGTGGTATGGATTCGGGAGCCTCCCAGCTCTTCCTTCTCCACCCTCTTTCCGAAAGCGGCTTCCACTACCGGGGGCCCGGCCACGAAGAGCTGGGCCGTTTTTTGGGGCATGACCGAAAAATGGGAAAAAACCACCCGGGCCGCGCCCAGGCCGGCGACCGATCCCAGGGCCGCACTCATGACCGGCACGGTAGAGAGCAGAGGTTCCATAATCTCCATGGCCGGGTTGGCCGGGATGTAGGTACGGTCCATCTTTTCCAGATATTTCACGCTTCCTCCCCCGCCGGTTCCATCCACCAAACGGATCATGGGCAGGCGCAGATCAAGGGCCATGCGCTCCGCATAGGGCGCCTTCCTCCCGATGGCCGCGTCAGCGGCCCCTCCCCGGATGGTGAAGTCGTCGCAGCCCACCACCACTTTGCGGTTATTGATCCTTCCCGTCCCCATGATGAAGTTCGAAGGAAAGAGCTTGACCAGACGGTCACCCTCAAAAGTGGGGATCCCGGTGATGGCCCCGGTCTCGTGGAAGCTTCCTTTGTCCAGGAGTCTGTCAATCCGCTCCCGCACATTCAGCCGGCCGGCAGCCCGGTGCCTCGCCAGGTTCTCTGGGCCCCCCATCTGAGAAGCCAGGGACTCACGATGTCGAAGCTCCTCCACCTCAGGCAGCCAACCTTGATCCTTGCCATCCTTTTCATCGCCCATGCCAACCTCCCTTGGGAAGTGTATTTCCCCAAAAGGAATTCATTTTTAGGTCTAAAAACCAGCCCATTATACATGGAGGTGACAGACCAAAGTCAATAAATTGCTCTTCCTGGAAGTTAGAAACTTTTCTGATTTTCTTGCTATAATGGCTTCAAAAAAATGAGGAGTCTTAGGATGGAAGCCGAAATTGAAAAAACCCTTTCCTCACTCCGTTCCCGGCATATCAACGGATTTTTCGCCGAAAATCATGCGGAGGCCAATCAGAAGATTTTGGCCCTGATCCCCGCGGAGGCCACCTTGGCCATTGGAGATTCCACCTCCATGCGGCAGCTGGGCATTCTGCCGGCTCTGCGGAAGAGGGGTACGAAGATATTGAACCCCTTCGAACCCAAAGGAGAGGGGGGCAGCGCCGAGGAATTCAGAAAGCGAAATTACCAGGTCCGCAGGGACGGGACCCTGTGTGATGGGTTCCTCACAGGGACGAACGCTCTGACTCAGGATGGCAGGCTGGTCAATCTAGATGCAACAGGGAACAGGGTGGCAGGTATGTTTTGGGGCCATCGTCTTTCCATCGTTGTCGTCGGGAAAAACAAGATTGTCCGCAACCTGGACGAAGCCTTTCAGAGGATCCGGAACATCATCGCTCCTACCCATTTCCGAATTCGGTCCGGCGAACTAGGGGGCAGAAAGAGAGAGACGCCCTGTGTTGCCACGGGAGAATGCACCGACTGCAGAGCAGCGGATAGGGGATGCAACATCTTTACCATCATCGAAGGCAAGCCAACCCAAACCAACCTGAATGTCATCCTGGTTGACCAGGACCTGGGGTTAGGTTGGGACCCTTCCTGGCCTCAGGAGCGGATCTCAAAAATTCTGCAGAGTTATAAGCAGTTTGTTTGGGTTCCGGTTTAATCCCGGGAGAGGATGACCCTGCCGTCCGGATTCCGTGCCGGGTCTCCGAAATTGCTTCCCCCACCTACCAGCGGGCTTTGGGCTTGTGCCAGGGATTTTGGCGGGCCACATCTTCTTTAAGCTCGGTTCCCCAGCCCGGCCCCGTAGGAATTTTCATATAGCCATCCTGAATCTCGGGCTGGCGGCTGACGAGCGCTTCCCTCAAGGGGACGTCGTCCACGTCGATCTCCATGATCCGGACGTTAGGAAGCACCGCGCATAGGCTCGCGCTGATGTACGTGGATAGGTGGCTGTAATAGTTGTGGGGCGCGACGTTGAACTCAAAGACCAGGGCGAGATCGCTGACTTTCTTTGCCTGGCTGAAGCCCATCCAGGCCACATCCACCATGAACACATCGGCACACCGGGCCTGGAAATAGGGAAGATAGTCCTGCATGTATATTTGGTTCTCGCCGGTGCATATCATCGTGTTCGTGGAGTCCTTGATCTGCCGGAGGGCTTCCGGGTTGTACATGTCGATTTCCAGCCAGAGCAGGTTGTAGGGCTCCAGAATTTTGGCGATCCGCATGCAGCTCTCGGGCTTGAAGTTGAAGTTCAGGTCGAGGCAGATGTCCACCTCCGGCCCTACGGCGTCCCGGAAGGTGCCGATTAGGGTTTCAATATGCTTCAGCATGCTGTTGGAGGCCACCTGATCCGTCGAAACCGCCCGGCCCTGCCCTCTTCCAAACCCGTCGAAATGCACGCGGGCGGGGTCCCCCGGAAAGACGATGTTGGTCTTGAGGGCGGTGTATCCCCGGCGGACGACCTCTTTCCCCAGCGCCGAGATATCGGCCATGGTTCGGATGGGAGGAGTTCCCATCTCCGGGTAAAGCGCCCTCGTCGTCCCGCAGTGAGACCAGTACAATCTTACTTTGTCCCGCGTAGGTCCCCCGAACAACTCCACCACCGATATTCCCAGAGCCCTGGCCTTAATGTCCAGGAGCGCCAGTTCGACGCCGGCAATGGCCTTGGCGCGGATCCCCAGGGGCTCGGCAATCGCCTGACGTGACATCTCCCAGAACCTCATTTCGTAGGCTCTCGGGTCCGTGCCCAGGAGCAGGGGTTTCAAGTCCTCTATGGCACCGGCCACGGCAAAAGGAGACCTGGAAACACTGCACTCACCGTAGCCGGCAATCCCCTTATCCGTTTCGACTTTGACGAAGACCCAGGGTCGCCAGCCCGCGTCCACGATGAAGCTTTCCACGTCGGTGATCTTCATTTTCCCCCTCCCGCGCGAAATCCTCTCCGGCTGGTTTGATTACTTTATTTTCTCCAGTATCTCCTGATGCTCCGGGAATCGGTGTTCCTTTTTCTTGGAAAAAATCAGTTTCCCGTCGGCCACGACTTCAAAAACGCCACCCCCGGACTTGATCAACTTCGCCTCTACCCCTGATTTTTTCTTGATCGCCTCTGCCAAACTGGCAGCTGAGGGGTAGTAGTTTCAATCATTGCAGTATTCGATCGAAATGCTCTTCACCATAACCTTTCCTTTCCTGGGAATGACAGGCGTATCTTACCATGTCCCCGGGGCCCTTTCAATAAACGTTCCTTCTAAAACCCAAAACCAGACGTTTTCTCTCCAAAGCGCAATCTGCATGAACATCCCGGATTTCCTTTGCCGCAAGCACCGCTATTCTTCTCTCTCTCCTCCCGATTCTTTGATGAGGCGGAAAGTCTCCTCATATATACGCTCCCTCGGTCCGATGGCCACCAGCTCAATTTCCTTTGGGTTTTTAATCTTGTATATGATTCGGAAGGAACTCACCCGCAAACTTCTCAATCCGGAAAGTTCATCCATCAGCACCTTGCCCGCATTTGGCTCAGATAGGATCATTTTCAAGCAGGCCCGAATCTTCTTCTTCAAATCGGGGTGCATTTTCCGGATCAGGTCATGAATCTCTCTAGGGACAACCAGTTTATTCATCGACGGCCCCCCGCCGGAAATATTTACTCAAAAAGGTCTTCGAGAGTGAACACCTTGGCTTTCTTCGCTTTGAGGGCCCGAAGCCCCTTTTTGATTTCTTTCATCAGGCTGGAATCGGAACGGACGGCAACCGTCTCTTTCAGACTCTCAAACTCCTCTGGGCTCACCAAAACTGCTGCCGGGCGGCCATTCTTGGTGATCATAACCTCCTCGTCAGTGGCTTTGACCGTATCAATCAGTCCGCTTAATTTCATCTTGGCCTCGGACACAGAGAGCGTCTTCATTTTTTGACCTCCATTCTAGTTGACCTGAATTCAGCCTAGTTTACCAAAAAAGAACGAAAGGAGCAAAAGGAAAAAGGAACGCCAAGGCCCCCCTGCTATGCCGTTCTGGCCCGCGTTTTTTCCTGCGTCCCTTTGCAGGAATAGGTTGTTGGTAAGAGCAGACGAAAAGGATTTGAAACCAATCAGGACTCGTGGACCTAATATCAACCCGTTTAAAGAAGAACCCGCCTTGTCTCTGGCTATTCTCTTTCCCTCGTGAACTTGTTCCGGGACCGGGGTCTTAGACCCAGGTAAATACCACTTTCCCCGTCTGCCCTGCCTCAAAGACCTTGTAGGCCTCGGCCGCTTGCTCGAGACGGAAACGATGGGTGATCAGTTTCTTCAAGGGGAGCTTGCGTTCGGCCACGTATCTTGCCACTTCTCCCAAGCCGATCGTGCTCATGGTCCAGGAACCGTGTATGGTGAGCTGCTTATGCATGATGTCCCGGCTGACGTCGAATGAGGTCTCGCCTCCCTCTCCCACGAAGCAGACTCGGCCATAGATCCTGGCGCTCTTTACGGTATTTACGCGGGGTTCGGGGATTCCGGTGCAATCGAGAGTAGCATCCGCCCCCTCCCCGTGGGTCAATCCCTTGATGGCCTCAACCGGGTCTCCTTCGCGGGGATCGATGGCCACATCACATCCCAAACTCTTCGCCAGCTCCCGCCGATAAGCGACCGGCTCCACCACAATGACTCGGGCGCCTGTCGCCACGCCGAAAAGGGTGGCGCTGAGACCCACAGGCCCCTGGCCATAAATGGCGAAGGTATCCCTTCCGGAAAGGTCCAGCCTCTTCAAGGCATCGTAGGCTGTGCCCGTCCCGCACGCGCAAGCCGCTCCTTCTTCATAGCTGAGGCCCTCGGGCATCGGCACGCAGGCGGACTCGTGGACAGCAATTCGCTCGGCATGCCCTCCGTGATTCGTTCTGCCGTAGTAGAGTTTCTTCGCCTTTGGGTCTATGCACATCTGGGAATACCCTATCTGGCACCATCGACAACGTCCGCACCCAAGATAGTGATGGATGATTACCCGGTCGCCGACCTTGAGGGTTTGCACCCCTGGGCCCACCTTGATTACCTGGCCGCAGGGCTCATGCCCCACAGCCTTGAGTTGCGCCGGGTCTCCGCGCTCGCTCCGGGGCGCCCGGAAAGCTCGGAAGTCGCTTCCGCAGAGCCCGGAAGCGCGCATTTCAATGACGACTTCCGAGGAACCCGGTACGGGTTCGGGGAAATCCCTTAGTTCCAGGTGCCGCTCGCCTAGAAATACAACTCCTTTCATGAGAGTCTCCTTTCCTCGATCCTGCAGAATTGAGCAGGTTGCTTCGAAATATGTTTCTTCCCCCTTTCCCTAAGTCCCTCCACGGATTCCAAGATGGCAAGGTCCAGGGGGATCGGTTCCCGAAGGCCCGGGGCTAATTCACATTTATCCAATTCATTCGCTTTTGTAAAGCCAATTCAGAAAGAATGCTGAGAACATGCACCCTGTGAACCGTGACGTACCCCCATTCCCCTTAAGGTGCCTCCCCCTTCTCCTGACCCATCCGGCGGAGATTCTTTACCGATCCGGGTGGAAGGGAAAAGGAGCTGGTCTCCGACCCAGAAAATCTTGAGAGATATCGGTGCACTGGGGAAACAAGGGGGAAAGGATAAGGGCGGGGAAAGATTTTTCGCAGAAGGGATTTCAGACCATATGTTAGTGGATGAGAACTTGGGGGACGGATATGATTAATCACCGAATAAGAAAGAAACGTGGCCGGTCGGATGCTATTTGAACAGGAAATTGTAGAGAAAACGAGTCGAATAAATGGGCCAATGGGCCACCGACTCATTCATGACGAGGCTGCAGAGCGGAATAGCGAAGAAAAGTATGATCAGGATGACAATAACCAGCTCTGAAAATTTCTTTTTCTTCATTTTATCACGCTTTCTTCTCGCTAAATCTTAGCATGGATGAGACCGGGCATAGAATGATATGGGGGAAATACTGTATTTTGTCAAGGGAATTTACTTATTTTTTTTTCGAGACAGAAAACTACCTTGCCAGTGAGTTGGGAAAAGTGAAAAAGCACGGGCCATGGAACACGGGCTATGGAGCATGTACCATAATAATAAGCAGCACCGGTTTTTTTATGATAGGGTATAAAAGGTAAGCCTCTCGGGGGGCGGATGAAGCTCCGGTTTTGCTTTCTGGCATTCTTATAACGGAATCCTCCTCTTTTTGTCTCGGGGAATTACACTGCCAATCCTTTTTTCATCGCGGTTCGGGGATAAGAGGGTGAAAGTTTGGGAGGATGGAAGGGAAGGATTTTCCGTGGCGGAAAAACAATTATTGGTGGAGGCAAAGGGATTCGAACCCTCGACCCCAACGTTGCGAACGTTGTGCTCTCCCAGCTGAGCTATGCCCCCACACCAAATTTTAGATTGCAGATTTCGGATTGCGGATTAAAGAAATTTTCGATTGCCGATTTCCAATTGTCAATTTTTTAAAAATAAGCAACTATCCCTAATTGAAAGAGGAGCTACGAAGGTGAAAAATATTTTCATTTCGATATTTGTATTATTA
>DASPRR010000088.1:0-5708 GCA_035624375.1 Thermodesulfobacteriota bacterium | reverse complement strand
GCTGACGCCCGATGAAGTTTATCTGCCCGCTCCCTACGAACGGCATAAGACCCACCAGAAGGTCACCCGCCTGGCGCTTGACGCCCTGCGATCGTCGATCGCCTCGAAACCTCTCCTCTTGGGATACAGCCTCTGGGGAGGCTTTTTGGGCGGAAAAAAGCGGTGGGTCAAAGATATAAGCCCGTTCATCCGAAAGAAAGTGGAAGCCGTCCTCGCTCATTCAACCCAGATTGCTTACAAGAATTACCAGCAGGGGATACTAGGACGAAACAACGCCGATGCCATTTTCTGGGAAAGCCATGACATCCAGAAAGCCACTTTCGTAGAGATTTTTTTGGACATGACCGAGCTGTTGGAACGAAAAAATTTATCCCCGGATAGTTTCATCCGGGAGGATGTGGAGAGCTTCATCCTGGCTTTCCTTTAAAATGGGGCGCTTCGCCGCAAACCTCCGATTTTTGAGGATGATCCGGGTCAAGACATTAGGAATTGCGCATAGCGGAATTCGGAGCGCGGAATTAAAAAGACAGAAACCGCCGAACTGAAAAATGGGATTGAAAAATTTCATTATGGTAAACCCTCGGCTCTACCGGGGGTACGCCTGAGGCGGATTGACATTTCGGGATGCTTCGTTTGTGCCCCCGAGCCTGGCACCAAATCAAGGCCCCCTTTAGGTGGCGCCCTTTTCAATCCGCTTTCAGCGGTTCATTGCTTTTCATACCTCCGGTTCTGCCGGAGGTCATGATTTTGGCGCGCGAGGCGTCCCTATGGAAGGTCCGAAATCTTCTATAAAAGGAAGGGGCAGGGGTGAGGGTACGACACTCCAGAATAATCTTCATTTTCATCTTGGGTGAGGAGAAATCCCATGGAACGACCGTGGCTGAAATTCTATGAAAAGGGCGTGCCCCATCATATCGAATATCCCCGGGTCCCCCTGTATCGGGTGCTGGACGAAACGGCCAGGGATTTTCCTGCCCTGGACGCGGTCATCTTTCGGGGCAAGCGGATCAAGTACGGCGAGCTAGCCGGGTGGGCCCGGGACCTGGCCTCCGCCCTCCACGAGATCGGCATAAAAAAAGGGCAGCGGGTGGCGATCATGCTTCCCAATTGTCCCCAATATATTGTCGCCTATTACGCCATCCTCAGACTCGGCGGGGTGGTGGTCAATGTAAACCCCATGTATGTGGAGCGGGAACTGGAATTCCAGCTCCATGACGCGGAGGCTCAGGCGATCGTGGCCCTGCGGGACCTTCTTCCCCGGCTTGAGAGCGTGAAGGAGAAAATCCCCCTAAAGACCATGATTCTCACGGACCTGGATGAACACGTTAGCGCGACAGGGCGAAAGGCTCCTGCGCAGGGACTCGGGCCGGGGGTGTACGAATACGCCGAGCTTTTGGAAAAAGGAAAGACTCAGGTACCGCCCGTGGTTTCAGTAGACCCGGATGAAGTGGCCCTTCTCCAGTACACCGGGGGCACAACCGGATTCAGCAAAGGAGCCATGCTGACCCATTTCAACCTGGTATCGGACGTGGTCCAATGTGTGAGCTGGAACGTGGGCGCGCAGAGGGGGGAGGAAAGAATGCTGGCCGTCCTTCCCTTTTTCCATGTGTACGGAATGACGGTGACCATGAATGAGGCCATCTATTTGGCGGCTACAATCATCCTGCTTCCCCGTTTCCAGGTGGACGACTGCCTGGAGGCCATCAAACAATACCAGCCAACGAGATTTCCGGGGGTCCCCACCATGTATATCGGCATCATCAACCACCCCCGGGTCAAGGAATACAATATCTCCTCCATCAAGGTGTGCAGCTCCGGTTCCGCCCCTTTGCCCGTTGAGGCCTTGAAGAAGTTCGAGGAATTGACCGGAGGGAAAATCAGCGAAGGTTACGGGCTGACCGAAGCGTCACCCGTGACCCATGCGAACCCTTTTTCTGGAAAAAGAAAGGTGGGGAGCATCGGCCTTCCCCGTCCGGACACCGACGCCAAGGTGGTGGACCTGGAAACTGGGGAGAAGGACCTTCCTCCGGGGGAAGAAGGAGAGCTCTGCATCCGCGGACCCCAGGTCATGAAGGGATATTGGAACCGTCCGGAAGAGACGGCGCGATCGCTGCGAAAAGGCTGGCTTTACACAGGCGATATCGCCAAGATGGACGAGGAAGGATACTTCTACATCGTCGACCGCAAGAAAGACATGATCATTTGCGGGGGGTTCAACGTTTACCCCCGGGAAGTCGAAGAAGCTCTCTATCTCCACCCCAAAATCCTGGAAGCCGCAGTTCTGGGGGTGCCGGAGCCCTACCGCGGGGAGACGGTGAAAGCTTTCGTCGTTCTTAAGGCAGGGCAGAAAGCCACCGCCGAAGAGATCATCGAATTCTGCCGCCAAAACCTGGCCCGTTTCAAAGTCCCCACCCAGGTCGAATTTCGCCAAGACCTCCCCAAATCCCATGTGGGGAAGGTTCTTCGAAAGGTCCTCAGGGAAGAAGAGGCGAAGAAGGAAAGCTCCCATCGCCCAAGCTGATCGCTCGGGAAATTCATTGGCCTTCGGACAACCTTTTGGTTTCCGGAGCTGCCGCATCCAAAAAAGAAGAGATATTCTACCATCCCTGGGAAAATCCCTCATCATTAACAAGAAGGGACCCTAAGATTGCTTTCCCTCGAGTGCCGTCCCCTAAATCCTCCCCCTTGACATGGATCAATGCGGTGTTTAAGTTCGGTTGAATTTTGCACGAAGAGGACTGGCAGAAGATTGGAAATCGCTAATCATCTTACAATTCTGAACGAAAAATGTTCTCGGGAGAGAAAAGCGTAGGTCTTGAACATCAATAGTTAGACGAATGATATTCAATAGTTAAGGGAAAGTTACGGCAAGTTTCATTTTCTGGCATGATTCTTGAGTATTTTTAAATTGTTTCAAAAACAAAGAAAGAAGTAGCCCTCGTCATGCGTGATAGGACGGGGGAACTTAATGCCATGCCGATTTTGGGTAGAGGGATGAAAGAAACCGGAGGTGGGGGATGGCCATATTGTTTTTTCTCCTAGGCTTTTTCCTTTTTTTAGATTGCGATTCTTTTGCTCAGACTTACAAGTATGTGGACAAAAAGGGTACGATATGCTTTACGGATAACCCACTGTCTTTCCCCTCCAAAGATGTTTCCAACGAGGAACCCAAGACAAAACAGGTAACCCTGCAAAAAGGAAGAGCCAAACCAGAGATAAAAGACATATTCCAACTGGGGCAAGAGATGCTCGAAAAGGAATTAGCAAAACCTCCCGAAAAACAAGATCGTCGTTTGATTAAGGAATTAGGGGAAAATTTATACGGAGATATATCCGGACAGAAGGACAAAGAAGCGCAAGCATCCTCAAAACGATGAGGTTTTCAAAGAAAACGCCTTTCTCCCTGCCGATTTAAAGAACTCCGCACCTATGGATTCTGCATGACCGCCTCTTCCCTTTCTGCCGGAGGGACGATTCCTGGACTCCTGTTGGAAAATTCTGATTTACATTCGAATCCGGCTATCCTAAAATATTTCCATCGAGGAGAATTTGCGTCTCTTGCGGATTCAGGAAAATGGGCAGATGAAGATCATAAGAGAGATATTCTGCACCAAGTGCGGGAAAAAGCAGGTTACCGATGTAAAGGACCTCTTGGAGAGCGATCTTTTCTGGCGCGTATGCGAGTTCTGCAAAAGCTTCGGGCTGAAAATTGTCACCCGGCGTAAAGCGACCTTCCGGGAATATATCGAGGCCTTTTACAACACCCTAGGATTTAGAGTTTACCAGATGGAAGCTTTTATTAAGGACCTTTTGAAGGATAGGACTTCACTGTAAGTATTTTATTCCCATCGGGGAGAGAAATCCTGGAAAAAGGAAGGGCGGTCAATGATCCGCCCTTCTTTTTTAAGTTGGAAAATTCAGAAAATTGGATTGGCCTATATTTTTTGTACTGGTAGGTTGGAAAATGCATGAGCCGGAGGGAGGAAGATGGAGAGTTCCTTTGTCGTTTTCCAGACGAAACTCGGGTGGATGGGGTTGGTGGGGGATGAAAAAGGGGTGCAGCGGATTTACCTGCCTGAGCCCTCCCGGGAAGATTTGGTTGAACGAATCACCAGAGAATTTCCCAACGGCCGGGAAGGGGACCAAGCCCTGGCGGAGGCTAAAAAGGAAATCCTGGAATATTTGGACGGGTGTAGAAAGAAATTTGAAATACCCCTGGACCTCTCTTGGGCCACTCCCTTTCAGCAAAAAGTTTACCAGACCATGCTCGCCATTCCTTTCGGGCGGGTCCAAACCTACCGCTGGCTGGCGGAAAAGATCGGGAACCCAAAGGGCCTTCGAGCGGTAGGCAGCGCCAACGGGAAAAACCGCTGTCCCCTGGTCGTTCCTTGCCACCGGATCGTAGGCAGCGACGGACGCCTGACCGGTTTTTCCGCCCCTGGCGGCCTGGAATTGAAAGCGCAGCTGTTAAGACTGGAAGGGGTGCCTGTGGAGAAAGGCAGGGTCAAGCCTCTTGGGAATTCGGTAGGCGAAATGGGGAATAAAAAAAACGGGAAGAAGAAGTGACTCGGAGTAGGAGAAGAAAAGAAAATAGGGCAGAACGCCGTCATTTTTCTTTCTTTCCCACCGCCGCTAAATAAATGGCGGTTTCCTCTTGCCCATCGACTCCCACCAAGTCGTTCACCTCGTCGTCGAAAATTGCCGCAATCCCGCAGCAGCCTAGACCTAATGCCGTGGTGGCCAGGTAGAGATTTTGACCAATGTGGCCGCAGTCCAGATAGATGTACCGGTAAGCTCGTTGGCGGTACTTCTGGCGGGAACGCTGAATGACCGCCACCCAGACAAAAACCACGGCCGCGGACTGGGCTATATCCTGGTTCAGGGCCGCCTGGGCCATGGGTCCGGAAAAATCTCCTGCCCTCTTCAGGGTCAAGGAAAACTCCACCACCTCAAAGAAATAAATCCCCGGCTCCATCCCCTCCACCCGGTTAACGACGAGATAGGTGTCGATGGGATGGAGGGCGCCGGCTGAGGGGGCCGTGCGGTACCAAGGGGCAAAGGCCTTCTCGGTGATTCCCTGGGTAGCCCAGAGAAGATTGGAAAGGTCTTTTAGGGAAAGGGGAAGTGCGCTGTAATCCCGGACGGAACGTCTTTCCCGCAAGGTCTCCCATAGGCTAGGGCCGCCGTCGAGGGCAGGAGGGGGAAGAGAAATCGTCCGGGAAGGAGAGACCTCCGGGACTCTTTCTGACAGCTTGGATCGATAGGAAGGGCGGTAGTATTTGGTTTCCTGCTGGAAGCGTTGCCCAATTTTCGGTTCCGAAGAATCCATAACCGACCTCCCGCAGAAGGATAATAAAAAGAGTTTAAAATTGTCCCAAGAAACTGTCAACTATATCAATCACCTTGCCCACCCCCAGTTCTTAAAAAAGAGTCCTTCGAAAATAAGATCCCTGGAAAGAAGGGGGGATCCCATGGGGTTCAGGGTGGAGGAATTTGGATCATCATCCTGAGGCGGTGGTTCTTCCATTGGATCGGGCCTGTCCTAGGGGGGAATTGAAATGGAAAATTGCTTTGGTTCTCTTTTCTGCTTGGAGGAATCTCCTCTCAGGCCTCTCCCTGCGGAACATAGGGAGGGGTTTCATGGAAAGATAAGCACCCGCCGAGCCTGATGATCCAAATTCCTCCACCCTGAACCCCAACAAGCACGA
>DASPRR010000456.1:0-6343 GCA_035624375.1 Thermodesulfobacteriota bacterium | reverse complement strand
TCCAGGAAGGACTGCTGAAGGCGCACGACTTCCTTTGCCTGCTCCTCGGTAAACGTAATGGAGGGATCCTTTCGACACGACCCCTTCAGTTCCGTTTGTGGGGGCTGGCTGCCCGGCGAAATAAAAGGTGGCTGGGCTTCTGAAGATTTCACGCACCGCCCCGTGAAGAAAAAGAAACTTGCCAGTAATAGGAAACTTATGATCTTTAATGATTTCATTGTCCCACCTCTTGATTGATAGGTGAGCAGGGCGGAAATGAATCCGCCCTGATTTAAGGTTTACTGATTTTGTAGTCCAACCCCAGGGCCAAACCCTCCGCCTGGACCAAAACCGCCGGTTCCAAATCCTGCACCAGGACCAAGACCCATGCGGGGACCCATTCCTCGGCGAGGCCCGAAGGAGTCAAATTGGGCCTGCTGCTCTGCCGTCAATACTCCGCGGATTTGCAGCCTGAAGTTGTTAGTCATTTCCTGGAGTTTGGATCGAACCTCCCAAATCTCCTTCTGCTTGGCCCCGATCACCGCCGGGTCAGCGTTTGGATTTAAGGACAAGCTTCGCATCTCTGTTCCTTTCGCCAGAAGCTCCTGTTGAAGTGGCGAGATCGCTTTCAAGTGATCTTGCTGCAAGGTCTGGATCTTAGCAGACTGCTCGGGTGTCAGATTGCTGATGGGCAGTCCCCCGCCAAAGCCGCGGCCAAATCCCGGGCCCTGGGCGAGCCCAACGGCGGCTACCAAGGCCATTGCCAAAATCAGGCTCAGACCGATGAGGATGATCCTCTTCATAGATGTTCACCTCCATCGCTTTAGGATTTTGCCTATGCCGGCATTATGCCGGGATAGGAATATATTTTAATTTCTCAGAAAGCTTTTCTGGAACGGTCGAAATGAAGCGGGGCTTACGCCCCCGAAGGGAAAGGAAAATCAGCAGCGGAGGGGATTGGATTGGAAATTGGTTCCGGACGGGAAAAGGACAGAGAGGGAGTCACTTTGGATGATCAAAAGGCCGCTGTTTCGGAGATCTAGATTGAAAAAGAGAACTGCTTCGAAATCTGGAGACTTATCCTGAATCTTTGAAGACATGGCCCGGTGGCCACAATGTCCCGATTTCTCGGCTTTGCCCTTATCGAAAATATTACAGATCGTCGGCAGGTTCTTGGCCATGGAGAGGGGTGGGCCAAGGAGTAGCGCGACGAGGAGAATTAGAAAAATTAAGAACGAGCGATGTCTCAAGCGGAGCAACATGGTATTCAAATCCTTTAATTTCTTACCAATCTTTTAAAGCATTTCTTATGCCCGCGGCTTCAGGAGCGGTAAAATGACATTGAATTTCGGAATCTTTTGTTGATTTTGGGACTGACACCGAGGACAGAGGCCCTTTTACTAATTCGACAATTTCGTCGAAGTATTATCAATGGATTTTAATAATTTCATTGGTTTATAGAAGAAAATGTTTCGACAAGTGAAAATCAGGGCGACAATTTTGTCGAAGCACATGAATTTGCATGGAGACTTCCCCCTTGTATTTATGGGTACATAAATAGAAGGAGGCCATAACCTCTTCTCTCCGCGATTACCAATTGAAATCTGTACAAATTGGCAGAATCGGTCAAACAACAGGAAGAAGTAAATGACCCATCATTAAGCCTTTGAGCAAGATCAACAAGCGCATGAACCTATCGCTTTGTTGGTTTATGATAGTAGGCTCTTCAGGATTTGTATGGAGCCTTTAAAAAGGGGCCCTGAGGCCATTTTTTTTCATGGCGACCGGTAACCGGTAAGAGTCAATGGTGCTATGGATATATTTAAAAATAGGCAACTTGATTTGAGATGACTGAAAGACTTCAAATCTTAGGCATTTTCGGGGCACCAACCAGGTCCTTTTATCAATGAGCATCAAAGCAGCCGAAAATAAGCCCGGGTGGGCGCGGAAGAAGGGAAAAACGAGAAGAACGCCGGAAATCAGGGTATAGTTGTCAATTTTTGAATGAGGGTTAGGATTTCTTCCCGGTTCACAGGTTTCGCAAGGTATCCTTCAGGGGGAGGGATTTGATGGCGGGAGGAGAGGAATTTGCGCATGTCTTCCGAGACTCCGGTCACGATAATGATGGGAATCTTCTTCCAGCGGTCGGCGGTCTTCATCTCCCGGTAAAATTTGATCCCCGATTTTTCGGGCATGGAGATATCCAGGGTGATGAGGTCGGGGGGATTTGCCTCAACCTGCTTCCAGGCCTCTTCTCCATCCTTGGCTTTGAGGGTTTCAAATCCCTGATCTGCCAGGAGGGTGGAAAGATAGGTGAGGATATCTTCCTCATCATCGACGATCAGAATTTTTTTCCTGGAAGACATGATTCCCTCCCTCAGGAAGGTTTGGACGAAGCACCCCTGGACATGGGTCCTCTCCGGGGCAATTTTATGGTCACCCGGGTCCCTTTATTCGGCTCCGATTCCAGCTGAATCTTCCCCTGGTGGGACTGGACGATTTTGTTGGAGATAAAGAGCCCCAGCCCCGTTCCATCTCCCGCTTTGGAAGAAAAGAATAGGCTGAAGGCTTTTTCCCGGGTTTCCTGATCCATTCCAATTCCGTCGTCGGACACTTCAAACTCAATGGAGTCCGGGTATCCCCTGACTCCCAGTCGAATCTGATGGCTGCCCTTCTTTTTGTCCACCCGGCAGGCGTCGATGGCATTCTCCACCAGGTTGACCATCAGGGAGCGCACTGCTTTCGGGTCGGCCAACAGATCGCCGGCCACCGGGTCGATATCGGTCAGAACCTCGACGCCGACCTCCTTTGCCTTTCCCCGGACAACCCCGCAAACCTCTTCCAGCACGGATTGAGCCGGAAACCACTGCAATGCCGGCTCCCGGTCTTTGGCGTAGTAGAGCAGGTCCAATACCATGGTCCGGATACGAGCGATATTCCGTTCCACCATCTCCCAGCCCTGTTTGAGCCGCGCCGGGTTGTTCTTTTCCATGCCTGAGTTGACTAGGTAGATGCCGCCATCCAGGCTGGTGAGCAACCCCTTGATGCCGTGGGAGATGGAGCTGATCACTAGGCCGAGAGAAGTAAGCTGAGATTGCAGCTGGCGGATCGGGGAAATATCGGTGCTCATCTCGATCACGCTTTTGATCTGTCCGTCGGTGCTGCGGATGGGGGCGGTCGAGACTAGGACATTCATCTGCTCCCCGCTCCGTGCAGTTACCACTTCTTCGCTTTGATGAACCTGCCCGTCTTGAAAAGTCTCCTTTACGGCGCAGGGAACGCATTCCTCCGAACGGTGCATGTAGACCTGGTAGCATTTGTTCCCCACCACGTCACCGAAATCCTCCCGGAACCTCCGGTTGGCTTCGACGATCCGAAGGTCCCGGTCCTGGATGGTGATGTAGCAGGGAACTTCCTCGAAGAGATGGCGGTAGCGCTCGCGGCTTTCCCGCAGTTGATTCTGGAGGAGTTTGATCTCAGTGATGTCCGTGGCCATCTTCATGACCGCAGTGATCGCTCCGTCTTCGTTGCGAATGGCGGTTGTATAGACGATCAGGGCCACCTCCTGACCATTGACCTTTTTGAATTGCTCCTCAATCCCGTGCCGGAGGCCGTCCTCGAAGGTCCTCCGGGCCGGGCAATTCTGACAGGGTTCCGTCCGGTGCCGGTTGATTTCGTAGCAAAACCGCCCTTCAAAATCGCCGAAGTCCTTCCGAAATCGCTGGTTGGCCTGAATGATCCGCAGGTCTCGGTCCAGGATGGTGAGGTAAGCGGGCATGACTTCGAAAAATTGTTTGTAGTTGAGGTCCATCCGACCAACCTTTTCCCCCACCCTGGCGGGAGGCAATAAAGGGGAGGGGGGAAGCCAATTCACCCCCACTCTCCCCCCATCAAGGGGAAGGGCAATAATTTGATTCTCATGATTGGGTGCCGCTGTCGTGGCACCCGGCAGCTAATGCGTTTTCTTCCCATCGTGAGGAGTTTCCAGAATCTTCCTCACGTTCATCAGCAGGCTCTCTTCGTTAATCGGCTTGTCCAGGTAGCCTTCCGGAGGCGGAACAGGCCGGTCATAAATCAGGCGCCGGAGCTCCGGTTTCCCGGTAATGATGCAGACCTTGGTGGAGGAGAGTTCCGGGCTTTTCCTCAGTTCCTCGAAGACGAACCCCCCATTTTTCCCCGGCATGGATAGGTCCAGAGTGATCAGATCAGGCTTTTCCTTCAACGCCAGTTCCAGGGCTTGGTCCGCGTCGGAAGCCTGGATGGCGACAGCTCCCTGATCTTCCAGGACTGTGGAGATGAAGGTCAGGATGTCCGGCTCGTCGTCTACGATCAAAATCTTGTATCCTTTCAGCTGAAGGAGCACGGCCGGCTGGAGGACCTCGGGCACGGCGATGATCTTCTCTTCGATCACCAATGCGTTGGCCACCAGGTTGACCAGCTGGGCGACTTTCATCCCCAGCTTGTAATGCCGGATCACGTCGGTCAGGGCGTCCACGCAATTGTGGCAGGTGGTGACCACGATTTTGGCCCCTGTGGCCTTCAGCTGGTCCGCCTTAACTTTCCCCGCCTTGAGGCGCAGGGGCGTGTATTCGGACATGGACATGGCCCCTCCCCCACCCGAACAGCAGTAGTTCTCCGCCCGGTTGGGGTACATCTCCCTGAAATCGGTCGCCAGCAGGTTTAGAAGTTCCCGGGGCTCCTCGAAAAATCCGCAGCTCCTGGCGTTGTTGCACGAGTCATGGAAGGTGACCGGTAGGCTGTTCTTGGTCTTGCCAACCTGGATCCTTCCTTCCTTGATGTACCGGAGCATGGTGAGGACAGAGCTTTCCATCTCGAAGGGAACTTCCATCCCCGCCCAGTTCGGGCCTTCACAGCGGGTGGCCCGGTATCCGTGGCCGCATTCCGATAATACCAGCTTCTTTCCCCCGAGTTCAATGACCTTCCCGAAGAGCTTACGTACGACGGAAGCCCCGAGTTCATCGTCTCCGGAAAAAAGGCCGAAATTGGTCATATCCCAGCCGTCGCTGGCCATGGTCCAATTCTCCCCTGCCCGGTAGAAGATCCGCGCTGCATCCGAGATGGTTCGGGGGTCGTACTTGATCTCCCGGGGGTTGATTGCGTAAACCACATCGGCATTTTTTTTGTCGATGGGGATCCGGGCAGCCGGGTCTTTGAATTCATTCTCCAGTTCATCAGAAAGCCATTCCAGGGTTTCCAGGTAGTCCTGCGGGAGAACCCCCATCTGGTTTCCGATCTCCCACTGATCCTTGCTGACCACGGCCACGCCTTCGGGCATCACTCCCACCGCGGTCAATAGTCCCCGCGCCATGCGGTTGAGCGTGGCGAAATCCACCCCCATGGGGCAGTTGATCGAACACCTTCGACAATTGGTGCATTTGCCGAAGACGATATCCTTCAATTTCTCCAGCTCTTCATCCGCGAACACGTCCTGGGCCTTGACCCACCAGGGGAAAAATTTTCCGGTCCAGTCAAAATGGCGTTTGAAGATTCTCCGAATCTGGTCCGCCTTGTAGGCTGGGGCGAAGGTGGGATCATCAGGGTTGGCCAGGACATAGTGGCACGATTGAGTGCACATCCCGCAGTGGACACAGGCCACAAGGGAGCCGACCATCTGCCGGTTGAGTTTCTTCCCCATCCGCTCGATGACTTTTTTCACTTTATGGGACCTGGTTTTCTCTTCCGCTGGCATTTCTTTTTCCTCGCGATTCATCCGTTTCTTCGGCTATATTTTGGTCGGCTTGGGCTCGGGTCCCCGCTTGATCGGATAAACCCCGCGGTAGCCCATGGTCTTGCCGAAATAGTACCGGCTAAAGGGGTAGTAAAGATAATGGGAAATTTTGCTGAAGGGAACATACACCAGGAAAAAGGCAGTCATGATGAAATAGGTCATCAGCGCTCCCTCTCCCTGCTCGGGACGGTTGGGGGCAGCCCAGATGGAAACAAACATCCACACGGTGAGCAGGATCAGGGAGAAGAAATCGTCCGGAGAGCTAATCTGGCGGATGAAGGGATTGCTCAGCCGCCGGTACAGGCGGTAGCAACCGATCATGCATCCCAGAGCGAACAGGACCTGGAGCCCCCGCATGACAATTGCGGGCTTCATCAGGAAGGGGGCATAGGGAATGACAAAGGACATGATGATATTGGCGGCCACAGCGAGATGGAAAATCATGAATTGGGCATAGAAGAAGAATTCCTGCCGGGTGCTCTCCATGGACCAGGGCATCGCGATGTTGGCCCAGGAATAGACGATCCCCTTTAAGGAGGAGGTATCCGGCGGCCCGCTGGGCGTTTGCCTCTCTCGCCCGGGGGGGAAACGTAGCAGCCAGCGGATACGGAAAAA
>DASPRR010000434.1:0-4930 GCA_035624375.1 Thermodesulfobacteriota bacterium | reverse complement strand
ATTTTCCTTCTGCCCTGGGCGGCTCCCTCCTTGCCTGCCATTTTTTCCATCCGCTGGATCTTCAACAGCGAATGGGGCATGATCAATGGAATCCTCTTTCGCCTTTTCGGCATTGACGGGCCGCTGTGGCTGGTGAAGCCCGACCTGGCTTTCGGCCTGGTGATCGCCACCCACATCTGGAAAAACCTGCCCTTCTGGACGCTCATCCTCCTGGCCGGGCGCATGGCCATTCCCAAAGACCACTATGAAGCCGCCAACGTGGACGGGGCGACCCGTTTTCAGGCCTTCCGGTTCATCACCTTTCCGGGGATCAAAAACCTCTATATCACCAGTACCCTTCTATCAACGATCTGGAGTGTGGGCGACTTCAACAGTGTGTACCTGCTCACCGGCGGCGGACCCTGGGACGCCACCCACGTCCTCTCCACTCTCGGTATCCGTTATGCCTTCAACATCGGCGACATTCCCACAGGGGTGGCCACGGTGATCACCGCGCTTCCCCTGGTGGTTCCCATTGTTTTCGTCCTGATCCGAAGGCTGGGGAAGGGGGAGTGAAATGGTTAAAATGTTGCGTCAGGTCCGTCTGGGAGTCATAGCCGCGGTCATTATTTTATGGACGTGCCTGCCCATCTTCCACATGGTCATACTGTCCCTCACTCCGCAATCGGCTGCTTTCGCCGGGCGAATCTGGCCCGACAACCCTTCCCTGGAGAATTACCGGTCCGCCTTGAAGCAGGGCCACCCTTTCCTGTCCCACTTCTGGCAGCAGCTGCTCAACAGCCTATTGGTGGCCTTCGCGACCTGCGCCCTAGTTCTATTCATCGCCAGCATCACCTCCTTTGCCCTGGGGCGATTACGTCCTCGATGGGCCCCGGTGATCAGCAACATGGCCCTTTTCACCTACCTGATCCCCGCGGCCTTCCTGGCCATCCCGCTCTATCGGGTTATGGGGCAATACAGGATTCTAAACCATCCCTGGTCCCTGATCCTGGCCCTGGTTGCCTTTGCCACTCCTTACGCCATCTGGGTCATGCGCCAGTACGCAGAAAGTGTCCCCTACGAACTGGACGAAAGCGCGCGAGTAGACGGCGCCACGGTGCCCCAGATCTTCTGGCATATCTACATCCCGCTGATCGCGCCCTCCCTCGTGGCCATCGGGACCTATGCTTTGCTCCTGGCCTGGAACGAGTATTTGTACGCGTTCCTGTTCCTCTCCAGCGAGGCCAAGCTCACCGTTCCGGTCATGCTGGGACATTTCACGACTTCCGACGATGCGCCCTGGACGCTGATGATGGCTTCCGCGGTGATCTATTCCCTGCCTCCGATTGCTCTCTACTATTCCGTCCGCCGCTTCATGGTGACCGGCCTCACCGCGGGTTCCGTGAAGTCCTGAAACCACAATTCCCGAATAAGCGTGGGACTTCTCTCGTCTGCTCCGCTCGGGCCCGCAGGGTCCGGAGAGAAAATAAGGCAGGAAACAGGAGCCAGGAATCAGAGTTAGGAACCTGAATCCTGAGACCTGGGACCTGAATCTTTTTATACTCTGCGTTCTCTGCGGCCTCTGCGAGAGAAAATTTAATGCATTTTCATTCCGACTTTGAAAGGATTTTTCGGAGGGTCTGAACGGCATAGGAGGGGGAGGCGTAGATTTTATTCTGCAACTTCTGTTCCACATAATCCCTGCCGGGAGCGATGGAAACCTGGGTCAGGATGACGGCCTGACATTCCTGGGCGGCCTGGGTGGCGGCTTCCGCTATGGCCCGGTAGAAAGCTGACGGGTCTTTTTGCAGGAGGGGCCAGACATCCCCCTTGACGAATGGGTGGACGGATATTTTTCGGCCGGAATCCCTGGCTTTTTTCATGACCAGCGGCTCCACGGACTTCAACACCGTTTCCGCCGTGGCCAGAAGGCCGATGGTATCCGCCTTTTGAACCACTTCTTCGATCACCGGCTCATCGATCTTGATTATAGGGATTCTCACGAAAGGACGAAAGTCATCCACCGAGGGGGAAAGGGTGGAACAGGTCACCAGGATGCCATCCACCCCAGCTTCCTGGGCGGTCAAAGCCATTTGCAGAGCTTTGTGGCGGGAATGAGACGATAATCCCCCTTCCCGCCGGAAGTCTTCGATCAGGGTCTCGTCGAGGAGATGAAGAGTCTGGGCTTCGGGGAACACCTCCCGGAACGCTGCCTCCATGGGCGCGAAAACCGCTCGGGTGCTCGAA
The DNA here is from genome assembly GCA_035624375.1 of Thermodesulfobacteriota bacterium. Classification (GTDB taxonomy): domain Bacteria; phylum Desulfobacterota; class SM23-61; order SM23-61; family SM23-61; genus SM23-61. The sequence continues at coordinate 2,704 of DASPRR010000434.1, read as the reverse complement.
ACCAGGGCCACCCGGGGTGGGTCTTTTTTAGAAATACTTTTGAGATTCATCTTATCCGCAGATTACGCAGAGAACAGAGATATAAACGTCACTTAAGAAAATAGCTTTACTACATTCTCCGGAGTCTCTTAAAGAACTCCTTCAATCGCAATCGCCCGGATGGGCCAGGCATCGCAGCCTTTCACCCGGATAGGCAACCCCATGAAGAAGAACCTTTCCTCCTTTATCTGATCCAGGTGGGCAAGCCCTTCGATTAAAGGGACACCCAGGGACATCAGGTCGACGTGTACCCTCATCTTGCCAAGTTCGGAGAAGTTCTCCTCTATGCTATACGAGAAGTCCATGGCCAGTAATTTGATTCCCACACCAGCTAGGTATTTGGCTGCCGCATCGGTCATGGTAATCTTGTCATCATCCTTGTAAGGGGAATTCCCAATGACCACGATATCGCCCTTTTTGATTCCCTTCTGCTTGAGCAGTTCCGGGGTGACCTTGGCCTTGGGGGGGAGTTTGGCCAAGTTGATGAAAATCGCCTCTCCCCACCAGGCATCCGGCGGAAATTCGGCGATATCCGGAGCGTCTTTTCCGTCGGGCAGGGCGGGGATAAAATGCGACGGAGCCTCCGCATGGGTCCCGATATGGGACATGGTATCAATGTCATGCATGAACTCACCGGCAAAAATCCGGAACTTGCGAATCTCCAGCCTCCTTCCTTCCTTCCCCGGTTCCAAAACCTTGTTCAGCTCAACGATTCTTCCTTTCTTCAGTACCTCTAAAATTTCCATCCTCCATCCTTTCAGTTAGATTTTATCCTCTTGAATTTCGCGAACTAGCCAGGGATATTTTTCTTCTATCCTAAAGCCGAATGGATTTATGTTCAACTAAAAAAGCGAGTTCGAATTCCTCTAGGGCATCAATTCTATTTCTATTTGAAAGGAGGCTTGAAATAACGTATCCTGGACCCACCAGATCGGAAAATCACTGCTTCATTATGAAAGGTTGAACCAAGGGGCTTTTGAGCCTCGTGGAAGGATGTTCGCTTTGCATGATCAAGATCAATGAACGGATAATGATAACTGTCGTGCCCTTCTGGATGGACCTGAGCGCGAGTGTTTTTTACCTGGCTGCACCCCTGGTAGTGATTGAGCTTGGAGGGAATCCGATTGAGCTGGGTTTGATCGGGACGATTTCAGCCTCGGTCCACATGGTCCTGGCTCATCTGGCGGGCCGCCTTTCGGATCGGTTTGGAAGGCGCGCGCTCATGGTTGCCGGACCCTTTATCTTTGGTATTTCGTGCCTCCTGATGACCCAAATCGGGAGTGTTAACGCCGTCCTGGCCCTGGCGGCCCTCAACGGGTTCAGCATGGCTGTTTTTTGGCCGGCTTTCCAAGCTTGGATCGCTGAATCGCAGAATGGGTCGGGGCTTGCCCGGAACATCGGAAGCTTTAATATGTCCTGGACGGCCTCTCACCTCATCGGCCCCACCCTGTCCGGGCTTCTTTTTGGCCTCCATTCCCGTCTTCCTTTCTGGCTGGCGGGAGCTCTTTGCATCTCTCTCTTCTTGGTCATGCGGGTTTCTCTGACCGAGAGGACCTCCCAGCCGCAAAAGGCAACCGAATCTTTGCCTTCTGAGTCTGAGGACACCAACCAGGGAAGGACTTTCCTCTACGCCATATGGATCGCCAACTTCGCTTCCTTTTTTATTTTGGCAAACGCCCGATACCAATTTCCGAAGCTGGCCCGGGAATTGACCATGAGCCCTTATATGATCGGGGTACTCATGAGTTGTATCGGCCTGGCCCAGTTCCTCGGGTTCTTTTTTCTGCGGAGCAGCGATCGCTGGCACTTTCAAAAGATTTACCTCCTGGGGGCTCAGCTGCTGGCCACCTTCGGACTGGTGTTGATCTTTTTCTTCAATCAGCAGCTGGTCTTTGCCTCCGCCTTTATCATGCTGGGCCTCTGTGCCAGTCTGACGTACTACTCCAGTATTTACTATACGGTCCGCCTTATGAAGAAAAAAGGGAAGGGGGCCGGCCTGCACGAATCCATCCTGGGGAGCGGGGTAGTATTAGGACCCCTTCTCGGGGGGATCCTGGCCCATTCCGCCGGGCTGAGGGCTCCTTACATACTCTGTCTAGCGGTCCTGGCCATTGTGGTAATCATTGAGGTAAGTCTCATCAAAAAGAATCCGCATCCGCAGATTACGCAGATTACGCAGATTTTATAGAGGGTAAAGGCTTAGAAAAGGCCAATCGGCGATGTTCGAGGGATGCAGCTCCGAAATTGAACAGTAAGCCGACTTCATATCCCGTGGCTTTTAAGTAATTGATGAGTTGAGCCTCCTCTATTCCGCTGAGGCTCCCTAGGGCCTTGAGCTCAACGATGACCAAATCGAAACAAAGAAAGTCAGCCCGGAAAGATGTATTCAAACGCTGATTTTTGTAGAATACCGGAATCTCCACCTCCCGGCCGTAAGGGATCCCCCGTCCCGTCATTTCCAAGGCCATGGCTTCCTGGTAAACCGATTCTAGAAACCCGCAGCCCAATTGCCGATGAACTTCCATAGCTGCCCCGATGATAGAATAAGTCCGAGAATCCCTCTTTTCTTTCGGCATTTCTTGAGCCATGAGACTATCCTCTTTTTTAGAATGATGAAAGTCTTTTTGCCTCATATTAATCCGTGAAATCTGCGTAATCTGCGGAT
>DASPRR010000403.1:0-18180 GCA_035624375.1 Thermodesulfobacteriota bacterium | reverse complement strand
ACTTTTTCGAGGGAATCCACCCTCTTCACATCCGTTCCCACGACTTGGTAACTCTTTCCATGCAGCAGCTTCTTTACTTCCTCTAAATATTCAAACTCCATGCGAACCCCCTTAAGCTGCAATTTCTTCTTTGCCAAGTGTTCCTGGCAAATTTTTCGACCTTTTCCGACCGGTCGGGACGGCTGGCGAACCGCCTCGATTCCTCACCCTACCTATTCCCCTTCTCGCCCAGCCGAGCTCGCGGCAAAGCTCACTTTCCCGACGGAGGACAATGGGGGGGACATTTTTCACGGACTGCGCTTTCTCTGATCCTTGATGGCCACAAGAACTTTTTCTGGGGATAAAGGAAGCTTATTGACGCGCACTCCGATGGCGTCATAGACGGCGTTGGCCACCGCCGCAGCCGTGGGAGGCGCAGCGACTTCGGCAACTCCCTTGGCCCCGAATGGACCCGTCGGGTCGTAGGTTTTGGTAAAATAAATATGGAGGGGCGGGGCGTCAAAGGGCCCAGGGGTTCCCGCAGTCATAAAGTCGGTGGTCAAAAGATGGCCGTCCCGGAAGACCATCTCTTCCGTCTTGGCGAACCCCAGCCCCTGGAGCACCTGGCCTTCAATCTGTCCTTCTGCCCCGATGGGATTGATGATATTGCCGCCGTCATTGGCCGTCCACAATTTCAGGACCTTGACCTCTCCGGTCTGATCATTGACCTCAACCTCCACGGCCTGGCAGGCAAAAGAGTAAGTGGAGCAGGGACTGGTCTGCTTCGTCGGGTCCATCTTGGTCGTGGCTGGCTCGTCCTGGCCGCTGCCACGGATTCGTCTTCCTCCCTTGCGGAAGAGGGCAAAGTAGGCCACCTCCCCCACCGTGGCCTTGGGCTGGGATAGGCCCTTAATGAAAATCTTTCCCTCCTGAATGCTCAGGTCAGCCGGATTGGCTTCGAGCAGGTCCCCGGCTTCTTGAAGAAGAATGCGCTTGGCCTCTTCCGCCGCTCTGAACACAGCGATGCCGCCTGAGTAAGTGACCCGTGAACCCCAAGGGCCCAAGGAATAAGGGGTGATATCCGTATCGGGGAGAATGATCCGGACGGACTCTAGAGGAATTCCCAGGACCTCGGCGGCGATCTGGCAAAAAGTCGTGTCCCGCCCCTGACCGTACTCCCCCTCGCCGGAGTAAATGACCGCCTGTCCGTCCTGCAGGATTTCTACATGGGCATTGCTCCCGGCGAAGCCGTCGGAATGGCGGTCGTCCACCTCATGGATCGTGCAGGCCATCCCGATTCCCTGATTGAGGCGGCGCCTCTTGCCCCTTTTCTCTTTCCAACCGGAGGCCGCTACCACGTGCTCGATGGCCTCGGGAAGTCCGCAACTGGTGATCTTCCAGCCATGGACCGTAACGTCGCCGGGACGAGTGGCGTTTTTCAACCGCAATTCGGCAGGGTCCATCCCCAGGTCTTCGGCGATCATGTCAAGTTGAGAATCGAAGGCAAAAGTGTTTTGGGGGCTTCCATATCCCCGATAGGCCCCTACCGGGCTCTTGTTGGTATAGACCAGCTTGGCATCGGTACGGATGGCGGGAATCCGGTAGACGCTATCGTTCCGATGAGAACAGACAATAATCATGGCCGCAGCCATGTCGCAATAGGCTCCGGCGTCATAGAAAAAATTCAGCTCCCGCCCCAGGATTCTTCCGTCTTTCTTCACCGCGGTCTTCACATAATATCGGCCCGCAAATCGGGGCCGGCTGGCGAAATATTCTTCTTCCCGGGAATAAACCATCTTGACCGGGCGGCCGGTCTTTTTGCTCAAAACCGCCGAGGCAGGATAGATCGAATTGAGAACCACTTTACTTCCAAAGGACCCGCCGGTGTGGGTTTGAATGACGCGAATCCGGCCGATCGGCACTTTGAGCACGCGTGAAAGCATGATCTGGAGCCCCGAAGAATTCATCGTCCCCGCGTAAACGGTGATCCTTTCGTTGGCGTCCCACTCCACTAAACAGCCATAGGGTTCGGCATAGGACTGATGGACCCTCTGGGTATCGAACCGGTCTTCTCGCGCTAGATAGGCTTCAGCAAGAGCCCGGTCCATGTCTCCCTTGTTAATTTTGATCCGAACCCCGATGTTATGGGGCGAATCATCGTGAAGTTGGGGGGCACCGTCTTTGACGGCCTCCTCGGGATCGAAGACAGCGGGTAATTCTTCGTACTCCACCACCATGCGCTCCAGCGCCTCGGTGGCGGCTTCTTCGTCCACAGCGGCCACGGCAGCAATCTCATCGCCCTTGTACCGAACGCGGTCTGTGGCGAAGACGGTCATATCCGCCCGACGGTCGCCGAAGCCGTAAACCACCGGCGGAAGGTCCCGGGAGGTGATCACCGCCTTGACCCCGGGGACCCTCAAAGCCGGAGCGGTGTCCACATGCAGAATGCGGGCATGATGGCGGGGGCTGCGCAGGGTCTTTCCGATCAGCATGCCCGGAAGGTTGAGGTCCACTGTAAATTTCGCCTGCCCGGTGACTTTGGCCAAGGCATCCGGCCGGGTTACCCTTTTGGTAATAATTCGATAGGATTCCATCGGCTTTTCCCTATTCTCCCAACGGGGCCTTGGATCCCGCAATGGCTTCGGTCATATAGGCGGCAATGACCTGCTTTTTGAATTCCACGTCCCCCCGGACAAAGGAAATCGGGGATATTTCCTTCATCGCCTGGTCCACCACTTCTTTCCCGGGAGCACCCCGGTCAAACAGGGCCTCCGCCTTGCGGGCCCGGAGGGGTTTGCTGGCCACGGAAGACACCACGATTCGGGAACCGGTCCCCTCTTGCGGCGGAAAAAGGGTGAGGTTGAAAGTGGCGAAATCCAGATTATTCTGCGGCCGGAACTTCCTGAAGATCCCCTGGCCCTTCGGCGGGGGCAGAAGGATCTCGGCCAGCATCTCGCCCGGCTTCAGGTCCAAATAGCGGATGCCGTCACCCAGGTAGAAATCCTCTATCCCCAGAACCCTTTCCCCTTGATCCGAGGCCAGGCGCACCTTGGCCCCCATTGCCACCAGCGAGCCCACCGTATCCCCCGATTGCAGGGCAAAGCAGCCTTTCCGGCTGTGGGGTAGGACATAACACTTCGTGCCGCTGGCCGCTTTGCGGCACTCGGGGTACTCCGCACGCCAGAAGGGCGAGCGGTTGAAAAACCAGCACCGGCTGTCCAGGCAGATATTCCCCCCGATGGTGGCCTTGTTGCGAATTTGTGGGGAGGCTACCGCGAACGAGGCCTGTGCCAGGGCAGGATAATTTTGCCGGATTAACGGGTGATGGACGACGGCGTCCAGGGTAGCGCATGCGCCAATCCTCACCGCGCCATCAGCCTCCGGGCGGATTTCGGCCAGCCCCGGGATGCCCTTCAAATACAGGATGGATTTGGGCTGGATCAGCCTGTGCCGCTCGAGAATCAATAGATCGGTCCCTCCGGCCATGAAGAAGGCCTGGGGGTTTTCTTTCTTCAGGCGGACCGCCTGAGCGACAGTCGCCACCCGGAAGAAGGAGGGTTTATCCATGGGACTGCCCTTCGGCAGCCACGCGGTTGACCGCCTCGACCACCTTGTAATAGCCGGTGCAGCGACACATAACGCCCTTGATTCCTTCCCGGATCTGATCCTCGCTGGGCTGAGGGTTTTCCTGCAGCAGGGAATAAATGGCCATAATCATACCAGGGGTGCAGTAACCGCATTGAATGGCTCCTGCTTCCACGTAGGCCTTCTGGATGGGGTGAAGACGGCCCTCTTGCGCCAAACCCTCAATCGTCATGACTTCGCCCCCCTCGGCTTCCAGGGCGAGGGTCAGACAGCTGTTCACCGCCTTTCCATTCAGGATGACCGTGCAGTGCCCGCACTGGCCCTCCCCGCATCCCTGCTTCGTCCCCGTCAGCATGAGCCGGTTCCGTAAGACTTGGAGAAGGGTTTCCTCCTCCCCTACGAGAAGCTGGGCCGATTCCCCGTTTACGCGCAGATGTAACGGCTTGAGCATTTCTTTTCCTTTCGCGCCCCCCTTCCGTGAATGAGGCCCTTCGCGGGTTCGCTTTAATACAGCACCTTGGGCAGCCAGAGGGCCAACCGGGGGAAAAAAATGAGGATCCAGACCATCAAGAGCATCGTGCCCAGAAGGGGCAGGGAACTCCTGGCGATGAATACGACGGAAAACTTGGGGAGGACCCCGTGGATCGTGAAGAGGTTCAGGCCGAAAGGCGGGGTGATTAACCCGATCTCAGCAAGCACCACGAAGGTCACCCCCCACCATATGGGATCGTACCCCAGGTTCGTCAGCACCGGCATGACAAAGGGGAGCGTCAGGAGCATCATGGCCATGGAATCGAAGAACATGCCCAGAATCAGGTAAAGAACCACCAGGAACACCATGATCCCGTACTTCCCAAGACCCAGGCCCAGGATGTAGGAAGACATCCTTTCCGTAACCCCCATATCCTGGAATCCGAAGGAAAGCAACCGCGCGGCAAAGATGATGAACCCGATCATGGCCGTGACCCTGACCGCTGTGAGGAAGCTGTCCTTGACGATCTTGTAAGTCAGGTTTCCATACCCCCAGGCCACCACCAGGGAGAGAACGGCCCCCAAAGCGGCCGCTTCGGTGGGGGTCATCAGCCCGCCGAAGATCGAACCCATCACCGTAATAACCACGGCCAGCCAGGGGAGCAGTTGCTTGATGGAGAGAATCCTGTCCCACCAGGTGAATCGGGGAGGTCGCGGGGCCAGGACGGGGTTGATCTTGACCCAGATGATTACAGTGACCAGCAGGAGCAGGGAAAGGATGATCCCGGGAATCATGGCCGCGGCAAAGAGGCGGGCCACCGACTGGTTCTCCCAGGAGCCGTAGACGATCAGGATCAGGCTGGGAGGGACGAGGACGCTCAGGGTGCCCCCCACGGCGATAGAGCCGATGGAAAGTTTCGGGGCGTACCCCCGTTTTTCCATCTCCGGATAGGCAATTAGGCTGAAGGTCGCAGCGGCGGCCACGCTGGAGCCCGATATGGCTCCGAAGACCGCGTTGGCCGCGATCACTACGGAAGCCAGGCCTCCAGGTAGGAAGCCGATCCATTTATCCAGCGCCCCGAAGAGGGCCTGGACCGCTCCGCTGCCAGAAAAAACCGACCCCATGAAGATGAAGAGGGGCATGGCCAGGAGGGTAAACGAATTCAAGGATTCCCACGCCGACCAGGTAATCTGGATCAGAGGCTTGTCGAGGATCAGCAAACTCACGGCGGCGATGATTCCCATTCCCACCGCGATCTCCACTCCCAGGCCCAGAAGAATCAACAGGCCGGCCATCAGAAGCACGGTCAACCACTCAGGACTCATTCCGCTGTCTCCTTTGCAGGGGGCCTTCGCCGCCGCTTCTCAATATTCTTCCCCCGACACCTCTTCCACCCTCACCCCCGCTGTCACGTCCCGGATCGTCCTCACCAGCTGGACGAGGAGGACCAGAAAGAAAAGCGTGCACCCGACCGGGAGGACCATCTGCGGCCAATACAGAGGGGTCATGAGCCAGGAGTTGGACTTCATGCCGCGTTTCACCGAGAGGATCAGGAAATCCCAGCTCACCTTGCTGGCAATGCCGATATAGATCAAGGCCAGAATCAGGGTGAGGACCCGGACTCGGCCGGATGCTTTCGCCGACATTCTCTCCACAAGGAAAGTTATGCGGATATGCCCCTTCTCTTTGGCGCAGTAGGCCAGGCCGAGAAAAGTGATGGCGAGCAGGCTGTAGCCCCCCAACTCGTCGCAAAGGATCAATGGCTGGCGCAGGACATACCGAGTAACCACTTCGATCTGGGTCAGGGCGATGATCCCCAGGAGGATATACCCGGTCCCGTACCCTACGACGTAAGCGATTCTTTCGATTCTCTGCAGGATCTTATCCATATGAATCATTCTCCCGAAACTCACCGAAACCGCGGTTTCCCAAGGTCGGGAAGACTGTCGCCCGGAGCCGAAGGATTTCCTTCTTTAGACTCGGTCCTGGCCGGTTCGACTCCGGGCGGGAAGCTTTCTCCTTTTTCTCATTTGGCCATCTCGGCGATAAAACTGGCCGAGGGGCCGGTCGCATACGCTCCTCCGATGCGCAGAACTTCCTTGCCATAGGGCCCTGCCGTATCCAGCCATTCTTTCACCACCGGGCGCATAAGCTCCATGGCCTTTTTCACCTCCGGTGGTTCGGGCAGGATGAGCTGGCATTTGCTCGCCCGGATCCAGAGCGTGTAGGAGACGTCCATCTGTTCCACCACCGGGGCCATCTCCCGTGTCAACTGGGCGCCGGCTTTCATCAGCCCCTCCTGCAGGAAGGGGTCCAGCCGGTCCCACACCTTGGAATTGACGGCGATGAATTGGGAAAAGACCGGGGTTACCGGCCAAACCGAGGCGAACTTGCACAGGTCGAGAAGCCCCCGCTCGGCCCCAAAGTTCTTGCTCGTGGTGATGGCATCGACGGTGCCGCGGTAAAGGGCGTCTTCCACCTCGGCCATGGACAGGGTGATCGGGCTCCCTCCAAGAGCCTTGAGGGCCGAGGTCTGGGTCCGCCCGGAGGTTCTGGCCTTTACTCCACTGAAATCCCCAAGGGTCTTGATGGCCTTGTTTCCGTACAAGGTGTTATTGGCCAGGCTGATGGCCGCCCCGATGATCTTGAACCCCGCCGGTTTGGAATATTTGTCCCATACGGCCATCATCTTGGGGTCCACAAAGGCTTCGGCCCATTGATAGGCTCCTTGGGGGGGGTCGGCGAAGAATCCTGGAATTCCGCCAAAATCCAGGAGCGGATAGGTTCCGGTGGCCGCGGGGATGGATTGGGTTCCGGCCTGGATTCGGCCATCCCCGATGGCAAAAGCAGATTCCATGATGCCGTAAAGTTTCTCTTTGATGTCCAGCTTGACCAGTCCATCGGTATGTTTGGTGACCAGCTGCTCGAAGCTTCCGCCGGGTCTAAAGGGCCAAACCAGGCAGTTCGCCCGCCCGTAGGCCCCCTCCCAGTTGAAAGTAAGGGTGACCGGTTTCGTCGGCTTTTGGGCCTGCGCTTTGGCCGAGATTGCGAAAAGGGATAAACAGACGACAAGGGTAACTGACATCCAGCTTACTCTTTTCATCTTCTTCTCTCCTTTCTGAATCAATGGTTTTCCCACCGCAAGGAAGCTAGCCGGCGGTCATTCTTAGCTGAGCCCCAGGTAATATTTCTTTACTGCGGGGTCTTTCAAAAGTTCTTCCTTTTTCCCTTCCAATTTAATTCGTCCCAGCTCCAGCAAATATCCCCGATGGGAAATCTGCAGGGCGAGGGATACGTTCTGTTCTACCAGGAGAACGGTCATCCCCCTCTTATGGAATTCGCGAATATGTCCAAAAATGGAATTCATGATTAAGGGAGCGAGACCCAAGGAAGGCTCGTCGAGGAGGAGCAGCTTGAGCTCCAGCATCAGGGCTCTGCCCAGCTCCAACATCTTTTGTTCCCCTCCGCTCATGGACCCGGCCCATTGGTTTTTTCTTTCGGCCAACACGGGGAAGAGCTGGAAGACCGTATCCAGGCGGCTTCGAAAATTTGGGGCGGCCTTGCAGAGATACCCTCCCATATCCAAGTTTTCCTGAACGGTCATAAAGGGGAAAATGGACCTCCCCTGCCGCACGAGGGAAAGGCCCCTTCCCGCCAGGATTTCCGGCTTATAGCCAGTCACGTCTTCCCCGTCAAAGAGGATCTTTCCTCGGGATGGTTTGAGAACGCCCGCGATGGTATTGAGCAGGGTGGTCTTCCCCGCTCCATTGGCCCCCAGGACGCTCACGATTTCCAATCGATCCACCCTCAGGGAGGCGTCCTGGAGGACGGAAACCCTGCCGTAACCACTCGTCAGCCCGTTAATTTCAAGCAACGACGCCATGGCCGAGATAGGCCTCCACCACCCCTTTGTTCGCCTGGATCTCTTCCGGGCAACCCTCGGCGATCTTCTCGCCATGATCCAATACTACGATGAAGTCACAGATTTCCATCAAGGCCCTCATATTGTGTTCCACAAGGAGGAAAGTCCGTCCTTTTTCCCGCCGCTCTCTCATCAAGGAAAGGTAGCTGGCGATTTCGCCCTGGGTCAGCCCGGCGAAAGGTTCGTCGAGCATGTAGAGAAGGGGGTCCGGATTCATCACCATGAGGCTGGCGAATTCCAGAATCTTCTGCTGCCCGTAAGGCAGGTTGGCGACAATCTCCTCCCTTACCCTTTGGAACCCGGTAAACTCGAGGACCTGATCGATGCGTTTGGCCAAGTCTTTCGGTAGCCAACCTCCTCCCGACCGCAGGGTGGTGAGAAAATTGCGCCCGAGGGTTTTCTCTTGGACCGAAAAGATCAAATTCTGGTAAACGGTCAGCTTGGGAAAAACTCCGCTCAATTGAAAGGACCTTCCCACGCCCTGCAGGGCGATCTGGTTCGGCCTTTTCCCGCTGATCTCCCGATCCCGAAAAAAGACCCGTCCCTGATCAGGCCTCTGATATCCGGTGATACAGTCAAAGATGACCGTCTTGCCCGATCCGTTCGGGCCGATCAGGCCGAAGATGGATTTCTCTTCGATCGAGAATGAGACCTTGTTGACCGCCGTGAGGCCCCCAAAGGATTTGGTCAGATTCTGGACCTGAAGTAGGGCCAAGTCACCCCCCATGCATGAACTTTATATCCATAAACCCGAAACGGGAAATCCGAGTCCCTTTAAGTCCCTACGTTCTCCCGGGAACGAATCTTTTCGCCAGGGAGGTGAGAGGTTTCAAGAGTCCTTCGGGTAAAAAGATGATAATGAGAACAAGCATCACGCCGTATAGGAAAAGCCGCAGGGCAACGAACTCGTGGAGAACTTCCCGGATCATCTCCAGGATAAAAACCCCAAAAGGAGGGCCGAAAAAAGTCCCGGCCCCTCCGAGCATGACCATCAGGAACAAGTCCACGGAGACAAAAAAGCTGAACAGGTCCGGATGAGCGAACTCCAGGTAATGAGCGTAAAGGGACCCAGCCAAACCCGCCAGGCCGGAGGCCAGAACAAAAACAAAGACCTTATAAGCCAGAGGGTTCAGCCCCATCATCAAGGCTTTGGTCTCATTATCGCGAATGGCCATCAAGGAAATGCCCACCGGTGACTTTATGAGCCGGGCAATTCCGAGATGGATGACCAAGGCAAAGATGAAGGCCAGGTAGTAGTAACTAAACTTGGACGTAAAGCTCAAAGTCCCGAGGACCGGCAAAGAGATTTGACCCGGCTTCGGGATCCCTCTCAAACCCAGCCCCCCGCCGGTCATGGCATACCAGCCATCGTAGATTTCGCTGACAATGAGCTGGAAGGCGATAGTCACGATTACGTAATAAATCCCCTTGGTCCGGAAAGAAGGAATACTGAGTCCCAAGGCGATCAAGCAGGTAAAAGCAGTAGCCATAAAGAGGGCAGCCAAGAAGGGGAAACCGGCACGCATCATTAGGATGCCCGAAGTATAGGCGCCAATGCCGAAAAAGGCTCCATGGGCGATGGAGACGAGGCCGGTATAGCCCATGAGGAGGTTCAAGCTGGAGGCCAGAATAGAGAAGATCAGGATAGTGATGGCCATATGGGTGAGATATCCTTCTTGGCCGATAAAGGGAAAAAGGACTCCCAGGAGGAAGAGAAGGACCCATTTCCAGGAACTTCTTCTCATTGGGGCCTCCCCAGTTTCTGCCCGAAGAGGCCCGAAGGCCGGAGCACCAGCACCAGGATCAGCAGGCTGAAGGACACCAAATGCTTGAACTCTGATGTTATGTAAGTGAGGGTAAAGCTGTCCACCACTCCCAAAAAGAAGCCCCCGATGATGGCCCCCCCCACGCTGCCCAATCCTCCCAAAACCACCACCACGAAGGCTTTGAGGATATTCAGGCTGCCCATGTCGAAGGAAAAGGTAAAAGCCGCTCCGACGAGGGTTCCGGCCACCGCGGCCATGGCGCTACCCAGGGCAAACGTATAGGAGGCCACCCGGTCGATGGGGATTCCCAGGAGCCGGGCGGCAACCCGATCCTGGGCTACCGCCCTCATGGCCTTCCCCATGCGAGTCTTCTTCACGAAGTAATGCAGCCCCACAATAGCCAGGCCGGCGACGATAAAGATCACGACGCGCATGGCCGGCAGACGCAATATCCCCGGGATGGAAATGATGAAGTCGAGCTGCGGAACGGGAATAGACCGGGTCTTGTCACCCCATAGAAGAAGAGCACCATTCTCCAGGGCGATGAGCACCCCGATGGCGGAGACGAACATGGCGTCTTCCGTGGAGGCCCGCAGCCGCTTGAAGGCGCCCTTCTCGACGAGAACTCCCAAAGCCGCCATGCTCGCCGCAGAGAGGAGCATGGCCCACAGGAAGTTTAATTTCCAGAGGGTAACCGCGAAATAGGCCACGAAGGCTCCCCAGACGAAGATTCCCCCCAGGCCAAAATGGGGAACCCGCAGGATGCTGAAGATAATGGTCAGGCTGATGGCCATAACCGCCAGGAGGGCGCCGTTAACCAGCCCGTTCACCAGAATCTGGACCATGCGTTCGTTGAAATCTCCTGATGCCTAAAAAAATGCGGGGCAACTCTCTTTGGTTGCCCGATTGAGGGCGGCCACGGGGCCGCCCCTATAAAATCTCCCAATCCTCCCCTTTTATAAAGGGGGTTAGAGAGGATTTTTTAAAGACCATAGTCCGCGAAAACCGGAACCTGCTTCCCATCCTTCCACTCGGAGCAAACGATCTTGGGGTAGGCCTGCCCGTCCGAGTCAAAGAGCTTTCCGGGTTTGTAATCCTGCAGGAGCTCGAGGATCTCCGTGGTGGTCAGGCCCTGCATGGCACTGATGATCTTGGGAATGTCCTCGACTGTGCCGGCCTTCTCCAATGCCTTGACCAGAATATAGACGCTGTCGTGGCCAGCCTCCGCCCATCCGCCAAAGCCTCCCTTTTCGCCATATTTTTTGAAATAGGCCTCGAAGAAATTCTTCGATTTGGCCGGGGCTTGGGTAGTGGGGGCCAGGCTGGAGCTGAGGATTTCGTAAGTCCCCTCCCAGACTTTTCGGGAGGCCTCGTCCATCATTCCCGGAGCAGCGGCGAACTGATTGAGCCAGAGAATTCCCGGGAGAAGGCCAACCTCCCGGGCCTGCTTAACCATGGTCACCCCATCGGTGAAGAAACCATGGGTAATCACGGCATCCGGTTTCAAACCCTTGATTTTGGTCAGGACCGGGAAATAGTCTTTTTCGCCAAAAGGAAACCAGTCTTTGGACAGGACTTCGAACCCGGGAATCTTCGGCAGATATTCCTCCACAAAGCGCTTGAAGTCGGCATGCCCGCTCTGGCCATAGGTGGAGATTTTTTTGGCCCCCATTTTCTTCAAGAAAAGTTCATTGGCCTTCATGAAAGGGGCGCCCCCGTCGAAATGGTTCCGGAAGGCATTGGGAATCCCTACGGTGGTGGCTGGGTCATTACCCCCCGACCAGATCATGATGGCCTTTTTAGCCTTGAGGACGGGTCCCAGGGCATATTCCACGGAGGAATAAGCGCCGTCCAGGATCAGGTTCAGTTTCTCCACGGTGAGCAACCTCTCGAATACTTTCACCGCTTCTGCGGGCGGCCCGGCATCCAGGTGGACCAGTTCGAGTTGGTACTGCACACTCCCAACTTTGATCCCGCCCTTCTGGTTGATCTCCTCGATCGCCAGGAGTCGGGCGTTGTGCAGTTGGGATCCATAGGGAGCAATCCCTCCGGTTAGGCCTGCCAGCTCTCCAATCTTTAGGGTCTTGGCTTGGGCCCATGCATCATCGGTGTGCAGCCAAAGACCGGCACCCGCAAACACCGCCAGAACAACCAAACCCAGGATTCCTTTCTTCTTCATGGTTCCCCCTCCTTATCTAATTAATATCCTGGAAATCTCCGTTCTCCTGTGTCCCAAAAATCACTGCATGGTCCTCCCGCCATCTACGCTCCAGACCTGACCGGTAACATAATTCGCCCGGTCCGAAGCCAGGAAGGCCACGGTTTCCCCGATTTCTTCGGGGTTGGCATATCGCCCCATGGGTATGGTGGAACGCATATGGGCCTTGAATTCTTCTGAGAGACGGTCTTGCATGGGGGTGTTCACCGCTCCAGGGGCTACACTATTCACCGTGATTCCGGTCTTGGCCAGTTCGCGCGCAAGGGCCTTCGTAAAGCCAATGATGGCCCCCTTGGCTGCAGAATAAACGGCCAGGTTTGGACTCCCCACTTTGCCGGCGGAGGACGAGATACTGATGATCCTCCCATAATTTTGACTCAGGAAATGATTGATCACCGCCCGGGTGCAGATGAGGTATCCCTTCAGACCAACCCCCAGGTCCTGATCCCAGTCCTCTTCTTTGGATTGAGAAAAAGGAACGTTGACGCTTGGGGCCACGGCGTTGTTTACCAATATGTGCAACCCCTTAAAGGTCTGGAGCGTCGTCTCCACCATGGTCTTGACCTGGGCCATCACCAGCACATTCACGCCATAGGCCAGGGCTTCTCCTCCCTTGGATTCTATGATTTCAGCCGCCTTCCGGGCCTTTTCTACATGTATTGCTGCGAGGACTACCTTGGCCCCCTCCCGGGCCAAAACATTAGCAATCCCCTGACCCACTCCCTGCCCTGCACCGGTGACCATTGCAACTTTGCCTTGGAGAAACATGCCTTTCCCTTTCATGGATAATTGTCCATAGCTCTCCTGGTTGAAAGGAAAGCTCATCCATAAGCCTGCAAGCCAACTGCGCCGGGCACCGGACAAACGCAGGTGCAGATTCCGCAACCCCGGCACTCTTCCCCGATGGTCACCTGCCCATCTTGCACGTGGATCACGTTGTAGAAGCAGGACCGCAGGCATCGCTGGCAGTCGGTGCAGAGTTCCCGATTGATTAGCGCTCGTTCTTTGGGGAGGCCCTCCATCTCCGCATAGGTCAGGGCCGACTTGGCGGCGATTCCCACGATCTCCTTGGCCGTCTTGTATCCTTTGCGATTCAAAAAATCATCCAGCCCTTTAATCACTTCTTTAAGGTAACTGTATCCCTTGAGCATGACTACCGAACACATCTGAACATTGGTCGCTCCAGACATCATGAACTCAACCGCGTCCTTCCAGTCATAGGCCCCGTTGGTCCCGGAGATGGGAATGCCCACCCCGGTGTAAACTTTGGAGACCCAGCGCAGGGTCAAAGGCTTCACCCAGGGACCCCCAACCCCGGCCCAACCGTTGATGTAGGGTTTGCCCGTCTCGATATCCAGGGCGAAACCCACGAAGCGGTTGATGATGGTTACCGCCGAGGCGCCGGCGGCTTTCACCGCCTTGACCATCTCTACAACATCCGCTACCTGCGGAGTGAGTTTGATGCTGATGGGGACCTTCACCGCTTTGGCCACCGCGTAGGTTATTTCTGAAGCGGCATTCTTGTCCTGGCCGGTCAACATCCCCGTCTGGGCCCCTTTCATCTCCGAGGGGTGAGGGCACCCGAAATTCAGCTCGATGAGCTTGATCCCGGTGTCCTCCACCATCTTGGCTAGCTTCGCCCAGTTCTCAGGAATGGTTCCGCCCACGCTCCCGATGAGCACGCAGTCGTTCTGCAGCGCCGCAGCCTGAGCCTCTTTGAGCTCCTCCATCCATTCTTCCGGTTCTTCCTCCGCGAGACCGCTGCGCCCGTAGAAAGTGAAGAGTCGGGGAACCTTTCCCCGGCATACATTATGTTGCTCATCCAGGTACCGCCATTTGGACATCTTGGTCAGCCGTCGCATGGCTTCAGAATCGGTAACCGTCTTGGCTACTAGCCCGCCGGCTCCGGTCTCGATGACCCGCTTCATGTTCTCTGCCGAGAGCGTCGGCTCCGCCGATGCCGCCAGGATCGGGTTCTTGAACTTCACACCGCAAAAATCTATTCCTAAATCGGCCATGCTTACCTCCCCTTTGCTCGATGCTCGTCACCCGTTGGTGGTTACTCGGCGCTCGTTTATTTTTGCGTTGGAAATTATGAAATCTTTTTCGTTCATGATTTTGGGCATTTTCAATTTTGATGATTTCGTAAAAAACAAGCAAGGCCGCCGCTCCCGCGCAAGCGGGAGCCCAGAACTACATCATTTTACTGGATTCCCGCTTCCGCGGAAATGACGAAAGCGGAATAACCATGACTTTTTACAGAAGCACCCATTCTAGCATTTTTTATCCTTGTTATCTTTACCCGCTATTCTTTTCTCCCTTCTCAATCCAACTTCTCACCCCTGAGTCTTTAAATAAGCTCCTTCATGGGTCGAAGACACCAATCGGGGATAGAGGGCCATGAATCCTTTCTTCACCCGGGGCTGCGGGGGATTCCACTGTCGCCGCCTCTCTTCCAATTCCTCTTGGCCTAAGAGCACGTCCAGCTTCCGCCCGGGAAGATCAATCCGAATCCGGTCTCCATCCCGCAAAAGGGCGATCGGCCCTCCTTCGGCAGCCTCCGGAGAGACGTGGCCAATCGCCGCGCCCCGGATGGTGCCGGAAAGACGGCCATCGGTCACGAGGGCCACACTGCTTTCCAGGCCCTTGGCTTTGAGAAGCCAGAGGGAACCGTATAGGCAAGGCATGCCGGGGCCACCCTTGGGCCCGGCATAGCGAACCACGATAACATCTCCGGGAACGATTCCACCTGCCAGAATCGCTGCCCCGGCCGCATCCTCCGAGTCAAAAACCTTGGCCGCTCCTTCGTGCACCTTCATCTGGGGGAGGACGGCAACATGCTTGACGATGGCGCTCTGCGGGGCGAGAGACCCTCGCAGCACCGCAATGCCTCCTTCGGCATGTAAAGGATGGACCAGAGGACGAATGACATCCTGGTTGCGAACATTTGCTCCGTGAATATTTTCCCGCAGGGTCTTTCCGGTAACCGTCGATACGCCAAGGTTTAACAAAGGGGAAAGCTCCTTCATCACCGCCGGGATCCCCCCCGCATCATCCAGCCCTTTCACCGGATAAGGTCCGCTGGGTTGGACATTTCCGATAAAGGGGGTATTCCGGCTCATCTCTTCAAAGATGGAAAGGTCGAGGGGAATTTCCGCTTCGTGAGCCAGGGCAATGGTATGGAAGATGGCACAGGTGGAACCTCCCAGAGTGAGAGTGACCCGGACGGCATTCTCGAAAGCCTCCCGGCTCATGATCTGCCGGGGACGGATATTTCGCCGCCAAAGGTCCATGACCTGGACTCCTGATTGCCGGGCCATCTTTTCCAGCGCCGGGTCCACCCCGGCAATGGTTCCATTGCCAGGAAGAGACATGCCGATAGCCTCGGCGAAGGCCTGCATGGTGTTGCCCGTCCCCATTACGCCGCACGCTCCGGCCCCTGAGCAGCAAAGTTCTTCCGTCCGTCTATACGTGGCTTCAGAAATCTTCCCGCACTTCAGCTCAGCGAAGGCCGCCGTGGCATCCCCCGCCCAGACCTCTCTGTCCCCCACCCTGACCGGAAGCATGGTGCCGCCGCAAACCAAAATGGAGGGTACATTCAGCCGGGCGGCCGCCATGAGGTGGGCCGGAACCACCTCGTCGCAGACTGGAAGGAAGACCAGAGCATCAAATTGATTTGCTTCGGCTACGGTCTCGATGTAGGCGACGGCGATGTCCCTCCAGGCCATATTATAGATGTTCGCCCCCGGGGCTCCCCCGCAGGTTCCGTCGCAGAGGCCCGAGAGAACAAACTCCACCGGCGTTCCCCCTGCGCTCTGAATTCCGTCTTTGGCCGCTTTCGTTAAAACCTGCATGTGTTTGGTAGCTGGGCTGATTTCGCCCCAGCTGTTGACTACTCCAATGAGTGGGCGGTCCAGAGCCTCTCCCGTAAAGCCGGCCCCTCGAAATAGGGACCGGCGGAAACCCATCAGGTAATCGGGAGTTTTTTCATCTCTTTTCTTCATGGATTCTCCTTTTGGACCAGTCCCGCTAAAATCTTTTCGGGCGTAATGGGCAGGTCTTTGACCCGCACCCCGGTCGCGGCATGGATGGCGTTGGCAATGGATGCGGCAGTAGGGGAAAGGGCTGGTTCCCCTAATCCCTTGGCCCCATAAGGCCCATTCCGATCCGGCGCCTCAACAATGATGGGTATCATTTCAGGAATATCCAGAGCGGAAGGAAGCTTGTAAGAGGAAAAATTATGGTTCTGCGCCTTGCCCTCGCGCATATCCAGGTCTTCGAAGAGGGTAGTCCCGATGCCCATGACCAGGGCTCCCTGAATTTGTCCTTCGATGGAAACCGGATGGAGCGCCCGGCCGACGTCATGGGCTGAGGTCAGGCGCAGAACCTTAACCTGGCCGGTCCGGGGGTTGACTTCCACCTCGGCAGCTTGGGTCGCGTACATCCAGAAGGCGCTTGGGTTCTTGCCCTGGCCCGTCTCCCGGTCAAGGGCGGTAGCATCCTCCACGGCATAAGAGCCGCGGCCGAGGACCGGTCTGCCCTTCCCCCGTCCCAAGGCCCCCACGTAGAAAGCCTCCCCGAGAGGGAGGTCTGCAAGGGGAATGGCTCTATCGGGCACGCCCCGCACGAAGATCCTACCTCTCTCCAGGACCAGGTCCTTGGGGCTGGCTTCGAGTATTTCAGAGGCAATTTCCAGAAGCTGCTCCCGGGCATCGATGGCCGCGCGGCGCACCGCATTCCCTGCGAAAAAAGTGGAACGACTGGAAACCGAAGCCATATCGTAGGGAGTGACGTCCGTGTCCGGGGAGACGACGGAGACATTCTCCACCGGGACACTCAATTCTTCAGCCACTATCTGGGCCAGGAGCGTGGAAGCTCCCTGGCCCATTTCTACTGTACTTACCAGCAGGGTTACGGACTTATCTTCGTTCAACTTCACGAAGGCGGAGGATGCCGAGGGGGTAACCGTGGATTTATGCATGCAGGCGATCCCTTTGCCCCGAAAAGGCGTCCGGCCCTGCCCCCAGCCGATCTTATCTGCTGCTTGACGCAGGGTATCCTTTAAGCCCACACTGTAGAGAGCCTGGCCCGTGGCGGAAATCGAGCCCTCTTCCACGGCATTCTTCAAGCGCAGCTCCAGGGGGTCTATCCCCAGCCCTTCAGCCATGGAATCCAGGTGGGATTCAATGGCCCAGGTGACCTGGGGGGTTCCAAATCCGCGGAAAGCTCCCCCGATTGAGTTGTTGGTATAGACGCAATACGAGTCGATGCGCACATGGGGAACTTTATACGGCCCGGTGGCTGAAAAGCCGGCATTGCGGGTGACTCGCGGGCCGATGTCGGCATAAGCTCCGGTATCGAAGATGAGCTCGGTCTCTTGACCCATCCAGGTTCCGTCCCTCTTCATGCCGGTTTTGCACCGGATAATGGTAGGATGGCGCACCGGAGCAATGGAAAATTCCTCCTCCCGGGTGTAAACCAGCTTCACCGGACGCCCACGGGTCTTGAGGGCCAAGGCCACGCAGACCGGTTCGGCTTTGAGATAGCTCTTGCCGCCAAAACCGCCTCCCACGGCCGTCCCCGTAATGCGCACTTTGTTCAAGGGCAGGCTCAGGGCCTGGGCGATGGCCTTGCGGTTGAAATAGGGCGTCTGAGTATTGGTCCAGACCTGCACCCGGCCTGAAGGATCCACCTGGGCAATGGCTGCATGGGGTTCCAGGTGGGCATGCTGCACTCCGTGGGACCTGTAGGTATCTTCCAGGACAAGGTCAGATTCCTTGAACCCCCGCTCCATATCTCCTTTGCGCAGCCTAAAGTGGTTGCAGATGTTCGTACCCGGCAGGGGGAAGATCCCCGGGGCTACGCTGTATTTCCCAAGGTCCTCGTGAATTAAAACCTCCCGATTCTTCAGAGCGTCGACTGGATCGAAAAGCCCGGGCAGCGGCTCGTATTCTACTTTGATCAGAGAAAGGGCCTCTTCCGCCGTATCCGCATCAACCGCCGCCGCGGCCGCCACGGCATCCCCCACCAGACGCACTTTGCCCCGAGCCAGGAAACCTTGATCTCCAATGGTGGCTCCGAAGAGGGAAGAAAAATCCTTCCCGGTCACGATCGCCGCGACTCCCGGTAGATTTTTTGCTTTTTCCGTATCGATACGCAAAATTCGCCCATGGGGGATGGGACTCCGCAAGACTTTGGCGTGAAGCATCCCGGGCAATTTCAGGTCCACGGCGAAAAT
>DASPRR010000635.1:0-8041 GCA_035624375.1 Thermodesulfobacteriota bacterium | reverse complement strand
CAGGCCGCCCCGGCCCAGGGACCCCCGTGGAGGAAAGGCTGGGAAGATCGCGGGGACAGGGGCGTGATGGGGCCCATGCATGCTCCCATGATGGATTGGGCCAGCCAGCTGAATCTCACCGCGGACCAATCTTCTAAACTCCAAGAATTGCGGGAAACCTACCTGAGGGACACCCTGGTCTGGAGGAATGAACTGGTGATCAAACGGTTCGACATTCGGGACTTGCTGCGCAATCCCCAATCCGACTCCAACACGATTCTCGCCAAGCAAAAAGAGATCTTCGACCTGGAAGCCAAAATCCAGGAACGGGGGCTGCTGTTGCTTATCGAAATGCGGAAAGTCCTCACCCCGGAGCAGATCAAGCTCCTTCCGCCCCATTGGGGAGGGATTTACGGGCCTCCCATGATGCCGTGGCGCGGCCGGGGTATGGAAAAAGAATACTGATGGAGCGGCACGCCGGTTATGGCCTTCCTCCCCAAAGGGCCTGAGCGCGGGAAACGCTGGGTCTTTCGCCCCCTGTTTCTTCTGATCATATGGGGTCTCCTGGCCCTTGTCCTGCTTATCAACGGAATCTACGAGACCAAGCGGCTAAAAGACAATCTCCACCGCCTTCTGTATGACGAGGGAGCCGCCCTCATCGCCGGCCTGGAAAAGAATGCCCAGACTTCCTTCGCTTCGGTAACTGCCCTGGAAACATTCCCCGAGGCTTCGGCGCTCCTGATCCCTTCTCCCGTGAATCCGTTGGCCCTGGACGATTCCGTTGTCGATCTCCTTCTGGACCTGGCTTTTCAGATGGACCGGCAGATCGGCTCCCGCGCCCCGGAGGAAAAGGATTTGGCGGGCATGGCCAAAACCTGGCAGCTATCCGGGATAACCTTTATCTCTCCCCGGCAAACGGTGACCTATCCCCAGTCGGGAGAAGGGCTCCGGGGAGGAGACCCCTTCATCCGCCCCCTCCTAGAAGGGAGAACCGCCTATGCCATCCAGCGGTCAGAAAAAAAGGAAACCGGCCAGATGGATCACCTCTCGGTGGCGATCGTCCGAAGGGCCGGAGAGGGGATCCTGGCCGTCCGTGCGGATGAACGGTCTATCCGAAACCTTCGCCGCAGGGCGCTTCTCCAGGGGTTAATCGAAGAATGGAAAGGCAGGGGAGAAATCCGTTATATCATCTTCCAGGGGGAGGACTTGGAGGTCTGGGCGGACACTGCTCCGGAGCGGATCGGTCGGAAGGAAGAGAGCGGTTTTTTGCGGCACCTACCGGTGGGGGAAACCCGGGAAGCCATGGCCCGGGAATTGGGGGAAGAGAAAATATTGGAGTTGGCCAAGCGGGTGGTTCTGGATGCCGACAGCCGGGGGATCCTCCGGGTCGGCCTGTCCACCGCGCGGGTGGACGAGATTCTGAAGAACGACCAGAAGAACCTCCTTCTCTTCAGTCTCTTCCTTCTGGTTTTCGGGGGAGCGGCCATCGTCCTCATCTCCCGCATGGAAAACCGCCACTTGGCCCGGGTGCGGGAGATGGAGGAGAAGGTCCGCCAGTCCGAGAGGCTGTCCTCCCTGGCCAATTTGGCCGCCGGCGTGGCCCATGAAATTCGCAATCCCCTGAATGCCATCGGCATGGCCATCCAACGTCTGCAGCGGGAGTTTGCCCCTACTGTTCCGGAAGCTCAGAAGGAATACCTCCGTTTCACCGATGTCCTCCGGGGTGAAGTGAAACGAGTAAACCAGATTATCGAGCAATTCCTCTTCTTCGCCCGTCCAGCCCGCCTGGACCTTCAATCCGTTCAAATCCGGGAGGTTTTGAGGGACCTTCTGCTGCTCGCCCGGGAGACCGCCGAGCGCCAAAACGTTCAACTGATCGAGAGTCTGGCCGGGGAATTTCCCCGGTTAAATCTCGACCGCCAGAGGATTCATGAAGCCTTATGGAATTTGGTGAATAATGCCCTTCAGGCCATGCCCCAGGGAGGAAACCTGGAAATTGGTGCCCGATACAATTCACCCTCAAGGGAAGTCATCGTCCGGGTATCCGATACGGGGGCAGGGATTGCGGAAGAGAATCTGGGCAGGATCTTCGATTACTACTTTACCACGAAAGAAAAGGGGATGGGATTGGGTTTGCCCCTGGCCTACAAGATCATCCGAGACCATGGGGGGGCCATCGAGGTGGACAGCGTCGCGGGAAAGGGAACTGCGTTTCGAGTGACCCTGCCGGTTCCCGGGGAGGAAAGATGAAGGGGACTCCCAAATTCCAGGTCTTGATCGTCGATGATGAGCAAGTCCAGCGGGAAATGCTGGAGGGCTTTCTGGGCAAACAGGGCTACGGAGTGGAGACTGCCGGCAGCGGGGCCCAAGCGCTCGACAGTTACAAAGGGAGTTCCTTCGACCTGGTTTTGAGCGATTACCGGATGCCGGGAATGGACGGGATTCAGCTGCTCAAAGAACTGAAACGGTTAAACCCGGAAGTGGTGGTCGTGATCCTCACCGCCTTTGGAACCGTGGGAACAGCCGTGGCCGCCATGAAGGAGGGGGCCTACGATTACCTAACCAAACCCATCGACCTGGATGAACTCCTGCTCCTGATCCAGCGGGCGGAGAGGGAATTGGGCCTGAGACGGGAAAACCGAGACCTCAGGGATCAGCTGCGGGAGAAATTCAAGGTCGATTTCATCATTTCAGCCAGCCGGGGCATGGAAGAGGCCCTGAACCTGGTCAAACGTGCCGCTCCCAGCGCCGCAACGGTCTTGATTCTGGGAGAGAGCGGGACGGGAAAAGAGCTCATCGCCCGGGCCATTCATTACTCCAGTCCCAGGGCCGACAGGCCATTGGTAAAGGTAAACTGCGCGGCCCTCCCTGACAATCTCTTGGAGAGCGAGCTCTTCGGCCACGAAAAGGGAGCCTTCACCGGAGCCGTAAGCCGCAGGATCGGACGGTTCGAACAGGCGGACCAGGGAACGATTTTTTTGGATGAGATCGGAGACCTATCTTCCTCCCTGCAGAGCAAGCTCCTGCGGGTCTTGCAGGAAAAGGAATTTGAACGGGTGGGAAGCAGCCAGACGCTCAAAGTAGACGTACGGGTCGTCGCAGCCACGAACCGTGACCTTGAGGAAGAGATCCAGAAGGGGACCTTCCGGGAAGACCTCTATTACCGTCTGAATGTGGTGACCATCTTCCTGCCGCCTCTGCGGGAACGAAAAGAAGACCTTCCTCCACTCATCGAGCATTTCCTTAAGAAATACACCCGGGAAAATCAGAAGTCGATGCTTTCCTTATCCAAGGAAGCCCGAGACCTTCTCCTGAATTACAACTACCCGGGGAATATCCGGGAACTGGAGAACATCGTCGAGAGAGCCGTGGTCCTTTCCCGCGGGGATACGATCATGACCGAAGACCTACCCCTAAACCTTCGGGAGGGGAAGGTGGAGGATTTGATGAAGGAGGCCGGGAAAAGGAGAAGCCTTCCGGAAACCCTGGAAGAAATCGAACGGTTACGCATCACCCAGGCCTTGGAAAGCAGCCACAGCGTTCAAACCAAGGCGGCGGAGGAATTGGGAATCAGCGAGCGAGTCCTGCGCTACAAGATGAAGAAGTACGGCATCGGGGAGAAAGACTGAATTCCCGTTGCCCGTTCTCCGTTGTCGGTCAAAATCTTCGGTTTTTTGGCTTGAACCGGCAACTGGGAACCCGGAACGTTTTCATCCCGGAATGAAGCTCATATCCTCCCTGAGCAGATGGATGAATTCTACCAGCAGGTCGCAAGTGGCCTCCAGGTCTTTCAGGGAAAGGACTTCCGCTGGAGTGTGCATATACCGGAGGGGAACGCTTACCAGGCCAGTGGCTACTCCCTTGCGGGAGAGCTGAATGACGTTGGCATCCGTTCCCGTGGCCCGGGGAGCCCCGAGAATCTGAATCGGAATCTTGCCTCTCTTGGCCGCCTTCTGCAAAAGGGCGAAGACCGCGGGGTTGATATTGGCCCCTCGGGCGATGATTGGGCCGGCTCCTAGCTTGTACTCTCCGACCCTCTTCTTGTCGACCTCCGGATAATCACTGGCGTGGCCCACCTCGACGGCGATTCCTACATCGGGCTGGACTTGGTAGGCACTGGTTGTAGCTCCCCGCAAGCCGATCTCTTCCTGCACCGTGGAAACTCCATAGACGGAACAGCGGGGGCGCTCTTTCCTCTCCCAAATCCGGCGGAGCACCTCGCCCACTACAAAGCTTCCCATCTTGTCGTCGAACCCCCGGGAGACTACCCGGTCTCCTTGCAGTCTCTCCAGGCCTACAGCAAAGGTGATGGGGTCTCCGATTTTCACCAGAGACTCGGCCTCTTTCTTATCTTTGGCCCCGAAGTCAATGAAGAGGTTGTGAATCTGGACCACCTTCTCCCGGTCCTTGGGGTCGATGAGATGAATCGCCTTCCTTCCCATGACCCCTACCCGAGACCCCTTGGCCGTATGAACCCAGACCCGCTTCCCCGGCAGGAGCTGGGTATCCACCCCACCAATGGGAGAAAAAAAAGCAAATCCATTCTCATCGATGTACGTGACCATAAACCCGATTTCGTCGCAATGACCGCTCAGCATCACGACCGGTTTGGTCTTCGACCCTCGTATGAAGCCGAAGGTGTTTCCCAGGACATCGGTCCGCACTTCATCGGCACATCCCTGGATATACTCCCGGAAGACTTTCTGGGCCGGCTGTTCATAACCGGAGGGACTGGGGGCCTCGGCCAGGGCTTTCAGAAATTCAAAGGATTTGGGTCTCACTTTTCCTCCTGTGATGATGAGTTCCTGCCCCAAAATTTTTTTATCTCTCTATTAAAGTATCCCATCCTTCAGCCTTTGTTCAAGTCCCTTCTGCGGGGTTCTGATTATATTCCCGGGCAGGAGGGCCAAGCGGGCGATTCAAGATCTATCCCCATTCTTTTCTGCTTCTTTGCCCCCTATTCCCAGTCTGCGTAATCTGAGGATAATCAGTTTCCGAAAATCAAAATCTCCTTGACCGGTCTCCTGCGGTTGGCGATAATGGGGCAGCATGGAAGAGAGGAACAATCCATTATTCAAACTCATCGATACCCATGCTCACCTGGATGAGGTCCAAGACCCCGAAGAAGCCCTGAAAAGGGCCCAGGATGCTGGGGTTCAGGCGGTCGTCGGGGTTGGGACGGACCTGCCATCGAATGAAAAAATCCTCCACCTGGCGAGTCGTTTTCCCAACTTCGTCCTTCCGGCCGTGGGTTTTCATCCCTGGCGTTTGGAAGGGATCGATGCCGCAGCAAATATCCGTTTTATCGAACTGGAAATTCCTCGCTGCGTGGCCTTGGGAGAGGTGGGTCTTGATTTTGCCCTCAAGACCCCCAGGGAAAAACAGGAAGAGGTTCTGCAGGAGCTTCTCAAAATCGCTTTGCGCAAGAAAAAACCGGCCCTTCTTCATGCCCGCAGAGCGTGGGCGGAAGCCTTGCGAATCCTGAAAATGCGGCCGGTCGACCGGGCGATATTTCACTGGTACAGCGGTCCCCTGGACATTCTACAGCAGGTCTTTGCTCAAGGGTATTGGATCTCTGCTACCCCGGCAGTGGCTTACAGCGCCAAACATCGTTTGGCTATCCAGGCCGCTCCCTTGGATCAACTCGTGCTGGAAACCGATACCCCCGAGCCTTACCTGGGAATTAAGAGCGAGCCGAAGGACCTCTTGAAAACCCTGCAGTCGGTCAGTGAGCTGAAAGGCCGATCTCCTGAGGAGATTGCTCGGCATACCTACCGCAATTCCTTGGCCTTCTTCCGGCTTGCGGGCTCTTAAGAAGGGCTTTATGAAAGAAGAAGAGGGGTCTCAAATCCGGGAACAAGAAAACGGCCAGTTCATCGAGAGGGTGGGCTGTTTTCGCCGCAGCCCGAAGGGAAAGGTTTCTCCCCGGGTGAAGACAGACATCTTCGGGGCCGTGGCCGAATCCCTGGGGGCCATGGCCAATTCCAGCGGGGGAACGGTTCTATTGGGCGCTGCTTCCGAAGAGGAAGTCCGGGGGGTCTTTTGGGATGAACGGGGCCAGCGGCTCTTTATAAACCTTCTTCGTGAGGCCTTTCTCCCACCTGTCGCCTTTGAAGTGGTTTCCCAGGAGGTCCTGGGAAAGACCCTGCTTCGCTTCACCGTCTCTCCCAGCCCCGCCATCCACACCCAGAAAAACGGAGAAACCCACCTTCGGGTCGGCGCGCAGAACATATCCCTCTCCAGGGAAAGATTGGCGGCTCTACGGGAAGCCCGAACCGAGACTTGGCATGAAAGGGAGATTCTCCCCCGGAGTTCATGGTCTGATCTGGATTCCGACTTGGTGGAAGAGTTCCTATCCCACCTGGGCCTTCGGGGTGAAGCGGAAAAGACCCTCCACCGTCCTTACGGATTGGTTGAGTATATAGAAAACCGGCCAGTTCTGACCCGCGCGGCGGTCTACCTCTTCGGCCGGGACCCTCTTCGCTGGCATCCCCGGTCGGGGATCGAGTTTGTACGCTTTGAGGGGACAGAGGAAAAAAGCCGTGAAGGATACAACGTAGCCGAGCGGACTCGGATCGAAGGGCCCCTCCTGCGACTGATCCGGGAAGCGGAAAAAAGCATCGGAGAGAGGATCAGGGAACAAGTACTGCAGAGAGACCTCTTCTTCAGGGAAAGGTTTGAACTTCCATCCTTCGTCTGGCGTGAGGCACTGATCAATGCTCTGGCCCACCGGGACTACTCTCTGGAAGGGATCGGTATTTCGGTCTGGATGTTTGACGACCGGATTGAGATTCACAGCCCCGGCCGTCTCCCCCGGACGGTCAAGGCGGGTCAAATCCTACGGCGCCAAAGAGTCCATTATGCCAGGAATCCCCTGATCACCCGGGTCTTGTCCGATGCCGGCTATATGCGGGCCCGGGGGGAGGGACTTCCTCGGGTCTTCCAGGAAATGGACCGACACGGGTTGAATCCTCCGGATTGGCGGGAGGAAGCGAATGGCTGCTGTCTCGTTTTCCGAAATACTCCCGTCTTGGATGAGGCGGCTCTTGTTTGGTTGAAACAGGTTAACCAAATTTCTTTGAACCCGCGGCAAAAGCGCATCCTGGCCTACGCCCGGGTTCATGGGGGAATTTTCAGCAGCTCCGATTACCAGAAGTTCGGGGTGGATCGGGATGGCGCCTATGTGGAGATTAAGGCCCTGGTACGCCAGGGGTTGGTGGAGCCCATGAAGAAGCATGGGAAAGTCTACCGGGTTCGGGAGATTCAGGAAGAAAAAACCACTCTGCCCGGGTTAGCCTGGGTCCTAGGGCCCTTAAAAGCAAAAGGGTATTTTACCCTCAAGGAGTTAGAACTCCCCCCGTCCATTTCGCGGAAAAAAGCATGGACCCTGGTCCGCAATCTGGCCAAGGAGGGATACTTCAGTCCTTCGGGGAGGGGAAGGGCGACCCGCTATCATTTGACTGAAAAACTTAAGCCCCACCTGGAAAAGATGGATTTCCCCTTTTCATTCCCAGCCGAAGGGGAAAGGACGGAGAACTGAGGTATGGGGACAAAAAGGAAAGCCCGATTCCGTCCTGCTTATCTGGACCTGTATGAGAAGGGTGCCTTAATCGGGCGTGCGGCGGAAGCTCAGAGCCGCCTGGAATCCTGCCAGCTCTGCCCGCGGGAGTGCAAGGTGAACCGGCAGGCTGACCAAAAGGGATTCTGCCGGACAGGCCTGAGGGCCGTGGTTTCCAGCCACAGCCCCCATTTCGGCGAAGAGGACCCTCTGGTGGGAACTGGGGGGTCGGGGACCATTTTTTTCAGTCACTGCAATCTTCTCTGCCTTTTCTGCCAGAATTATGAGATCAGCCATTTGGGTGAAGGTCAGGAAGTTTCCCCTGACCAACTGGCCCAGATGATGCTCCATCTACAGGCACTGGGATGCCACAACATCAACTTTGTCTCTCCATCCCATGTAGTGGCCCAGATTCTCGCCGCCCTGCCCGTCGCCGTTGAGGGTGGCTTGAGGGTTCCCCTGGTTTACAATACCGGTGGTTACGACTCTGTGGAAACCCTCCGT
>DASPRR010000623.1:0-3408 GCA_035624375.1 Thermodesulfobacteriota bacterium | reverse complement strand
GGCTTTTCCGCCTTGGCAGGCGCGCTCTTCGCTTCCCGGGATTCTTCCTTGGAGGGTGGGACCTCTGGCTTCGCAGGTGTTTCTCGCATTTCTCCCGCGGGGCGGAAAACATCGATCACCAAGCGGTCCGGCTTGTTTCCCTCCGGTTTCAGGACGAAGACGTTTGAACGCGTGGGCTGATAGAGAAAAAGAATTACCTTGATGCCCTCCCGGTCGCCCGGATCGATCCTTACCTTTCGAACCACCCGATCCTCGATCAGAATCTCCTGGGCTCCTTGGGGCAGATTCAGTCCTTGCAGATAGATCGTCAGAATGGGAGACGCGGCCGAAGATTGAACTTCGTAGTCCGGAGGGGCCTCCAGGTCCAGAACCACTCGAGTCGATTCCGGGGAGGACGACTTGCGAACACTCAACAGGCGGGGTACAGCGAGAGCCTCCCCGACCCAAGCCATGGTCCAAATTCCTAAAACCGCAGTGAGGAGAAGAACCCTTCTCATCCTACCACCTCAGAAGCAACGACCAATTTGATTCCTGCTTCTTCGATTTCCGGGACCATCTCGCGGATG
This sequence comes from Thermodesulfobacteriota bacterium, assembly GCA_035624375.1. Lineage (GTDB taxonomy): Bacteria > Desulfobacterota > SM23-61 > SM23-61 > SM23-61 > SM23-61. The sequence continues at coordinate 2,842 of DASPRR010000623.1, read as the reverse complement.
GCCCGAGCGGTCAGGGAATGGGGGTGGCCTATGGCGATGGCTTTCCCCTCTTTTTTCGCTTTCTTCATGGCCAACCGGATGGCTTTTTTGATGACCTCCAGGTCTTTTTCTTGATCGATAAACCGGTCGTTGCTTCCGAAGGCCACCCCAGCTTGGCGCGCGATTTGCGGCCCTACACTGTGGGCGCTGGTGTGGCTGTCCACATAATAAAGGCCCTCCTTTTTAAGGAACTCCATTAATGCCTTCATCACTTGGGGGTCCTCAGTGGCCTTGGACCCCATGTGGTTGTTGACCCCCCGGACATGGGGAACCCCCTTCAAGTCCCGCTGCAAAATAGCTTGAATTTCTTTTTTCTCCATCCCGCTCAGGACCGTGTCCGGCTCCAGAGAATAGCGGTCGTTTTCCTTGGGCTCCATGGGAAGATGGAGCATAACTTCAGCTCCCCCCTGGTGGGCCAGGAGGGCAACTTTTTGAGCGAAAGGGGTGTTGGGCAAGACAGACAAGGTAAAAGGCCGCCCGATCTCCATCAAAGCTTTGACTTTATCTAAATTATAGCCCCCATCGTCTATGATCAGGGCCAGCCGGGGAGCGGGTTTCGAGGGCGGTTCTTTCTCCTTTTTCCCCTCTTCCGGCAGCTTGGCCGCAGGCTCGGGAACAGGGGGCATAGGTTGAATGACTTTCTTTTCAACCGGTTTCGTCCGCAGCAAGAAAAAGAGAGCCAGGGAGCCAATCACTCCGACAGAGACAAGAAGGTAAAGGTATTTTCTGCCTCTCCTTCCCTTTTTCCTGCTTCTTCTCTTCCTCGATGCAAGCATTTTGAAACTTATTCTATCCAACCGGATGAATTTTCTCAATGGAATAGATCAACCTGCCCATTGCGGATTGCGGATTGAAAAACCAACCCAAAGGAAACTTGCCGAATAGACCTATTGAAAAGTTGCGGAAAGAAAAAAAGGCGGGCTTGTTAAGAAGACCCGCCTTAATCCAGGATGAAGGGCGATCACCCGAAGTACGTGACGGCTCGCCCCCGTAAAGAGAGAACTATCCTTTTCCTTTGCGAATTTCTAAATCCGAAATCCGCAATCTGAAATCCGCATTTTTTTTACAATCCCAATTCCTTCAGCTTTTCCGGATTGGGGATTCCTTCTTCATTCCATCCCCGGAATTTGTAGTAGTCGTAGAGCATCTCTCCCAGCGGTGGGAGACTCGGATTCAGACCTTCGCCCTCGTGTTTCAGGGTGAGGAAACGGGCCGGCAGGGTGTCGTCCTTGCGGCTGATCCCGCAGCGGACATTGTACATCCGCTTCAGATTGAAAATCCTCTCCCCGGTCTTCAGGAACTCTTCCATGGTCATGGAGTTACCCGTTACCATATTGTACCAGGCTAAAATCGGAGTCATCTTGAGGCCGCCGAACATGCTAAACTTGCAGACCTTGAGCGAATCGAAGAGGCCCATGATGTTCTGCGTCTTGGCCGCCGCTTCGCCCTTCCCTTTCACCTCCAGCCTCGGCAGAGGCTGATCGATCCCGATTTCGGGCATGCTCAGTATGCGCTCAAAGACATGGCTGAATCCCAGGTGGCAGGCCCCCCGGTTGATGGTCGCATACCCCACCGCTCCGGCGTTGAAGCAGCGGGGATCGTGGGCGGGCATTTCTTGCCCCTTCACATGGATGGAGAACTCAACGGCATTTTTGCCCAGCTTTTCGGCGGCAATGCGCACCCCTTCCCCCAGAAGCTGTCCCAACCCTTCCCGTTTGCCGATTTTCTCGGCCATCTTGACCATCACATCCCCCCGGCCCCAGAGAAGCTCCAATTCCCCCGTATCTTTCTTGGTGATGATTCCCTTCTCATAGGCCTCCATGGCAAAGGCGATGGCCGCCCCCGCAGAGATGGTGTCCATTCCGTATCGATTGCAGACCTCGTTGGCCTTGGCGATGGCTTCGATGTCATCCACCAGGCAGAGGCTGCCCAGCATGGCTACGGACTCGTATTCCGGTCCTGCGCCTTCCACTGGGGCGAAGGGCCCCTTGTCCACCTTGACCCTCCGGCCGCACCCGATGACGCATTTCTCGCAAAAGTAGTTGCCGGTTAGGATCTTCTCGGTCATGGCCGGGCCGGCGATTTTGGCCGCCCCCTGTTCCCACCGGCCCTGATATTTCCAGTTCTGCAGGGGAAGACTTCCCAGGGCTTCAAAAGTGGCAAGACCGCCCGCTGTCCCATTTTTGCGCATTCCCTCGGTATTCTTGGCCACCATAGGGCTGATTTCTTTGAGGGAGGCTCTCAGCCCTTCGGCGTCGGCTATCTCCACCTGCATCTTGCCATAGACGGCAATCGCTTTCAGGTTTTTGGACCCCATGACGGCTCCGGTCCCCCCCCTACCGGCGGCCCGCGCCTCTTTGCCGTCGTTCAGGATGCTGGCATACCGCACGCCCTTTTCTCCAGCCGGACCAATCGAAGCCACGACAGCCTCCGAGTGGGTATCCTTGCGGATGGCCTCATCCAGTACATAGGTGTCCATTCCCCAGAACCGGGAAGCATCGCGGATTTCCGCTTTTCCTTCGGTTACCCATAGGTAAACGGGTTTGCGGGCCTTGCCCGTGACCACCACCCCGTCAAACCCGGCTCTCTTCAGGAAGGGCCCCCAGGTTCCGCCGGTATCAGACTCGGTATAGGCTCCGGTCAGAGGTGATTTGGTGACCATGTGATGCCGCCCGGAGGTAATGACTGGGGTGGCAGCGAAGGGTCCGGTCATGAAGATCAGCCGATTTTTTGGTCCCAGCGGATCGGTTTCTGGGCCGGTTTCATCATAGAGGATCTTGGTGGCCAGGCCGGTTCCGCCGAT
>DASPRR010000613.1:0-9095 GCA_035624375.1 Thermodesulfobacteriota bacterium | reverse complement strand
GACCTGAGCGGAGTGCGCATTTGATGGGGGCAGGGAAAAAAGAAGGATAGACCCCAAAAAAATAAAATGGCAAAATTTGAAACGATTTATCAGAAGAATTGGGAAAAGGGATTTCCCCGGCTTTGTCATCAAACTCACCGATTTATCGCTTCCCTCATAATCGCGGTCAACCGAGGGCGCTATTGAAGGCCTAAATCGAATCCACCCCAAAAGGCTCTCTGGCCTTGTTGCCTGACCATCTGTTTCCGGAGCAATATGGATGCCGAATCGATAGTTAAATTATATATTGATTTCATTATATATTTTTTTAAAGGGCACGTTTTTTATGAAGGGAATTCCCTACGGATGGAAGGTAAAATGCCTGTTTAAAGATGATAAGTTATTATAAGTTATGTATTTTCTATTTGAAGGGTTTTCCCTTACTAAAAACCGCCCGTTCCCGCCCAAAAACGTTCACTTCTGACGCTGCCCTTGGCATAATCTTTAGAAAACAGGAAAGCCCCCCTTCCCCGGTTTTCGATCATTTTTTCTCTACTGGAAAGGTGAGAGTTGCGCCGAACCAACCTACTACGGTTGCGAAGGGAATTAGGGAAAATACCAGCAGGATGTATAGCATACTCCCCCCACTTAAGGAAAGGAGAATTTCAGGATTCAGAATCCGGTAGATAAAGGCCAGAATGAAGAAACCCCAGAGCAGGGTGGAGAAGCGAATTTTGATGGTGACGGGTCTCATCGGTTTGGCCAGATAGTTCAGCCACCAAGTAAAGTATCCAGTCAATATGGCCACGGGCGTGAAAAAGATCCCCCCGCCCAGACAGTGAAGCGCTGTGGCTTCAAAGGGTCTGTATCCGGTGATTAGAAAGAGGGAAAGGAACAGACCCGGAGTGAAAGAAAACACAATCGGGAAGTGGACCACCATGGGGTGGGGATGTCGGCGAAGGATGGGGAACCGGCCCAGAAGGCCCTCCAGCCACTTCGGCATGGGCCTGCCGGTTTCTTCCTTCTCTTTCAAAACCGCCACTTGAGGGTACCGGTCCAGAACTTCAGGTCCATGGGGCGCCGCTTCAATGTCGATGGTTAAGTCGGTCGCGGACGGGTGGCGCTTCATGTGCACGCCGGTCTTCCAGAACTTGCTGTTGGTAACATCAATCACCCGCCCCTGAAAAGCCACATAGACGGGCTTCCCATCCTTGCCGTTGAATTCCTTCAGACTCTCCCGATCCAATTCTTTCATGGATTCCTCTAAAAGAACCAGCTCATCACGGTCATCAGGAGAATGGCCAGAGGGTAATAGCTAGCCCGGTTGAACAGGATAAAAGCATCCTGGGGATTCTTCGACTGAAAGAGCCTGCACCCGGGAATAAGCAGAAAATATACACCGGATAGTAAAGCCCCGAAGAGATAGGCAAGGTTTAATCCTTTGGGCGCAACCCAAATCATGACCAAGCTCATCCCCAGAACGAGAAAAAGAGAGGTGAAAATGATCAGGATCGAGCCTTGGGCGCCAAATTTCACCGGGATCGTTTTAGCTCCGATTTTTCGATCCTCTTCCATGTCCGAAAAATCATTCGGCACATTCTGCCCCCCGATCTCCCATAAGAAAAGCCAGGCGAAAAGCGTAGCCAAGAATCCCGGGTCGGGGTTCGGATCGATGGCAAAAACCGCGGCGAGAGGGCCCGAGGTCTTGACCAGTCCGCTGATGATTCCCCGAAAATAGCTTATTTTCAAGAGTCGACAGTAGCTGTATTCCAAAAGACAGGCGAGGAAAAAAATGACGGTGCAGATCGGATTTAAGAGATAGGTTCCCACCAGGGCCAAGGCCCCCCAGGCCAGGGTCCAAAAAAGACCTTCTCGCGAGCTCAACATCCCCTGGGCCAAGGGGTGGCGGACGAAGACGCTGTCCAAATCCTTTTGGGCTCTGGGAAGCCTGGACCCCTGCATCTTCTCCTTGTCCACCCGCCTATCCACCACATCATTCAGCGCATAGACTGCTGTGTAGCCGGAGAAGGCGGTTATCAGGCCCAAGGCCAATATCTCGACGGGTGGAAAACCACCCAGCCAGAGCAGGGCGCTCATGGCTGGAGCGGCCAGGTCCAGGAGTCCATGGGGTGTCCGGGAAAGGGCGAGAAATAGCTTCAACCGGGAAACTCCCATTGGGCTCTGAAGCGAAGCGGTTTTCAAAGCATCTCCCTTTGGATGGACGAGTGTTCCTATCTTCTCATTTTTTTCGGGCCAAAATCAAATGAAAATTCGGGCCAAAAATTTCTTGAAAAAAACTTGAAGACTTTCGACCCAATTTCCTTATAATCTTTCTTAGGGGCCTCTTTATGAGCGAATTCTCCCGCCGGAACTTCCTGAAAGTCGTTACTCTCGCCGGGACCGCAGCCGCCGCAGGGTGCTCCTCGGAACCCGTACGGAAGCTCATCCCCTACATCATCCCCCCGGAGGATATCGTCCCCGGGGAGGCGACCTGGTACGCCACCACCTGCCGGGAATGCCCGGCAGGCTGCGGCCTTCTGGCCAAGAACCGCGACGGGCGGATCATCAAAGTCGAGGGGAATCCTCTTCACCCCGTGAACAAAGGAAAGGTGTGCCCCCGGGGACAGGCGTCGGTTCAAGGGGTCTACCATCCGGACCGATACCGCGGGCCTCAAAGAAAAAACCCGCAGGGGAATTGGGAATCGATCTCCTGGGAGGCGGGGGAAGAATTCCTCCTGGCCAAGCTCCGCGACTTGAAAGAAAAAGGAAGGACCGAGCGCCTGGTCTTCTTGAGTGAACTCATCACCGGCGTTCAGAGGGACCTCATCGGGCGATGGCTGGCAGAGCTGGGCGCCGGCGGTCCCCTCCTCTACGAGCCCTTGGCCTACGAACCCCTGCGCCAGGCCAATCTAAGTGTTTTCGGACAGGACCGAATTCCCACATACCGGATCGACCGGGCCGACTTCCTCCTTTCCTTCGGCGCCAACTTCCTCGAGGCCTGGCTGTCCGACGTCCAATACGCCCGGCAGTTCGCCTCTTTTCGAACCCCGGGAGAAAAGGGGAAAAATCTTTTTGTCTATGTGGGCCCCCGCTACTCGATGACTGCGGCCAACGCGGACAACTGGATTGCCGTCTCACCGGAGAATATGTCTTTAGTGGCCTCGGGCCTCCTCCGAATCCTTCTGCCGAAAAGTTCGTCCCCTTCCCTCCGGGGAGGGCTGAGGTCTTCCCTGGAAGGAAAGCTCAAAGATTTCTCTCCGGAAGCCGTGCAAAACCGCACCGGTGTGAAGGCGGAGACGCTCCAAGACCTGGCGCGGAGAATATCCGCGTCCCGGAGGCCCCTGGTCCTGTCCTCGGGGCTCACCTTCGGAGACCCGAAGGCGGCAGACACGGCTGCGGCGGCCAACCTTCTTAACCTCGTCTCCCCTGGCTCCTCCGCCCTCCTGGATTTCGAAGACTCCTCCTCCTTGGGAAATACGGTCCGGGCGGAAAAGATGAAGGAGTTGACCCAGAGAATGCTCCAGGGAGAGGTGGAGATCCTTCTCATCAGCCGCGCCAACCCGGTTTTTCATCTTCCTCCCTCCTGGCAATTTCAGAAGGCACTCCAGAAGGTTCCCCTGGTGGTCAGCTTTTCCAGTCTTCCCGATGAAACCAGCGAGCTCGCTCATCTCATCCTGCCCTCTCCTACTTTCCTGGAAGCCTGGGGGGACTATCAGCCACGCACCAGTGTGGAAGGCCTGATGCAGCCAGTCATGGGCCCCATGTTCGACACCCGGCCGGTGGAAGACCTTCTCATTGCCGCAGGGAAGAAGCTGGCCGGGGAGAAAAAGTTTCCATGGAAGAACGTGTATGAGATGCTTCGACAGGCCTGGGCGGAAAAAGCCAAGAAGCCAGGTGCGGCCGAAGCGTCCTGGCAGGAAAGCCTGCAAAGAGGGGGTACCTGGGGTTCTTCCCCCCAGCCCGCTTCCAAGTCCCTGGTAGCTGTCGCCGGCCTAAATTTCTCTCCTTCTGTCCCGGCGGCTCAAAAGGAAGGAAAACTTTTTCAATTCGTAACCTACCCGACGATCCAGTTCTTCGACGGCCGGAGCTCTAGCAGGCCCTTCCTGCAGGAGCTTCCCGATCCCCTGACTGAGATCACCTGGGGAGGCTGGGTGGAAATTAACCCCCGAACGGCCCGGGAGCTAGGAATCGAGAAGGGAGACCTCTTGAATCTTCGATCTTCTAACGGGATCGTGAAAGCCCCGGCTTTCCCCTACCCGGGCATTCCCGCCGGGGTGCTAGCCATGCCGCTCGGTCAGGGGCATGCTGCCGGCGGTCTATTCACTCCGGGCGAATCGGAAAACCCCATCAGGCTAATTTCTCCAGAACTGGATATGTCCTACAAGGGATTACGCTGGGCTCTTTTGGAAGTAACTCTGGAAAAGGCCGGAGGCTCCATTCCCCTGGCCAACGTGGACGGAAGCTTCTATCAGCACGGGAGAAATCTCGCTCAGGCGATCTCCTGGCAAGAGTATCAGGAACGGAAATCATCCGGGAAAAAACCTGCCATTCGATTGCCACTCCCGGAAGGGTTTTCCCAAAAGGATGACTTCTACCAGCCCCACCAGCATGTGGATTACCGCTGGGTCATGATCGTGGACTTGGACCGTTGCATCGGCTGCGGCGCCTGCGTCGTCGCCTGCTATGCGGAAAATAACGTGGCCGTGGTGGGGAGAAAGCGGGTCCTCGACGGGCGGGAAATGTCCTGGCTCCGCATCGAGCGCTATTTCGACTGGGACCGGATACGCGCCCAATTCCTCCCCATGCTCTGCCAGCATTGCGATGAAGCTCCTTGTGAATCGGTCTGTCCGATCTTTGCCCCCAACCATAGCAAGGAAGGGATCAACAACCAGGTTTACAATCGCTGCATCGGCACGCGCTTCTGCTCCCAGAACTGCCCCTATAAGGTTCGCCGCTTCAACTGGTTTACCTACGAGCGCTACGAGCCGCTAAACTGGCAGCTGAATCCCGATGTGACGGTCCGGCATAAAGGGGTGATGGAAAAGTGCTCCTTCTGCATCCAGAGGATCGTGGAAGCCAAGGTTCGCGCCCGGAGCGAAGGCCGGAAGGTCCGGGACGGCGAATTCACCACCGCCTGCGCTCAGACCTGCCCCGCAGGGGCACTGATCTTCGGCAACTTGCTGGAGCCGGAAAGCCGGGTTTCCAAGCTCATCCAGGACCCCCGGGCATACCAGGTGCTGGAGCAGCTGAATACCAAACCCGCGGTAATCTATTTAAAGAAGATCTTCCCGGAAGGAAAAATCTGAAGGTAAGTGCGAGGATTGAATTTTGGAGAAGATGACCTTTCAGGATGTGAACCGGGAAATCCTCCGGACCTTGTCCCCTCCTACCCGAAGCTATTACCTTATCGTAGGGCTCTTGCTCCTAGGAATCCTGGGGGGCGCCTGCGTGTGGGGCTATCAGATCGCGGTTGGACTGGGGGTCACGGGGCTCAAGCACCCGACCATGTGGATTCTTTACCTGGTCAATTTTGTTTTCTGGGTCGGGATCGCCCACTCGGGCACGTTGATCTCCGCCATCCTCTACCTCTTCCGGGCGAAGTGGCGAACGCCCATCGCCCGGAGCGCCGAGGCCATGACGGTCTTTGCCGTGATGATCGCCGGGTTCTTCGTATTCATCCACCTCGGGCGGGTCTGGATCCTGTACTGGATCATCCCTTACCCCAACCAGCGGACCCTTTGGCCCGACTTCCAATCTCCCCTGGTCTTTGATTTTCTCGCCGTTTCCACCTATCTCACGGTGAGCGTCCTTTTCTGGTACACCGGACTCGTTCCGGACCTGGCGGCGGTGCGGGACCGGTCCCAGGGAATCCGCCGGAAGATCTACGGCTTCTTCGCCCTGGGCTGGACCGGCACCGACCGGCAATGGCATCACTACGGGACCGCCTACCTTCTTCTCGCCGGACTGGCTACGCCCCTGGTCGTCTCCGTGCACAGCGTGGTCTCCTGGGACTTTGCTTTGGCCGTCATCCCCGGATATCACTCCACGATCTTTGCCCCCTATTTCGTAGCCGGGGCGATTCATTCCGGCCTGGCCATGGTCCTGACCCTTCTGATTCCCCTGCGGCGTATTTTCCATTTCGAGAAAATCATCACCGCCCGGCACCTCGAATCCGTCGCGAAGACCACGATCCTGACCGGGCTCATCGTGGGCTATTCCTACCTCGTCGAGTATTTCATGGCCTGGTACAGCGGGAACATCTTCGAAAGGCAGACGTTCCTCTTCCGGGCCTTCGGCCATCACTGGTTTATGTTCTGGCTGATGGTGTTCTGCAACGCGGTTGTCCCGCTCCTCTTCTTCTTCAAGAAGATCCGCACCAGCTTCTTCTGGCTGTTCCTGATCGCCGTGCTCATCAACATCGGCATGTGGTCGGAACGGTTCGTTATCATCATCGGATCTATGTCGCAGGACTTCCTCCCCCACAATTGGGGGTTTTACACCCCCCGCTGGGTCGAGCTCAGCATTACCGTGGCATCCTTCTGCCTCTTTTTGTTTCTCTTTCTTCTTTTTGCGAAATTCCTCCCGTCCATCTCCATCGCCGAAATCAAGGAAGACCTTACCCCCCTCATCCGGGGAAAGGGGAAAAGAGACCACCATGGTGCCTGACCCTGCCCTGTTGGGCATTTTTCCTTATCTCGATGACCTCTTGGACGCCTTGAGAAAAGCGAAGAAGGAAGGCTTCAAGATCCTCACGGTCTTCTCCCCCATCCACTTTTCCGAGATCCAGGAGATCCTGGGGCACAAACCCAGCACGGTGAGATACCTCTGCCTCGCCGGGGGAATTCTGGGAGGAACGAGCCTGGTGGGCCTGGCCGTCTATGCCCACTTGAGCTTCAAGTTGATCACCAGCGGGAAGCCCGTTCTTCCCTGGATTCCTTTCGTGATCGTCTTCTTCGAGGGAACGGTCCTTCTAGCCGTGATCTTTGCCGTGGCAGCATGGATCTTGAAAGGCCGGCTGCCCCGGGTCCGTCTCCATGCGGCCTATGATCCCCGTTTTTCCGAGGACCGCTTTGGAATTCTTCTGGGGTACCAGGGAGAAGAGCAGGAAGCCGTCCGGAGACTCCTGATGGAAGCGGGAGCGGAGGAGATTCGTGATGTCGCCGGCTGAACCCAGCAGGTCTGCCCAAATCCCCCGCGGCGGAATGATCCTCTTCGCCGCCCTTGCCCTGGCAGGAGCGGCCGCCTTTCTCCTGGGGATCGGCGGCCCTCAATCCCTCAGAGCCTGGCAGGCCTATCTCGTCAATTATGTCTTCTGGACCGGCCTTTCCTTCGGGGCGGTTCTCTTCGCGGCGGTGTTGAACATGACCGACGCGCGGTGGGGCCGCTCCCTGAAGCGGCTGGCGGAAGGGCTGGGGGCTTTCCTTCCGGCCTCCTTCCTCCTGTTCTGGGTCCTGTACTTCGGCCGGGAGGAGATCTTTCCCTGGATACGGGAACCTTCCACGGAGAGGTCCGGCTGGCTGAGCGTCGGCTTTCTCTTCGCCCGCAACGGGGCCGGGCTCCTCCTCTTAACCCTTCTCTCCATGACCCTGATCTCTAATTCCGTGAAGGCCGACCGGCAATTCATCAACCGCCCGCCCGGAACCTCCGACCCGGCGGGAGGGAAACCCTGGAAAGCCCAGCGGGTCCTCTCCCCGATCATCGGCATCCTCTACGCCTTCATCCTGAGCCTTCTGGCCTTCGACCTCATCATGTCCCTTGACCCCCACTGGTACAGCACTCTCTTCGGAGCCTACTACTTCATGTCCAGCTTTTTCGCCGGTCTCGCCGCTCTCGTTTTCGTTTCTCATCTGCTCCGGAGGGCGTGCGGCCTTCAGGAATACATCCATCCGCACCATCTCCACGACCTGGGGAAACTCCTCTTTGCCTTCTGCCTCTTCACCGGCTATCTTTTCTACGTCCAGTTCCTGGTCATCTGGTATGGCAATCTCCCCGAGGAGACTAAGTACATCATCCTGCGGGTCCGCTTTACCCCCTGGGAACCGCTGGGCTGGACGGTTCTGGGTATGATCTTCATCCTCCCCTTCCTGGTCCTCCTGAACAGGAAATGGAAGATGAACCCGGCGGTCATGATCCCGGTCAGCTTGGTTGTCCTAGTGGGGATGTGGCTGGAGCGGTTCATCCTGGTGGCGCCTTCTCTCTGGAAGGAGAAAAGCCTTCCTCTGGGTTTCATGGAAGTTCTCATCACCGCTGGTTTTTTCGGGATTATGGCTTTGAGCCTGGCCATCTTTCTCCAAAGAGCACCCCTTCTGCCGGTGTCCGATCCTTTCTTCCGGGAGGCCATGCAGCCCCACGAAGAGAAGGAGAGGCCTTGATGAATTCTTTTTGAAGGAAGACAATGGAAGAGCGTACGATCGAGCCTAAGCGCGGTTATGTCTGGTTGGGGATTCTGGCCATCCTCTTTGGCGCCATGGCTTACTTATATTATTTCTACCCAGAGCGGAACATCGGCCCCCAGCAGCCCATTTACTTCAGCCACCGGGTCCATGCGGGGGTGAAGGAGATTCCCTGCCGGTTTTGCCATCCAGGCGTGGAGCGTTCCCCCAACGCGGGGATTCCCCCGATGGAAAAGTGTTTCTTTTGTCATGAGTACATTATTCCCCAGCACCCCCAGATCGTGAAGGAAAAGGAGCATTTCGATAGCGGACAGCCGGTTCCCTGGGTCCGGATCTACTGGGTTCCGGACTTCGTCTTCTTCAACCACATCCCCCATATCAAGTGGGCCAAACTCGACTGCACCGAATGCCACGGCGCGGTCAAAACCCTGGACCGCCTCCGGCCAGTCAATTTTCAGATGGGGTTTTGCCTCGACTGTCATCGGAAGAGGGGAGCACAAGTGGATTGCTGGCTGGCGTGTCACAGATGAAGTGCCTAGAATTCGAAGTGCCTAGAGTGCCTAGAGTTTCGAGTGCCCAGAGTGCTTAGAGTTCGGAATTGTCAAAAATGGATAATAAGGAATTTGGGAGAAAATTAGAAAAACGTACCGGGGACTTCGCTATTCGGATCATTAGGCTTTCAGGAAAATTGCCTACCACCCCTGAGGCAAGAGTGGTAAGAGG
>DASPRR010000597.1:0-6392 GCA_035624375.1 Thermodesulfobacteriota bacterium | reverse complement strand
CTCGGAGCGGACAAGGAAAGGGAACGTTTCAAGATCAAAATGAGGATCGAAGGCCTGGGGGGGACACCGTGAAATGGTCCCTTTTAAAGAAGGCCGCCTTATCCCAGAAGAAATTCCTCTGGGTCCTCATCGGCATTGCCGTTGCTCTGGCTGCTTACTTTTTCTTGCTCGTTCCTTTGGTGGAGGCCACTAAAAAGGCGGATCAGGAAATGACCCTAAACCAAAGGATTCTTTTGAAGTATGCTGAAGTCCTCCAGAGCCGCAAGGCCATAGAAGAGGGGCTGGCCCGAACCCAGAAACAAATGGAGGAGGTCCAGAAGCGGCTCATCCCGGGGGAAACCCCCCAGCTGGGGGCTGCCAATCTCCAAGACTTGGTGAAACGCCTGGCGGAGAAAAATAACCTGGGCCTGAGGAGTTTCCGCAATCTGGACCCCAAAGAGGTGGGGTCCTATCGCAGGATTTCGGTTCAGATTGAATTTAATCCTATGAGCAGCATGCAGAACCTGACCCAGTTCCTCTACGGACTGGAGCATCAGGAACAAAAGCTGATGATCAGCGAGATGGACCTCCTGGTTTTTAACCCTCGCATGCCGAACAACGTTCAGGGAAACCTGATCATCTCCGGGTTCATGAAAGCGAGCGAAGGCAGAGCCAGAGAGAAAGAGAAGGGGAGAGAAGGGTAATGTCCCAACGATATGGCATTTTTTGCGTTCTCCTTTTTTTGGTGGTTCTCATTCTGGCATATGAGAATTATGAAACCTGGTCCTCCCCGGGGGCCTTGGTCTTCAAAAAAGAAGGGGATAAAAAATGGGAGGGCAGACCCGAACCCCCACCGGGAGTCCTGACCCCTAAAGAAACCCCGCCCCGCCAATCTTTCGACGTGATTGCCGAAAAAAACATCTTCAACCCGGATCGCCAAGAATTCTCCACCCAGGCAACGCCAGGAATGACCAAACCCATTACCCGACCCCCCATCATCTTGTATGGGGTGGTGATTGCCGGAGACTACCAGATGGCCAGTATTGTCAACCCTGGAAGGCCTCTGCACAAAGGGGAACGGGAAATCAAAACGATTAAGATCGGGGAATCGGTGGGGGAGTACAAGCTCACGAAAATCATGCCGGACCGGATCGTGCTGGAGGGCGGAGAGGATTCTTTTGAAATTCTCCTCTATGATCCGAAGTCCCCAAAGAAGAGGGTGGAGATCAAGACTCCTAGTCTTTCGCCCGCGGTCACCTCCGCTGTTCCTTCGGCTCCTTCTCCTGAAATGAAGCCAATGATTCCTCCTGCGGCTATTGCTCCTCCAGCTGCGACACCGCCCACTCCCAGCCCCCGGCCAGTAATCCCTACGCCGATTCCCAGTACCCCTGGTCCGCAACCCGAGGGGGGATATCAATCTCCCACCTCTCCTCCCGCGGAAACTGTTCCGCCTTCGGCTACGGACCCAGGATTGTGGAGGGGGAGAAGACCCGCCTATCCCCCCGCCAGGCCCCCTGGTTAAAGGAAGAAGGAAATCCTATGTCGGAAAGGAGCTTATTGGGGATGAAACCTGGAAAATGGATACATTTGGCATGCCTTACGCTCTTCTTCTTTCTGGCGGGAACCATCCATTGCGCCGGGACCCAGTCCGTAGTGCAGCTGGAACCCTCCCCCGAACCAGTTCCCAAAGGAATGGGGGAAAGGAGCAAGGAAGTTGCCCGAGAAGCTTCCCCAGGCGCGCTCAAGAACTCTCCGCGAGAAATCACCCGAGAAACTCCTAACCCCTTGCAAGCGGAATCCTTTCAGCCTCAAGCTCCCAAAGCATCCATGAAGGAAAAGACCTTCGCTCAGAGGCTTGAACCGGCGCCCGGCTCCGCCCAGCCCTCCCCCCAGCCGATGAGGCCCGGGACCCTTCCCGGCGTGCCGCCTCCCCCCTCCGTAATGGCGGCTCCGCCGGTTTCCCCACCGACCGAAACTCCCGCTCCCATTGGGCCTTCCCGGCGGGCCGAACCGCCGAAGGGGGGCAGATTTGTCCTCAATTTCGACAACGCCGATATCTATGAAGTGATCCGGGTCATGGCCGAGATGATGGGAATAAACTACGCTATCGATCCGCGAGTAAAAGGGGTCGTGAATATCCGCACTACCGGTCAGATTTCCACTCAAGATATTTTCCCCATCTTCCAGACTATCCTTAAAATGAACGGAGCGACGGCGGTCCAAAAGGGAACCGTCTATGAAATCGTCCCCTTCGGGGAGGCCAAAAAACTCTTCATTCCCCCAACTGCGGATCGGGTCCCGGGCCGGAATCAGGAAGAAAAGTACACCATCCAGATCCTCACCCTAAGGTTCATTCCGGCCGCAGAAGCGAGCAAGATTATCAAACCCTTCCTCTCCGACGGGGCGGATATCGTCGAACACCCCCATCAGAATCTCCTCGTTGTGGGGGACCTTTCCTCCAATATCCAGAAGGCCCTGAGCATGATGGAGCTCTTCGATGTGGACATTTTTTCAGAAATGAGGGTGCGCATCTACCCCATCTACAACTCGGACGTTTCCGATGTGGCCAAGGAGATGGAAAGGCTCTTCACCTCCTTGGAAGTTTCGGTGAAATCGGGGCGAGGGGTGGGCATCACCTTCACCCCCATCGTCCGGAACAATTATCTACTCGTGGTCAGTTCCATCCCGGGGATCTTCGAAAAAGTTGAAAAATGGGTCAGGGAGCTAGACCGGATACCAGGGGAGGGGAGCCGCATCAGCGTCTTCGTGTACTATGTTCAGAACGGAAAGGCCAAAGACATGGCCGAGGTGCTCAAACAGGTCTACGTGCCAACTCGCCTCCGACCTGGGACCACTACGACAACCCCAACTTCAACCCCGACAACCCCGGTGCCGGGTGTTTCTCCGGCCCAGGCTCGGGGGTTGAGGCCGACTCCGGCCCCTTCTGTTGGTCCGGAAGGTGCTGCCATGGCGGGGGAGGGGGGGGGCGTGACCGAGGGGGAGATCAACATCGTCGTGGATGAGACCACCAACTCCCTGATCATCCGCGCGTACCAGCGCGATTACCGGCGCGTTATGGAGACAATCAAGAAACTGGATATATATCCCAAGCAAGTGCTGATCGAAGTTTTCCTGGCCGAAGTGACCCTGGACGATAGCGTGAAGTACGGGCTGGAATGGTCGACTTTCAGTGATTCCTTCAGCAAGGGCGGTCGGACCTATTCCTATACCCTGGGCGCAGGAGGAATCGCCCCTCAGACGGATATGGTTTCGGGGCTCCGTTACGCCATCACCTCAGTGGACCGGTTGGCTGCGGCGATCAGCGCTTCGGCCACGGAGGACCGGCTGAAAGTCATCTCCTCCCCCCATGTGCTGGCTTCGAACAACAAAGAAGCGCGCATCCAGATTGGGCAATCGCAACCCATTCTGACGAATACCTACACGACCACTGCAACCGGAACGCCCGGAGTGGTGGAGGGGACGATCGAATACAAGGATATCGGGATCATCGTAACCGTGACCCCGCGAATCAGCGACGGCAAACTGGTGACCCTGGATATATCCGTTGAATCGAGCACCGTGGGCAAAACTGCCCTGGGGAATTTGTCGGATGTTCCTTTCTTTCCCAAGAAGGTCGCCAAGACCACTCTTTCCATCATGGAAAGCCAGACCATCGTTATCGGAGGCCTGATCGAAGACCGAAAAGAAACCATAAAGACGGGCATTCCTTATTTGAGCAAAATTCCGGTCCTGGGCGCGCTATTCGGGTATCACACCAATACCGTGAACAAGACCGAAACGGTCCTTTTTCTGACTCCCCGGGTGATCAGCGACCTGGCGGATTCCAACCGGGTGACCGAAGAGATTCGAGAGAAAATGTTTACGATCCAGAAGGAATTGGAGAGGCTGAAAAAGGAAAAAGAAAAAGAGAGAGGAAAAGAAAGTTCCAAAATTGAACCTGCCGCTCCCAGGGTGGGAGCTGCCCAGACCCGGCCGGCCACGGAATTCACTTCTCCCTGATTTTCGTAAACCGAGGTCTAGGGGTCGCCTGGTCCGGCCCCCATTTCCCTGCCCCTTTCTCTCGTCACCTCTGCTTAAAGTGGCTGAAAGGAATCCGGTAAAGGCAGAGGAGTCCCTTTTCATCGACTTCCCTTGCGCCCCCTTGGCAAATCCACCAATGAGTACTGTAGTCAATCAAAGGCGTCATGAATCCTTTTTCGATTCCAAACCCTTTAAGTTTTCCGGATAACAATCCTGCCCGAAAATTCAAAAAATGGGGTCTTACCTTTTTCCTGAATTCTTGTTTTTGGGGTTTTTCCCGAGAATATGCTGTTTCAAGCGGAAGTAAGCAGGATTGGCTGAATGAAGGGGGTGAATTGGGAAGAGAAATATCCGCGAAATATCCGCTTGACTGGCTGGGAGCAAAGGAGTATTTTTAGCCGGTGCTATCACTCCGTATCTTGGTAAATCCATCAAAATAGCCTCTAACCATCCGGAGGCAATTAGGCGAAGGAGTTTCCGCAAGGTGCCTATATAATGGTCGTGGATTGTGACTGAAAAAAGTTCACGGTGATGTTCTCCAGGGTTTACCAAAGGGATCATTCCTTTTCCTTGTACAAGTTACTGTCGACTTCCAAGATCGACATTTTGAGTAAAAAGATCTTTTCAGAACCAACCTTGCTGGAAAAAGTTGCTTTGGCGATATTTGGGGCTCTGTGAATTCTGTTGATTTTTTGTCCATCTTCTTCCTTCATTCTTCATTTCAACCTTATCCTGAATTAAGTAAGAAGGAGGTGAGGAGGTCTCGTCGCCTATGCAAAGGTTTCTCTGGCTCAGGAGGGAATCGACCCCAATTCGGAAATTGAAACAGCCGTTTACAACCAACACGAGGGAGGGAGACCGATGAAGACCAAAGGATCTGGAATTTCGCGCCGTGATGTGTTGAAACTAGGGGCTGCGGCCGCCGCCTCCGCTACGCTGCCGCTGGTGCACGTTCGCACCGCCCGCGCCGCCGGCAAGCTCTCGGTCGGGTTCTGGGACCACTGGGTACCCGCAGGCAACGCCGCGATGAAAAAACAGGTGGCGGCCTGGGCGAAGAAGAACAAAGTCGAGGTGACCGACGATTACATTACCTCCATAGGGAACAAGATTCTCCTGACCATGTCCGCCGAGGCCCAGGCCAAGGCCGGCCACGATATTCTGGCCTTCGACACCTGGAATATCGGCAACAACGCGGAGAACCTCGAGCCGGTGGATGATGTGATCAATAGCCTGGAGAAAAAGTACGGCAAGATCAACCCAGCTTCCGAATACCTTGCCAAGGTCAAAGGACGTTGGGTCGGCGTGCCGTCAAGCTCAGGCTCGCAGTACAAACCCTCCTGCGCGCGGATCAGCTTCTTTAAGGCGCAAGGCCTCGACGTACAGGCCATGTACCCGGCCAAGCCGGAACACACGGCCCTATCCGACCAGTGGACGTGGGATACCATGCTGAAGCTCGCCGAGCCGGCGAAGAAGGCCAACCTGCCTTTCGCCTTAGGCCTTGGGCAAACCTCGGATAACGTAGACTGGGTCGGAGCGCTGTTCAGAAGCTTCGGCGCCGAACTGGTGGATGCGCAGGGGAATATCACGGTGAAGTCAGACGCCGTGAAGCAAGCGCTCGAATACATGATGAAGCTTGCTAAATTCTTGCCCGATGACGTGTACAGCTTTGATGATGCCTCCAACAACCGGGCGCTGATCGCCGGCAAGACGGCATTGATCTTCAACCCGCCCTCCGCCTGGGCCGTGGCGAAACGGGACAACCCGTCCGTCGCGGCGGATTGCTGGACCTTTCCGACCCCGGCTGGTCCGAAGGGCCGCTTTGTCCCCCACCTGACGTATTTCTGGGGCATCTGGTCTTTCAGTAAGAACAAGAGCGCGGCGAAGGACCTACTGACCTTTCTGATGCAGCGGGAGCAGGTGGAGGAGCGCGACATTGCCGTGGACGGGTATGATATCCCACCTTTCATGAGCATGTCCGATTTCAAGATCTGGTCCGAGGTCGAACCGCCGCGCGGCACGGTATACAACTATCCGGTCCGGCCGTTCCATAATGCGACGCCCTCGATCTCCGCTTACCCCGCGCCGCGGGATATCGCCGTGCAGATTTACAACCGGGCCACGGTGACGACCTTGGTCGCGAAGATGACTAAGGGCGGCCAGTCGATGGACCAGGCGCTGAGCTGGGCCCAGGACGAGCTGGAAGGCTTCAAGCGCGGTTGATGTGATCGTGGGGGGAGAGGAGGCGCCGACGCTTCCCGCCCGCGGCGACTGGAAGACAGGATAAAGTGAAGAAATAGGAAACAAGCAGTGAAAGCTGAAAGGCAGAACCATCTGGCTCTGCCTTTCTTAGGCAGACTTGAATCAGTAATTGT
>DASPRR010000568.1:0-8688 GCA_035624375.1 Thermodesulfobacteriota bacterium | reverse complement strand
AAAATTCCAGTCCTCTTCGGAAAGCTTTGAGGTTCATCTCCTTGGCCTTGGGCGGGACGTTGGCCTCGATGGCTTTTTCCATGGCCCCGACCGAAAGGACCGCCGTCTTTTTGAGCAGTCCGCCCAGCAGGATCAGGTTGGCCACAACCACGCTGCCCATTTCCTTGTCGGCAATGCTGGTGGCGGGAATGGATAGGACCTCGAAATTCCCCTTTTCCACCTCCTGCGCCAGGTCCGAGTCCACGACCAGAAGCCCGCCGGGCTTGATCTTCTTCAGATGCCGGTTGACCGCGTCTTGGGCCAGGGCCATGAGAACATCCGGTCTGCGGACCTGGGGGTCGGTGACCGGTTCGTCGGATATGATAACCTCGGCTCGGGCCATCCCGCCTCTCTGCTCCGAGCTGTAGGCCTGCGTCTGCACGGCTTTCTTCCCGTCAAAAAGGGTGGCTGCCGCGCCGAGCAAAATCCCGGCCAGAATAACCCCTTGTCCCCCTACCCCGCCCACCAGAATTTCGGTCCGGTTCATGCCTTCTCTCCCGCAACCTTTTTCTTCATCCTATTGATTTCCTCGAGCATTTCCGGCGCCTCTTTGTCCACCAGCTCCCCGACGACGATCCTCCCATGCAACTCATCCTTTGGAAGCTTGGCCGCCTCTTTCACCAGGATGGATTTTTCCTTATACTCCTTCATCATCTGCACCGCGCTGCCGGACCCGGTCTTCTTTCCGTACTGGACCGGGCACTGGGTGATGACTTCGATGAAGGAAAAGCCTTTCTTCTGAATCGCCTTTTTAATCGAAGCGGTCAGCTGCCGGGCGTGATGCGTCGTCCACCGGGCCACGAAGGTGGCTCCCGCGGCGATGACCAGCTCGGAAATGTCGAAGGGATTCTCGAAGGTCCCGTAAGGAGTGGTGGCGGTCTTCAATCCCATGGGCGTGGTCGGGGCGGCTTGCCCTCCGGTCATGCCATAGATCCCGTTGTTGAGGCAGATGACCACCATTTCCACATTCCGCCGGGCGTTGTGGATCAGGTGGTTGCCGCCGATGGCCGCCAGGTCTCCGTCCCCGCTGGTGACCATGACCTTCTTCTCCGGCAGGCCCATCTTGATCCCCAGGGCGAAAGCGATAGGGCGGCCGTGGGTGGTATGGAGGACATCCACGTTGAAAAAGGGGCTGGGGATCCAGGCCGAGCACCCGATCCCGGTTACGAAGATGAAATCGTCCAGGGTCATGCCCAGCTCTTCGACCGCCCGCAGGATGGCCTGGGCGGCAATCCCGTTCCCACAGCCCGGGCAGTTGGTGGTGGAAGTCACGTAGGGACGAATGAAGCGATGGAGGGGATGGACGATTTCGTTCATTTCATTACCTCTCGAATTCGACTCAGGATGGCCTCCGGGTCCTGGATTTCTCCGATGACCCGGGGCGGTAGGAAAGAAACGTCCGCGTGGCATGCGGCCTCGGCTTTGATGAAGGGATAAAGCTGCCCCAGGTTGTTTTCCAGGACGATCACCTTCTTTGCCTTCCGGGCCATTTCTTCGATCTCTTCACCGGGAAAGGGCCAGGGGGTAATCAACCGGAGAGTCCCCACCGGCAACCCCTGTTCCCGAGCCCGCATTGCCGCCATTTTGGCCGCCCGGGACACGGCGCCGTAGGAGACCAGGACCACCTCGGCTCCCACGTAGTCCCGCTCGACCCTCACGATGTCTTCCTTGTGCTTCAGAATCTTATCGGAAAGTTTCCGTATGAAGTTGTCGAGGGCGGTGAGGTCGCTCAGGTTCCGCTTTCCATACTCATCGTGGCACGAACTAGTTACGTGGGAACGGAAGCCTTTCCCGAAGATGAACATGGGGGCCACATCTTCATCCAGGAACCCTTTGACCTTCTGGGGGTCGGTTCCGATCTCGGGGACCTTGCGGTTGACAATCTCGATCTTCTCGACCTCGGGGATGACCACCTCTTCCCGCATGTGTCCCACAAAAGCATCCGAAAGGATAAATACGGGCACGCGGTATTTTTCGGCAAAGTTGAAGGCCAGAATCGTATGTTCGAACATCTCCTGGGGGGATGCCGGACAGAGGGCGATAATCTCGTAGTCCCCATGGGACCCCCGCTTGGGCTGGACCATGTCCGCCGGAACCCCGGCGGTGGGCATGCCCGTGGTCGGCGCTCCGCGCTGCACATTCACGATCACGCAGGGTGTCTCCACCCCGATGGCAAAGCCGATATTTTCCAGCATGAGGCTGATTCCCGGACCTGAGGTGGCGGTCAGGACTTTCTTTCCGGTCCAGGAGGCGCCGATGATGGCGGCGATGGAGCTGATCTCGTCCTCCATCTGCAGAAACATGCCCCCCACCTGGGGGAGCCTCTCGGCCAAACGGTTGGCGATCTCCGTGGCCGGGGTGATCGGATACCCCGCGGCGAATTCGCACCCGGCGGCGAGGGCTCCTTCGGCACAGGCTATGTTTCCCATCATGAAATATTTTCCCGTTTGAACCCGTGTCCCCTTCATTTCTTGGCCCCCTTCGCGGTCTTATCCCTTTTCACCGCAATGGCCAGGTCCGGGCAGTAGATCATGCAGTTCTCGCAGCCCGTGCAGACGGCCTCGTTCTTCATTTCCGGAGGCCGGTACCCTTTGGGGTTCAAAGCGGGGGACGGTTGAAAAAGCTTCTTGGGGCAGACGGAGACGCAGATGCCGCACTCCTCCACCCCTTTGCAGAGTTCGCGGTAGATTCGAACCTTGGCCAACGTGTTTCCTCCCTTACCATTTATTCCTTCGATTTTTCCGGCCTCGTCTTTTTCCTCATTCCCATCGGGAGAGGTTTCTTCACTCCAGGATTCGTCCGATCCATCCCTTTCAGCTGGGTCTGATAGCTTCTCTTGGAGAAGGTGATATGTTTCACCACCAGTTTCTCCAGCCGGGGGCGGTGACCTTCTTCGATGGCCCGCAAAATCTCCCGGTGCTCCAGGATCGACTGCTCGATGCGCTGGGGCAGGGACCAGGCGTTGTACCCCACGATATGCGCCTTGGTTCGCAGAAAGTCGATGACCTCGCAGAGGTACCGGTTCCGGCAGGTCTGATAGACGGCCCGGTGGAACTCCAGGTCCTTTTCGATCATCTGGGGGGTCTTGCGCCGCAGGTGGCTTTCCAAATCGCGGAGCAGAGTTTTCAGCCTCTGGACCTCTTCCGGACGGATGTGATCCAGGACCAGCCCGGCGGCGGTCTTCTCGATGGCCGCCCGGGCGAAATAGAGCTCTTCGATCTCCTCCACCGTCAGGTCGGCTACCGCAGCCCCGCGGAAAGGCGCCGTCCGGATGAGACCCCGGGATTCCAGGCGCTTCAGAGCCTCTCGGATGACTGTCCGGCTGACGCCATAACGGGAGATGAGGTCCATCTCCACCAGTCGCTCCCGGGGCTTCAACGCCCCGGAAAGGATGGCCGCCTCCATCTCCTGCACGACTCGGGTGGATTGAACTGCGGGAATCAAGGGCTCCGGGCTCCTGTGCGTTTTTTAAATACAATCATGTATACAATTTCCGGAGGAGGGTGTCAAACAGTTTTTCTTTTTTGGGAGGTCTTCCTTTTCCTTGACATCCCTCCGTTTCCTATTATATTTTTCGTCTGTTCAAGGAATTTCGCGAGCGGCCTTGACACGGGCGCACGTTTTGCCTTGGGGATGCCATCCTGCATCCTTCCCTGCAGCGAAGGAATTTTTCCTTCTTAATCTTGATCTAGGTAAAGAAATCCAGCCGAGAAAGGAGAAAAGGCATGGAAAGGAAAGGATTTCGCAGCTGGACTGGATTGTTTTTTCTTCCGGCTCTCTTTCTGGCCGTCGGTTATGCTCAGGCCCAGGATTATCCTTCCAAACCCATTGAAGTGATCGTCGGGTACCCTCCCGGCGGGGGGACGGACATGATCGCCCGGGCGGTGGCTGATGTGGCCCACAAATATGTGGGCCAGCCCCTTGTGGTCATCAATAAAACGGGGGCCACCGGAACCATTGCGGCTCAATCCGTCGCTGTCGCGAAACCGGACGGTTATATGCTGCTCGTGGCCGGAGGGAGCGAAACCATCTCCGTGCCCCACTTCAAGAGCCTTCCCTACGATGCCATCAACGATTTCGTCCCCATCATTCGGCTTATGATCGAACGCGTGGGCTTTTACGTCCGGACCGACAGCCCCTGGAAAACCATGCCGGAGTTCGTGGCTGACGCCAAACAGAATCCCGAGAAGTATACTTACGCCACTTCGGGGATCGGCGGCTTGCATCACTCCACCGTATTGGTGACGGAAAAGCGGACGGGGATGCGCCTCCGCCATGTCCCCCACAAGGGAGGAGCAGAAACCCTCGCCGCTCTGGCTGGAGGTCATGTGAATGTGGCCATGGCCTCGCCCAACGAGGCCTATGCCCTGGTCCAGGGGGGAAGGATTCGTCCTTTGGCCCATTCCTCCCTGGCCCGTTCTCCGGTGGAGCCGAATACTCCCACCCTGCGGGAGTTGGGTTACGACGTCTACATCGAGAACCAGAAGGGCTTTGTGTTTCCCAAAAATACCCCGAAGCCGATCGTCCAGAAACTCCACGACAGCCTGAAAAAAGTTTTCGATGACCCTCAGTTTAAGTCCAGCGCCCAGAAGCTTCAGGTAGAACTGGCTTACCTCAGCGGGGAGGATTTCCACAAGAGCATGAAGGCCATGTATGAGCAGGTGGGGGCCTCCCTGAAAAAGCAGCCTTAGGAGGAGAAACGATGAACCGGGTGGATAGAGGAGTCGGCGTCGCCGCCCTTCTCGGTGGAGTGTTGCTGGCGATCGCAGGGTGGCGGCTAGACCCGGGGACTTCCAAACTTCCGGGACCGGGGTTCTTTCCCCTGCTCATCGCCTGCACCATGAGCGGCCTGGGGGTGTGGCTTCTCCTTCGTCCGGGATCAGAGGAAAAATCTGTTTCCCCCGAGTCGTCCCGATGGAGCGCCTTCGCCATCGCTCTGGCTTCCATCTTAGGTTACACAATGGTCCTAAACGAGCTGGGCTACCTCGTTTCCACCTTCGCGCTTCTTGTCGTCCAGCTTCGCTGGGTGGAAACACAGCGCTGGTCGACCTCTTTCTGGACGGCGGCGATTGCCTCGGCGGTCTCCCTGGTCGTATTCCGGGTGCTGCTAAAAGTGCCCTTGCCGGCGGGATTTTTCCCCTTGCCCAAGGGGTGGTGAAAGACAACGGATGGAAATTATCGGCCCTCTATGGACCGGTTTGGCCACCACTTTGGCCCCGGGAAATTTATTGGTCGTATTTCTGGGAGTGGTGATCGGGACCGTGATCGGCGTTCTGCCCGGGCTCGGCCCCACGGCCTCCATAGCCCTGCTCCTCCCGGCAACGGTGGGGATGGATATGATTTCTTCGCTCATTTTCCTGGCCGGGATTTATTACGGGGCAATGTACGGGGGATCAACAACTTCCATTCTGGTGAACATCCCGGGCGAAGCCGCCTCGGTGATCACCTGTATCGACGGCTACCAGATGGCGCGCCAGGGCCGAGCCGGGGCCGCCCTCGGCATTGCCGCCTTCGGGTCTTTCATTGGAGGGACCTTGGGAGTGGTGGCGGTCATGCTCATTTCCCCTTTCCTTGCAGAGGCGGCTCTAAAGTTTGGCGCTCCGGAGATGTTCGCGCTTCTATTTTTCGCCTTTACCTGCATCGGCACCCTGGTGGGCAAATCGGTCGCCCGGGGACTTCTCATGGCCGCCCTGGGCCTGCTCCTGGGCGTGGTGGGAACGGATGATATCCATGGCGTGGACCGCTTTACCTTCGGAACCCTTTACCTGCGCGACGGCATCGGCCTGGTCCCGCTGGCCATGGGCCTCTTCGGCCTAGGGGAGATTTTTTACAACATCGAGCAGCGGGAGAAAACCGGTTCGGTCTTGGCGGTCCCGAAGAATCTCCTTCCCACGCGGAAGGATTGGAAGGAGTCTTTCGGGTCGATCCTCCGGGGCAGCGGCCTCGGATTCGGCATCGGGGTGCTCCCGGGCGGAATGCCAGCCGTTGCTTCCCTCATGAGCTATGCCGTCGAGAAACGGGTTTCCAAGCGCCCGGAGCGGTTCGGTACCGGGGCCATCGAAGGGGTGGCGGGTCCGGAAACGGCCAACAATGCCGCTACCGCAGGCGGCTTCGTTCCTTTGCTCACCCTGGGCATCCCCACCAATTCGGTCCTGGCGCTCTTGCTTGCGGCCCTCATGCTCCATGGCGTGACGCCGGGTCCGCTGCTTCTTCTCAGGTGGCCCCATGTTTTCTGGGGAGTCATCGCCAGCATGTACGTCGGGAACATCATGCTCTTGATCCTGAATTTGCCGCTCATCGGGATTTTCGTCCAGCTGCTGCGTATTCCTTATGCGATTCTCTCCCCCCTCATCATCATGTTCGTCCTCCTGGGGGCGTATGCCCTGAACAACAGTATCGCCGATGTCTTCATGACCCTCTTCTTCGGAGTTTTGGGTTACCTCCTGAGGCGGTTCGCTTTTGAACCCGCCCCCCTCGTCTTGGCTTTTGTGCTGGGACCCATGATGGAAGTCAATCTCAGTAAGGCCCTGATCATGTTCGGGACGGGAAATCCGCTGTACTTCTTCACCCGCCCGATTTCGGGGGTTCTTCTGACCCTGGCCCTAGCACTCCTTTCTTTCCCTCTTGTGCGCGGGCTGGCGAAAAAACTTTCCCCGAAAGCATGAATACTCCCAAGAGGCTTGGGACTTATCCGCTCGGTCATGGGTTCCGTCGATCTTTCGCCTCTTTCTTCTTGAAAATCAACCTGTTTACTTCAAGGCGATGATGGAGGTGGGAAAAATTAAAATCGAAGCGAGGAGGGATCCCCCTAACTATCCTTCTGTTTAATCAGCAGCCAATCCCTTCCCGTCTTGCTCCTTTTAAGTCGGACCAGGGCAAAATTTCCTCGGAGTTTCTCTCCTTCCAGAAAGAATATGATTTTATCATTCCTCCTTTCCAGGAGTCGGTACGTCCCCCGGTCCCAGATCAAGACCCGACCGGCCCCATACTCCCCTTCCGGAATCGTTCCTTCAAAATCTATGTACTCCAGGGGGTGGTCCTCCACTTCCACCGCCAGTCTTTTTTCCGTCGGGTCCATGGATGGCCCCTTGGGGACTGCCCATGAACGCAGAATTCCCCCCATCTCCAGGCGGAAGTCGAAATGGAGGTGGGAGGCATGGTGTTGTTGAATGACGAATCGAGTGTGCAAAATCACCTCAATGATGGTCTGGCCTCTGCAACTTGCCGATGAGATAGGCTAGAAAGGGAATTTTCAAAGGGAATTTCGATCTCAAACCAGCTGTTTTCGAAATAGAGCTTGACTTATATTCCTGTAAAATCTATCCTTATTAATAAGTCTTGTAAAGAGCTTAGGTATCGAAAAGGCAAGCCGCCTGGCTCTTTAAGCCAAGGGCGGCTTTTTTTTTGAGGCCGAGGGATTCCGAGAGCGATCTCCTTCGGAGGATGAAATCCCTTGAAGATTTTTCGCTTCAAATCCGAAAGAGGGATAACGAAAAAGGAGGGAAGGCCGGTATGAACAAGAATCTTTATATCGGAAATTTGTCCATGAAGGTCACCGAAGAGGATTTGAAAGCGAATTTCTCCGAAGTGGGTAAAGTCGTCTCGGTAAACATCATCAAAGATAGGTACACTGGGATTTCCAGGGGATTCGGATTCGTGGAAATGGAGACCGAAGAAGCGGCCCAGGAGGCCATCCGAAGGTTCAGCGGAGGACAGCTTCTAGGCAACACCATAACAGTTAGCGAAGCCCGGCCCAAAAAAGAAGGCGGTGGCGGCGGGCCCAGGCGGGAAGGCGGGCGGGGCGGCGGCGGGTTCCGAGGCGGCCGGGGTGGCGGAGGCGGGGGTCGCAGGTATTAGTTCAATCGCGGAAATCCGGAAGCGGATTGCGGAATGCCGATTGCGATCCAGGGATTCAAGTGAAATCGGGTGAAGGTAGAGATGAAATTTTTGGAACGAATTTTCAATAATCAAAAAAAAGCCGACAAGAAGGAAAGCTTAGGTCGGAACGACCTTTGCTGGTGCGGTAGCGGAAAGAAATACAAACGCTGCCATCTGGATTC
This sequence comes from Thermodesulfobacteriota bacterium, assembly GCA_035624375.1. Classification (GTDB taxonomy): domain Bacteria; phylum Desulfobacterota; class SM23-61; order SM23-61; family SM23-61; genus SM23-61. Next base: position 589 of record DASPRR010000568.1, on the reverse strand, counting down.
CGATGCCCATAAACAGCGTATGAGAAATGGGCTGGGCAAGAAGCCTAAGTAGGAACGGCAGAAAAACTCCATCTTCTTCTCTTAGGGCATGGCCCCCAGGCGACTGACAGCAATCATTTTCTGGGTTTTCATTGCATCTGGGCTTGGGGGCTGTGCTTTTTTGTTTTCTCCCCTGATCAAAACCCCTCTGTCCTTCGATGACCCTGAGAGAATTGAGACCCCTCCCGGGAAATCCTGAGATCGTCCCCGGATGAGTAGGGGTAATTCATGAATCGCCCCTGGCCGAGGTTACCCTTCCCACGGCTCTCAATGCCTTTGCCGCGGCCGCCCTTACCGGGGGCGATCCCTACAAGACCACCATGATGTCCTGGAAGTACACCCTTCCCGCTTTCGTCGTGCCCTTGTTCATCGGAGTCGGGATTCTGGCTGCGGGGATTTGCGGCCGGCTGATGCGGAAGACATCGGGAGTCGAGCGAATTTTGCTCATTGTCGCAGGGTTTATTCTGGTGTACCCTAATCCGATAGCGGATTTGCTGGGCCTGTCTCTCGCCGGCGGAGTGGCTTTCAGGCAATGGCAGACTCGACCGAG
>DASPRR010000557.1:0-4375 GCA_035624375.1 Thermodesulfobacteriota bacterium | reverse complement strand
CCAATCACCGAATTCCGTATTGGTAACCCTGCCGCTTTGAATTCTGATGAACAATAGAAAATGTGTCGGTCCGAAGTTGTAATTCCATTCTTCAATATCCACTTGTAAAACTCGGTCGGCAAAGACATTTTCCTCCTGGGTCGAGGAGATGGTGACGCGTAAATCTCTCTTTTTTCCTTGGCCGCCGGGTTGCCTTATTTCCTGAGTACATCGATTCTCCCATCCCCGATCTCGAGCCTTTGGCCGCAATCCGGTTGCGGGAGGGAGGGAATCAGTCGATTCGAACCGATCCGTCCCTCTTCGATTCGGTTCAACCTTTCATGTAGCTGAGAGATTAGTTGTTTTTCATGAGGTGCCGGACGGCTTTTTCCAGGCCGTCCAGGGTGAGCTCGAACATGGGAAAGATCATGCGGATGGTTTGGAGGGTGCGGACGTAGTGCCACTCCATCTCCACCCGCGGGTTGAGCCAGGCGGTGTGGCGGAAGTTCTTGGCCAAAAACCGCAGGCGGTCGATGGAAGGGATGAGGTTCCGCTCTTCGATATGGATGGACCCGTCCGTGGCCATGAGCTCGTAAGGGGCCATGCTGGCGTCCCCCAAGATAACTAGGCGGGTTTCGGGGTCCAGACGGGCGAACTCTTCCACTTTCTGGGGCTTGCGGCGGCGCGGCGGATCGGCCCAGACATAATCGTAGATGGTGTTATGGAAGTAATAGGTCTTGAGGTCCTTGAACTGGTTCCGGGAGTAATCGAACAGAACCTGAACCACGTCCACGTAAGGATCCATGGACCAGCCGCCGTTGTCGATCATCAGGACGACTTTGAGACGGTCTCTCAAGCTCCGGTCGAAAACAATCTCGATCTCCCCCGCGTTACGCATGGTCTCGTAAATGGTTTCATCGATGTTGACCCGATCCTTGGGGCCGAAGGGAACCATGTGGCGTAGGCGTTTCAAAGCCTCCCCGATTTGCGACTGAGTCAGGAGGCCCTGCATGGAATAGTCGCGGTAGCGCCGGTCCATGGCCACCTTGACCGCGCTCTTGTTCATGGATGCTCCACCGACTCGCATTCCCCCGGGATGGTGTCCGGAGTGGCCTACCGGAGACGTGCCGCGGGTCCCGATCCACTTGTTGCCGCCGTGGTGGGCTTCGGTCTGGTCTTTCAGCCGTTCTAGGAAATATTCGATGAGCTCCTGGGGGCTTAAATTCAGCAGCTCCTCCGGGTTCACACCCAAAGCCTGGGCGACCCCTTCGGGGTCTCGAAGCCATTCCTCCAGAAGCATCCTGGCCGCTTCGTCCAGGTCGATCCCTTCCTGGTCCGGAAGGTCCATTCCCTTAAAATAATGAGCGAAGACCTGGTCGTAGAGGTCAAAGTAGCGTTCGCTCTTGACCAGGATTGCCCGGGCGGAGGTATAAAAATCCTCCAACGAGGTGATCAGCCCCAGACTCATGGCTTTGTGGAGGCGGAGGAAAGAAGTAGGCGTCGCGGGAATGCCCACTTCGCGAAGTTTATAGAAGAAGTTTACAAACAATGGAAAACCTCAATAAATCCGAGATCCGAATACCAGAATCCGAAAACTGTGGAAAGTGTCAGCGTCATTGTTTAGTAAAAAGAATTCGGACTGGCACCAAGCACTCACATTGACACTTCTTTATCGAGGATTTCGTGGTTCGAATTCGCCTGACTGAATCACAGCTGAGGGGCCTAAACCAATTCGCCCCTCTCTTGTTATAGAGGTATCAGCTACGGATTCCCCTAGCCAGATGCTGAGTTGCTACTGTGAAATCCATGCTCTTTTTGTAGAGCACTCCAAGATAAGGAACTTCGCCTTTGTTTAATCTTGCTGGTTTGAAATCCGGGTCGCAGCGCAGCGCCCGGATCCAGTTGATCAGCTCCCGGGTGGCCGGCTTCTTCTCGATTCCCGGGATTTCCCTCAAGCGGTAAAAGGTATCAATACAGGCCTTCGACAGGTCCTGTTCCAGGCCGGGGAAGTGCACCACGATGATCTCCCGCATGAGGTCCGGAGCGGGAAAGGCGATGTGGTGGAAGTTGCAGCGCCCCAGGAAGGGGTCGGAGAGGTCCTTCTTGGCGTTGCTGGTGATGACAATGACCGGGCGATTTTTAGCCTTGATGGTCTTGTCGACCTCCACAATGTCGAAGCTCATCTGGTCCAGGACGTCGAGCATGTCGTCCTGGAAGTCGGTGTCGGCCTTGTCGACTTCGTCGATGAGCAGAACTACCCGGATGGCCGAAACAAAGGCCTGGCCGATTTTACCCATCTTAATATATTCTTCAATATTGCTCACGTCCCGCTTGGAGTCGCCGAAGCGGCTGTCGTTCAGTCGGGTCAGGGTGTCATACTGATAAAGGGCGTCCACCAGCTTCATGCTGGACTTCACGTTGAGAACGATGAGAGGCATATCCAGGGCCTCGGCAATGGCATAGGCCAGCATGGTTTTGCCAGTTCCGGGCTCCCCTTTCAGCAGGAGAGGCATTTCCAGGGCCATGGAAATGTTGACGATCCTAGCCAGTTCCGGGTCGAGGACGTATTTGGAAGCGCCCGTGAACCGCATTCCTTCCGCTTTTCCGTTCATCCGTCTGTTCCTTCCCCTTTCCGCAGCAGATTTGAGAATTTCCAAATGCATTGGTTCATTTTACCTTCTCCGCCGAGGAAGTTCAACTTTAACTTTGGCGAGAAGGCTCAATCTAGGGAATTTGATTGATAATGAGAAACAGACGTAAGGGCATAGAGCCTAGAGCAAGGGGCAATGAGCACGGAGAAAAGACCTCCACCAATTGTGGAGGGCCCGGAACGGAGATGGTTGAGACTTGGTTCGGGAAGGAGTTGCGGAGGGTCGAGGCAAAATTCGAACCGCTCAATAAATCATGTGGGTGAAGAAGTAGTTTAGATATTGCCTCAGGGCATTCAAGGCCAGAGAGGCCTGGTTCCAATGGCGATTCACCACCCATAGGGCTGACCCGAGTCCGGTCAGGTAATGGGGGTCGTAATTCCCCTGGTACGAGTCGCACACCGCCCGAACTAAGTAACGCGCCAGCCGCTTCCGTCCTTCTTCTGTGGGCACCAATCCGGCGAAGGAAGCTAGGACCGGTCTTTCTTCCCGTTTGGAAAAAAAACGATAAAATTCAGGATAGTCGTTGATTTTTATAGACGGTTCAATCGCGGGGCTTGCCGCATCCTTCCCGCCCAAGAAATCGATCCAGCAGGAGATCAGGTGGGAGTATTCAGCATCGCTCAGGAGATGGCGTACCCGCTCCACCGCATAACGGGTGATCGTGTGGTGCAGATTCACAATACCGCGCCCAGTGGTGGCCCTGAGGAGATGGTGGTCCAGGGCCTGCTCCGACTCCAGGGCTGAATTCCGCAGGCGGGGTGTGGAGGAGAATCCTCCTTTGCAGAAATAATCCGCCAGGGTTACTAGAGCAGGCCAGGAGTCCTGTTCGGGTCGTTCCATCATCTCCAGAAGGATGAAGGCCGTGCAGGATAAGGAGTGCCCGAGGGTCTGGTCCAGGTATCCGCTTCCCAGGAGCAGAAGCCTGCGGGCCAATTCTGCTTTTCCCCGTTGCTCCTGGAAAGCGGCCATCAGGGCGGCGGTCTTTTCCCGCTTTCCCTCGCGGATGGCCGCTTCGAGATCCTCGAAGGGACCCGAGGAGGATGTCTGGGCGGGTGGAAAGACCTTCTCCAATTTGGGCCTCCGGGTATACTCGGATATCTCTAGCCGAACCAGGAGAGGAATGTCTTCTTCCGAAAGATAGGGGATGAATTCCCGGCAGACCCGGTACATCTTGGGGAGATGCGGGTTGATGAAGGGCGGGTTCAAGACCCGCTGGGCAACGGGGTACAGGGATAGGTGAATGGGCCATGCCCGACCTTGAGAGACTATTTCGGTGCCGATCAGTTCCGCGACACCGGACTTATCCGAAAGTTCGATTTTCTGCAGAAGATCATCGATCAAGGTCCACCCCCTCTTGGCTGTCCATTCATTCCCCGAGCTCCCTCGAACGGTCAAAGGTTCTACTTTTTCATTTTACCATGGTCTGCTTTTCGGATGACCCAGTGAAAAAGAGTGCTCCTTTCCAGGAAAGATAAGGGAAAGCAGAGGAAAGAGAGAGATAAAAGCGAATAAATTGCGCTTATAATAATAAAAGGAATGGAAGAGTCATGAAAGGGAGGGTTGTCAGCGGAAGGGGCAAACAACCGGCTAGGCTCAAGGTGCGCGAGGTTCAAAAACCAGAGTTTTGGGAGCAGAAAAAAGGAAGGAAGCACGAGGCTGAAAGATGATGAAAGGGGGACCCGTGGATTTCTACCAGATCGATTCCCTGCTGAGTGAAGAAGAGAAGGATTTCCGATCCCGTGTAT
>DASPRR010000529.1:0-6135 GCA_035624375.1 Thermodesulfobacteriota bacterium | reverse complement strand
GCCAGTTTTTCCCTACTGATGTCCAGAATTATACGGTTATCGGGCTGATCGTATCTCAGCGCATTTAAAGGGATAGCGGTCTCTTTTTCATTGATATGCAAGAACCCCCCATGGGAAAGGATAACCAAGGCAACCCTTCCTTGCTCGTCCATGACTAAGTCAGTGATCCTACCCAGCATTTCTCCCTGAGGATTCTTAACGTGGACTCCGATAATCTCACCAGCCGTAAAGGCCCTGCCCAGCCCGCCGGCCACTCCTTCTGCGGCATTTGCTCCAGGAACAAATAAGGCCAGGCTGAGGGCCGCAAGCAGCGCTGTCAATCTTATTTTCACCATTGTTTTTCCCTCCCTTTCATCTATAAATTTTAGATGCAAAATTTTTGATTTTGGCCACTTGTACCTTGCCATCCAATGTACTTGCCGGTGCCGCTTAGGGTGAAGCCCCCATTTTACGCCGCGAAGGATCGTATTTTCGGGCTGATTGCCGAAAGGGTAGAATTTCGAGTAGTATATTAAAGAGGCATTAAAATAATGTTTTGATGCATACATTTTATGCCCCGTAGCTTGGCAAGGGCTGCCAGAGCCTGGGTTTCCAATGGGGTGAAACATCCTACAGATCAAGGGTAATGCCCCGTCCGAAATTACGAGCGAGCAAGGTGGTGAAAAGGCACTTTGCCGCGGGTTTGCTGAGAAAAAAGAGGATGGAAAAAAAGGAGTCCCCGTTTTTCGGAATTGATCCTGCTGGGAAGAGCCCTGAAGAGATTGAACTTGAGTGGTTTGAAAACCACTATCACGGCGACATCCCCCAGCTCACGGTGAGGGCCGTCCTCGTCGGAGCCATCCTGGGCGGATTCATGAGCCTTTCCAACCTTTATGTTGGCCTGAAAACCGGATGGGGCCTAGGTGTTACCATCACCGCCTGTATCTTGTCCTTTTCCATCGGCGCTGGATTGAAGAAGATCGGGATCTTCCGAACGAATCTCACCCTCTTAGAAAACAATTGCATGCAGTCCACCGCCAGCTCAGCAGGCTATTCCACAGGCAGTACCATGGTGGGCGCGGTTTCCGCTCTCCTGATGATTCAGGGTGCACATTTGCCATTCTGGACTCTTCTCCTATGGACAATCTTCCTGGCCATCCTGGGAGTCCTCTTGGCCATTCCCATGAAGCGGCAAATGATCAATAGGGAACAGCTCAAATTCCCCAGCGGGATCGCAGCCGCGCAGACTCTGCGTGCCCTCTATGCTACAGAGAGGGAGGCGGCGAAGCAGGCAAGGAGCCTGGGGATCTCCGCTGTCCTGGGGGCGGTGATGGGCTTTGCACGCGCCAATCCCTTAACCTGGTATCCCCAAGTCCTGAAGATTCCGGCCATGCTGGAGATTCCCGGCAGGATCACCGGCCAGAAATTGCTCCAGTGGACCATCTCCTGGGACATGAGTCTGATTATGATCGGCGCGGGGGCCATCATCGGCATCCGCGTTGCGTGGAGCATGTTAGTGGGGGGATTGATCAACTACGCCTGTCTCAGCCCCATAATGTACGGGAAGGGTGTGATCAAAGAGCTCGGATATCAGGGAATCGTCTCGTGGAGTCTCTGGGGAGGCACCGCTATCATGTTGACCTCCGGCTTGACGGCCTTTGCCTTCCAGTGGCGGACCATTGGCCGCGTCTTTTCTGGCCTGGCCAGGATTGTTATCCCCCGAGAGAGCCGGGTCCGGGATAGAAAACTTGAGGCCCTTCAAAATATTGAAGTCCCAGGAACATGGGTCCTCTTGGGCATGGCGGTGGCGACGGTCGGCGTGGTATCCATCCAAGTAATCAGTTTCTCCATCCATTGGTGGATGGGGATCGCCTCGGTGGTTATGACTTTCTTCTTGGCCCTTGTAGCCTGCCGGGCGACCGGCGAAACAGATATCACCCCCATTGGAGCCATGGGCAAAATCACGCAGCTTTTCTTCGGTGTCATCGCTCCTGCCCGCATCCTCACCAATCTGATGACCGCCTCCGTAACGGCGGGGGCCGCAGCTTCTTCGGCGGACCTTTTAACGGACCTGAAATCAGGCTACCTGCTGGGAGCCAATCCCCGCAAGCAGTTCATCGCCCAGTTTCTGGGAATCTTCACCGGTGCTTTCGTCATTGTTCCCGCCTTCTATCTGATCGTTCCCACACCGGATGTCCTGGGGGGTGACAGGTTCCCCGCGCCGGCAGCGCAGGTATGGAAGGCAGTGGCAGAGCTTCTGGCTCATGGACTGTCTAGCCTGGACATTACAGAGATCTGGGCACTTGCGGTTGGTGGGTTGATAGGCATTCTCATCCCCGTCCTGGAACGCCTCCTGCCCCCTGGGACCCGACCATTCATCCCCTCAGCCATGGGCCTTGGGCTGGCTTTTGTCATTCCCTTCTGGAACACATTGTCTATGTTTACGGGAGCATTCATAGCCTGGATTCTTACTAAGGTGGCCAAGGAATGGGCCGATAGATATACCATCCCGATTGCTTCTGGCATGATCGCGGGGGAAAGCCTCATGGCAGTAATGGCGGCCCTTCTTGGAACTCTAGGATTTATGAAATAGAAAAAAAATTCTTTAGACCTATCCTAAAGGGAAAATAAGAGCAACCTCTTTTCATTTAGCACATGCAGCGGGGGAAAAAACAGGCAGGCCACCGCTTGATTCGATAATAAGTTTCGGTATTTTTAAACCCCTCAAAAGGTGAAGGGCCCTTGATGCATCTGATTAACAAGCTCTTGCTGGTCGCGCTGCGACGGGTGCCGAAAGAGCTGGTGAGACCCATCGCCATGCGTTATATCGCCGGGGAAGGGCTAGAAGAGGCAGTGCGGGTCGTCCGCGGCCTCAATGCCAGGAATATGCTGGCGACTATCGATGTGTTGGGCGAAGATGTTTCCACAAGGGAGGAAGCGGAGCAGGCAAGGGAAGTCTGTGCCAGAGTCCTAAAGACGGTTCAGGAGGAAGGGCTGAACTCCAATCTCTCCATCAAACTAACTCAGTTCGGTCTGAAAATTGATGAGCGGCTCTGCCATGAAAATGTCAAGAAAATCTTGCAGGTAGCCCGCGGCTATGGAAACTTTGTACGCATTGACATGGAGGACTCCTCCATCACCGACTCCACTTTGGACCTTTATGAACGGCTTTGCGCCGAGGGATTTGAAAATGTAGGGGTGGTCATTCAGGCTTATCTGCGGCGAAGCGGAGAGGATGTCAGAAAACTGGTCCAGTCCCGGACGAATACCCGTCTTGTCAAAGGAATCTATGTGGAACCGGAATCCATTGCCCTTAAGGACCGGGAGGCGATCCGCGGAAATTATTTGAAGCTTCTGAAAATGCTGCTGGAGGCCCGATGCTACGTGGCGATCGCCACCCATGATGATTTTCTTGTAAAAGGCAGTTTCCAATTCATCCAGGAAATGGACCTTCCTCAAAACGCTTATGAATTTCAAATGCTCTATGGGGTAAAGGCGAAACTTCGGGATCAGATCCTGGCCAGGGGGCACCGCATGCGCATTTACGTCCCCTTTGGGGCCCACTGGTATTCCTATTCCATGCGGCGATTTCAGGAAAATCCGCAAATGGTCCGTTACATCCTTCAGGCTTTGCTCGTTAAGAATTAGACGGGAGGCGTCCGATGTAAAAGGCTTTCCTGCAACGGTGGACCGGGGATCGAGCCTTTCCCCGTTTATTCCGGACAGACGAGCTTTCCGAGTTCCGAAGAAAAAACGTCGTAATTGACCGAGTAGTCAATGGGGCACTCGACAAGCACAACCTGATTTAATTCGAATGCCTGAGCAAGGGCTTGGGTCAGCTTCCGTCCCCGCTCCAAGCGTATTCCCCTTGCGCCAAAGCTCTCCGCGTATTTCACAAAATCCGGGTTCGAAAGGTCCATCCCGAAATTTTCCAAATTCATATTTCTTTGCTTCCATTTCACGAAGCCGTAGGCGTTGTCGTTCAACAGCAAAATGACGATCGGCACCTGGATGCGTATGGCTGTCTCCAGTTCCTGAGAATTCATCATGAACCCGCCATCCCCGACCACAACGAGCACCTTTCGCTGAGGAGAGAGCATCTTGGCCACGATCCCCGCAGGAAGGCCTGCTCCCATCGTGGCCAGGGCGTTGTCCAAGAGAAATGTGTTTGCCCTGAAGGTAGGGTAGAGCCTGGAGAACCAAAGCTTGTAGATTCCGTTATCCAGGGCCACGATGTCCTCAGGAGACATGACCTCCCTCACACTCCTTACAATTTCCTGCGGCAGGAGGGGGTACCTGGATTCCTGGTATTCGTGAATCTTCTTCTCGATCAAGGATCGGGTTTTGGCGAAGGCAGGAAAGGGCCTCTTGCCGGAGATTCTCTCCCCGATTTTTCGGAGGGAATGGGAGATGTCGCCGATCACTTCCACGGTGGGATTAAAGTACGGATCAAGCTCTGACTCCACAAAATCGATGTTCAAGATCGTCTTGTCCTGTTTTCCGTTCCAGAGGAACGGCGGATACTCCGCGATATGATACCCAACGGTGATGATCAGGTCCGCCTGGTCAATTCCACAATTCACATAGTCACGCTTGTGAATCCCGGTGGTAAAGAGGCTGTATTCACATTCGTCGGATATGACTCCCTTTCCCATCTGTGTATGAACCACGTAGATACCGGTCTTGTCCAGAAAAGAGAGCAGGCTTGGGGTGATCCGTTTTCGATTGGCCCCCGACGAAACGATGAGGAGCGGGTTCTGGGCCCGCTCGATGAGCTCAACGGCGCTGTCGATGGCTTTGGGGTCCGGGGCCGGCCTTCTGGCCTCACCCCGCTCCTGCACTCTTGCGCTTGCCTCTTCCTCGGCTACGTCCTCCGGCAATTCGATGTGAACAGCGCCGGGTCGTTCGGCCTCGGCAGTCTTGAAGGCATTGCGAAGCACGGTGGGGATGGTGTTCGGGTCGATGATGGAGAAGGCCTTTTTGGTGATGGGCCTCATCAAGCTCATCACGTCCACCAACTGGAACTTCGCCTGCCAGTTCTCCTTTCTCGGCTTCTGGGCCGAAATGGAAACCATGGGGGCCCCGATAAGCTGCGAATGCACAACCCCGGTAACCAGGTTGGTAGCTCCAGGACCGAGGGTGGAAAAACACACCCCCGCTCTTCCCGTGAGCCTGCCAAAGGTGGCCGCCATGAAGGCTGCGGCCTGTTCGTGCCGGGTAATTACGACCTTTAGGTTAGCCTTCCTGACAGCCTCCAGAAGGTGAAGGTTTTCTTCCCCCGGGAGCCCGAACAGACAGGTCACGCCCTCTTCTTCCAGCTGTCTCACGAATAGCTCCGCAGCCTTCATGAACTATGCCCCTTTGACGACCACGCTCTTGATATTCACGAACTCCTTCAACCCGTATTCGGAAAGCTCGCGACCGATCCCCGATTTTTTGATTCCCCCGAAAGGAAGCCGCGGATCGGATTTAACGATGTCGTTGATGGCGACAAAGCCAGCCTCCAGCGTTCTGGCGATTCTTTCCCCTCTATCCAGGTCCCGGGTCCAGATGGAGGCTCCGAGGCCGTAGGGAGTGTCGTTAGCCATCTGGACTAGGTCTTCTTCACCCTGGGCAACCAGCACCGGCATGATGGGCCCGAAGACCTCTTCGGTTAGGATTCGCATGTCTTTTTCCACCTGGCTGACAATGGCCGGCTGGAAAAAGAACCCCTCGCCAGGAGGCGGAGAGGGGCCATAAATGACCCGGGCCCCCTTCCGTTTGGCATCCTCCAGTTGACCGGCAAGAACCTCCACAAAGTCCTGCTTGGCGAGGGGACCGATCGTCGTTGACGATTCCATGGGGTTCCCGATCTTGACCTCCTTAACCTCTCGTTCCAGGGCCTCCATGAAAGGCCTCGCGATGGCTGCCATGACGATGAACCGTTTTGCGGCAATGCAACTTTGACCGGAGTTGATCATTCTCGCGTGGAGAGCCATGCGAGCCGTCTTGGCGATGTCCGTATCTTCCAGAACGATGAAAGGATCGCTTCCTCCCAGTTCCAGCACAACTTTCTTGATATGTCGCCCGGCAAGAGAGGCAATTTGGGAGCCTGCCTCGACACTCCCGGTAAGAGATACCCCATCCACCAATTCTTGTTCGATGAGCTGAGCGGCC
>DASPRR010000526.1:0-3829 GCA_035624375.1 Thermodesulfobacteriota bacterium | reverse complement strand
AAGGGGGCACAACCTATCGGGGGAGGCTCCCACCAGCCAAGAGTTGCGACTTCGTGCCAACCTCCGCACCTTGAGAAGAGATCACCCGATTAAGGATATGGACGGGATATCAAAACCTCTGCCCTCCAATACCCATTAAAATCTTCATCTCTTGCCAGAGACTGTCAACGATTGAAATACCGGAGGAAATCAATCCTGAATGTTATATTGGTTTATGAAGGCTTAATTACAATTATCAGGAATGGAGCAATTTTTATCCATCTTCCGGGTTATGATCCTCCCGTATTACTTGGCATCTATTCTTTTACCAACCTGAAGTGTTTGATGTCTAATAAGTGGCCTCGTCTTTTTTCCTCGAAGACCGCCTCCACTCTCTGGCCGATTTTAATCTTCTTCCAGTCGGTCTCTTCCAGAAAGTGGGGGAAGGTGTTGTCGGACCCGTCGAACTGGACGTAGCCATATCCGTAAGGCACGGGACGCTCTTTGCCGGTGTCCGGGTCCACGAAGGAGAACATTAGGATGGTGAAGGCGGTAAGTTTTCCTCTGGGGGGCAGCTCCACAAAGTCGGACATTTCTACGAAACACCTTCCGCAGACCCTCCGGGGAGGAACGAAAACCCTTTGGCAGGAAGGACACTTGATCCCCAGGATTTTCTTGTGATCTCGCAGTGCAGTCAGGAACTTGCTCCCATGGCGACCTACGGACCAGTTGAAAGGCTGGGCCTGCTCTCCTGAAGAAATGGTTAGGAAATCCTTCTTTTCCATTTGAATCTCCTTAATTCAGCGATCAGCCGCCCTCCCCCTCCCCTCTGCCCAGGGGGAGAGGGAAATAGCGAACGGTTTTTAGCAGATAGCTGGCCGCTGACAGCTATTTTTTTTCTTTTCCCAAAATCATAATATCCGACCAGAAGCAGCCGCCAAAACCTGTGGCCACGGCTACTTTTACATCCGGGGCTTGGTGCTGTCCGGCCTTGCCCTGTACCTGCATGGCCGCCTCGGCCACTCGGATCAGCCCCGTCGCTCCGATGGGATTGCAGGAAATGACTCCGCCCGAGAGATTGATGGGCAGCTCACCGCCCATGTCGGTCACACCGTCCCAGAGGAGGCGTGGGGCTCCCCCTTTTTTGCACAGGCCCAGCGATTCGATCCAGCTTAAGCCGGCAAAAGAGTAAGGTAGATACAGCTCCATCACATCGATTTCCTTCAAGGGATCCCGGATGCCCACCTTCTGATATACCTCCCTGGAGGCCGACTCCAGGGTTTTCAGGCCGGCCGTCGGTTCCCAGTCGCCGATGTAAACATAGTTATGCCGGGAGGCAGTGGCCCAAACCCATGCCGGTTTATCCGTGATCTTCTCCGCCCGCCCTTCGGTGGCAAAAATAACTGCGCAGGCCCCGTCCGTTCTCGGGCACATATCCAGAAGCTTGACGGGATAAGAGAGCATGGGGGACTTCATGACGTCTTCGATGGTGATTTCTCCGCGCAGGTGGGCGTGAGGATTCTTGGTGGCGTGTCTCCGGTCACGGACCGATACGCGGGCCGCATCCTTCTCGGTTATACCGTATTGATGCATATATACCGAAGCCTCGACCGCCAGCCCGGCAACGGCCCCGGCAAAAGCGGGCCGGTCCCAGATGGGATCGAAGGCGGTGATGATGGCCCCCGTGGTGTCCGACTCGGAATTCTTTTCCCAGCCAATGGCCAGCACCGTATCGAAAAGCCCGGAGGCCGCTGTATAATAGCCGGCCATGGCCACCGTCGTTCCGGTGGTCCCTCCGGTGGTTACTTTAAAAATGGGCTTCAGGTAGGCGCCCGAGCCATCCACGGACCATGTATCCACGTAGTTGATCCCTTCAAAGTGGTCCATGTTTCCGATGATGACCGCGTCGATGTCTTTCAGGGTAAGCTGGGTGTCTTCCAAAGCCCGGGTGACGGCTTCATGGATTAATTCGATACCGTTCACATCCAGGCGGGCGCTCTTATGATAAGTTTGACCGGACCCAACGACGGCGACTCGTTTGCCCATAAATCCTCCAAAGGCAGCTTTCAGTAATCAGCTATCAGCATTCAGCTCCCCCCCTCACCCTAATCCTTTTCCTTTATCGGGAGAGCGGAAAGAACAAATGCTTTAAGCTGACAGCTGATCGCTGATAGCTTATTTTCCTAACACAATCACACAATGACTTTGTCCGCAGGGACCGTTGATCCCATGGGCGACAGCCGTCTTCGCCCCTTCCACTTGGCGAGCCCCAGCATCTTCTCTGAGTTGAAGAACACATTCGGAAACGCGGGCAAGTCCGGCAACTAAAACCGGATGGGCGGAGAGAACTCCCCCGGAGGGGTTAATGGGAAGCTCCCCTTTCATCTGGCTTTTCCCGCTTTGGATGAACTTCCCCCCTTCCCCTCTGCCGCAGAATCCCAGTCCCTCGCTCCAGAGGAGTTCCATATAACTGAAGGCGTCATAAATTTCCGCCACATCGATTTCTTTCAGGGGACTGGTGATCCCAGCCATCCCATACGCGGTCCTGGCCGCGGTTTCCAGGGAAGGGCATTCGGCCAGGTCTCGGTCTCCGAGGAAATAGGCATCGGCACAGTGCCCGATGCCCTTAATCCACACCGGTTTCCGGGCAATCCTTTTCGCTCTGCCCTCGCGGGCCAGGATGACTGCCGCCGCCCCGTCGGAAATCGGCGAGGCGTCCAGGAGTTTGATGGGATCAGCGAGCATGCGGGAAGCCAGAACGTCTTTCACCGAGATGTTCATGGGAAGTTGGGCATAGGGGTTGTTTTTGGCATTCCCGTGGTTTTTCACCGAGACCCGGGCGCACTCTTCCTCGCTGATCCCGTACTTGTTCATGTAAGCCCTAGCCTGCAGGGCCGAAGATGTGATGGCATCCAGACCCAGGGCCCTTTGATAGATCGGGTCAAACATGCCGTTGGTGATGAGGCTGGAGACGCTTTCAGACCCTTTGCAATGGGCTACAACCAGAGTTGTGCTGAAAGAGCCGGAAAGAATCCGCATCATTCCGTACAGGACTCCGAAGGTCCCGTCCCCTTCCACAGTGGAAACGTTCTTTTCATAGGCCCCGCAGGCATCCATGACCGCCATGCTGGAGATCGTCCGGCCGTCCCAGAAGTCATTGGAAACGGTGATGACGTTTTCAATCTCCTGGATGGTCATTTGAGCGTCCTGCAAAGCGCTGGTGGTCGCTTCGAAGACCATGTCGGCGAAGCTGTCTCCCTTTTTCTGACGCTCGTATTTGGTCTGACCCACGCCCACGATACCAACTTTATCCATATGATCCCCCTGAAGCTGACTGAAGCTTTAAATTCGAAATCCGAATATCAAAATCCGAAACAAATTAAGGGACTAGAGGCTGAAAATAAGCAATGTCCAATATGTTTCCCTCCCTTCTCTCCTTGAATACCGCCTTTACCTTCATCCCGATTTTCCACTTCGCCGGGTCTGATCCATAGACAAGATGGGCCATTCCGGTGTCCGCCCCATCCAGCTTGATGATTCCGTAACCGAAGGGGGGATTCAGGGGCTGGACATCGGAGGGGTAGCGGACCACGGTGAAGGTCTGTACCGTACCTTGGTTCGCCACTTCTACCCATTCCTCCGTCTGCTGGGAGCACTTGCCGCAAACTTTCCGCGCCGGGACCAGAACTTTTTTGCAGGCCGGGCAGCGTTTTCCGAAGATTTTTTTGTTGTCCCGAAGTTCTATGAAGAACCTGGAGCCCACTTCGCCCACCGACCAAGTGTAGGGAACCTTGATCCTTCCCTGATAGACCAAGTCTTCCTCTGGTTCATTCCACTTGTTCATAACCCT
>DASPRR010000387.1:0-3350 GCA_035624375.1 Thermodesulfobacteriota bacterium | reverse complement strand
ACCCCTTCGGCCCACCCGGACCCGTTGGGGAGGTAGTTGGTAACCAGAGACTCGGTCAGTCCCAGGATCAGGCTTCCGACCACCGCTCCGGCGATGGACCCGAACCCCCCCAAGACCACGATGGCAAAAGCCTTCAGGATGAAGAGCATGCCCACCAGGGGGAAAATGTACATGATCATGCTGGTAACCATGCCCGCGGCCCCGCCCATGGCCGACCCCACTCCGAAGGCCAGGATGTTCACCCGGTCCACGTTCACTCCCATGAGCATGGCCGCCTCCCGGTCCTGGGTGACGGCCCGCACAGCCTTTCCCCACTCGGTTTTTTTCAGGATCAGGCTGAGCATGACGGTGAGGGCGATGGCGATGACGAACCCCAGGAGACGGGCCAGGCCCAGTCGGATGGGGCCGAGTTTCAGGGAAACGGCGGAATAGGACGTGGTCATGGAGACATAATTTCCGGTGAAAAGGATCAGGGCCAGGTTTTGGATGATCAGGACCAGACCGAAGGTGAGGAGAATCTGATTGAAATGAGGGGCGTCGATGACCGGATTGATGAAGAAGCGCTGAATTCCCACTCCCAGGGAGAAAAGGACGAAAATGGCCAGGGGAAGGGAGAGAAACGGATCGATGCCGTAGAGGGTGAAGAGGAAGTAGGTGAGATAGGACCCGATCATCAGGGTCTCGCCATGCATGAAATTGATCACCCGCATGACCCCGAAAATGAGGGTAAGGCCTACGGCGATCAAAGAATAAAGCCCGCCGGTCAGGATCCCGTTGGCGATGACCTGAGCAAAGATGGCCCAATCCATGGAATTAGTGCCTAGAGTGCCTGAAGTTCGGAGTGCCTAAAGTTGAAAAAAAGCGACTGGAAAGCGAAACGTCTAAATTTAATAACAGGGTCCGAGTAAGGGTTGGTGAAAGATCCTGCAACCTGAAACTCGAAACCCGAAACTCCGAAGGCATTTCAGCGTTTATCCCAAGAAGGGAAGGGATACGAGAGTGTTCCCCCGGAGGCCCCTTTCGGCCACAGGACGACCTTCTGGCCGTTCTGCCACTGGAACACTACCATCTCATGGAAGCTCTGGTGGATGGCCCCGAACTGGTTCTTGAAGAACTTCATATGTCCCATGGGGGTCATGGTGTCCGTGGCTTCCAGGGCGACGATCAGTTTTTCCTTCTCCGTCGTGGCGGCCTTGTTAATGGCGTTGGTCAGGGTGATCAGGGACACGTAGGAAATGATGGACCAGTAATTGGGTTCCCGGCTGTAGCGCTTGGTGTATTCCGCCACCCAGTCTTCGGTCTTGGGGAAGAACTGCGGATACTGGAGAGAAGCGGCAAACTTGGTAGAGGGGGCCCACACTTCGATGCCGCAGATGTACTCGGAGTCCCTCTTGAGGGAATCCCGAAACTCGGGGAACCCCACCCCCACCGTGTCCAGCATCATCTTGGGGGCAAACCCCAGCTCCCTGGCCTGTTTGGTCAGGAGGATGGAATCGCCAGCATAGCCGATCCAGTAGAATATTTCCGGCTTGGCCCCCTTGATCTTGGTGAGGAGCGACGAGAGGTCCAAAGACCCGGATTTAAAGGGCTCGAAGATGACCAGCTCGAAGCCTTTCTCGGTCAAGTACTGTTTAGCCACCTTGGAATGGTCCACGCCGTAGGAGGTGTCCTCATAGGCGATGGCGATGCTCTTGGGTCGGGGCTGGATGTTGTACAGAAAGTCGGTGATGTTCCGTTGGTAATCCGGCGAGCGGGGGTGAAGCATGAAGAACCATCGTTCCTTGCCGTACATCTGGTCCATCTTAACCGCCCCCCCGCCTTGCCATACGGTGACGGGCTCGTACTTCCTCATGGCCGCCAAGAGAGCCAGGCTTTCCACACTGGAGTAGCCGCCGGTCAAGGCGACCACTTTGTCGTGGGTGATGAGCTTTTCCGCCGCGGAAACGATGACTGTGGGGTCCCCCCTGTTGTCCTCGATGACAAGCTCCACCTTCTTTTTCAGGGCACCCCCGGCGGCGTTGATCTTCTCAATGGCCATGTCCACGCCGCGCTTCTCCTCCTGCCCGATGACTGCATTGGGGCCGGTGAGCGGCAGAATGACGCCGATCTTGATGGTATCCTGGGCTTGGGCAATAGCAAGGAAGAGAGTGAAGGACAGGACGACTGGCAGGAACCCGACGATTCTTTTCCTCATGGCTTCCCTCCTCCAATTGGAAAATGAAAAATTTTATCCAATTCTAAAGGATTCTCCGGCTCTGTCAAGAAAAAATTCCCTTCGAAAAAATATAGAGCTCTCTGCCAAAAACTTGAGAGCTTCGGTCCCATCCAATTCAAAGGAGGGGCACATCTCAGCTCCGCCTTTGCTTTCATCCGACAACTTACACATGATTTTCATGTCTAGGTTTGTTTCTAGGCCGGAAAAAGCCAGGGGAATCCGCTTTGTCTCCCCAGAGATATGTCCCCAGAGATATGCCTTGACAGCCCCTATCGCTTTTCGTAAAATCCCTCTGCCGCCATTGCCTTTTACCCATTCTTCGCCGACCTCCAAATGGTCTATGGAAGGGAGGTGGTTGGACATTTTCTGGAGACGAGCCCCTAAGGGATACCCAGGTCCCAGAAATTAAAATGATATTCATTTAAGGGTGTGGTGAGCACTTGTTTACCGGACAGGTTTCCCCAAATCTTTAGGGGCCAGGGGATTTTGGAGACCGGTTGTCCTTTCGAGAAGGGGGGGGTTAAATATCATTCGCGGAGGTGGATTATGAAAACAAAATCGGCAATTCTGTATGAGTACAACCAACCCTTGCGAGTCGAAGAGCTGGACCTTGGCAAACCCCGAGAAAAGGAAGTGCTAGTCGAAATGAAATCAGCGGGCCTCTGCCACAGCGACCTTTCGATCATAAAAGGAGTTCTACGCATGCCGCCCCTCCCCTGCATTCCAGGCCACGAGGGCGCGGGGATCGTCCGGGAGGTGGGGCCGGGGGTCACTCGGGTGAAACCGGGGGACCATGTGATGATGGTCTGGGTTCCGTCCTGCGGCCAGTGTTACTATTGCCGGAAACAGCAACCCTATCTGTGCGCCGAGAAGGACAAAACCCGGGTGGGAACGATGCTGGATGGAACCTACCGGCTGCAAAAAGGCACCCAGAATATCAACATGATGATGGGGGTGGGCACCTTCAGCCAGTTTAACACCGTGAGTGAAAGGAGCGTTCTGCCCATCAACCCCCAAATTCCCTTTGAACTGGCAGCCGTGGTGGGCTGCAGCGTGATGACCGGAGCCGGGGCCGTCCTGAACAAGGCCAAGGTGGAACCCGGCAGCAGCGTCGCGGTCGTGGGTACAGGGGGCG
>DASPRR010000501.1:0-4731 GCA_035624375.1 Thermodesulfobacteriota bacterium | reverse complement strand
CCACCAATTGCCCCAGGGGAATTTGGGCTCCGCCCATGGTTGGGACCAGGACCCGTTTCAAAGGTCCCAGGTCACTTCGAAAATCCCGGTAATACCGGATGTTTATCGGGAAGCGCTCGCGCCCCTCCACGGTGGTGGTTATGGTCATCCCTCCGATAGCTGTCTCCAGGACCGCTTCCACGTCTTCCACTGTTAGCCCATAGCGGGCGATCTCCTCCCGGCGGATAGTGAAATCCAGGTAATACCCCCCGGTTACCCTTTCAGCAAAAATATTTCTCGTTCCAGGCACATCTTTGAGGACCATTTCCAAATGTTCCCCGATCCGCTGGATTTCTTCCAGCTTCGGCCCCAAAACTTTGATCCCTACCGGGGTCCGGATTCCCGTGGACAGCATATCAGTTCGGGCCTTGATGGGCATGGTCCAGGCATTGGAGACACCGGGCATCCTCACTGCTTTATCCAGCTCGTTTATGAGTTTCTCCGGGGTCATCCCTGGCCGCCAGTCTTTCTCCGGCTTGAGGTTGATCACGGTCTCGATCATCTCCAGGGGGGCGGGATCAGTCGCGCTGTTGGCCCGCCCTGCTTTGCCAAAGACCGATTCCACCTCGGGGAAGGACTTGATGATTTTATCTTGAACCTGCATAATCTGATTGGCCGTGCCGATGGAAGCCCCCGGAAGAGTTGTGGGCATGTAAAGGAGGGTTCCCTCATAGAGAGGAGGCATGAACTCTGACCCGAGCTTCAGGAATACCGGGATCGTCGCCGCCATGACCAGGATGGCGGCAATCAAAATGCTTTTTTTCCATCGCAGAGCGAAATGGACAACCGGCTGATAAACCCAGATCAGAAAACGATTGATCGGGTTCTTCTCCTCAGGCAGGATCTTCCCCCGGATCAGGAGCGTCATAAGAACCGGCGCCAGGGTTACGGAGAGAAAAGCGGCGAAGAACATCGCGAATGTCTTGGTGAAGGCCAGAGGCTTAAACAGCCTTCCTTCCTGCTCTTGGAGGGTGAAAATGGGGAGGAAAGAGACGGTGATGATCAGCAGGGAGAAGAACAGGGGCCTCCCCACTTCTTTGGCCGCCTGAATCAACACCTCGTTTCGAGGAGTGGGTTTCCCCATCAGTTCCCACTCTTCCAGACGCGTGTGAGCGTTCTCCACCATGATAATGGCTGCGTCCACCATGGCACCGATGGCGATGGCAATTCCCCCTAAGGACATGATGTTTGAGCCCAGTTTGATGCCGTACATGGCCAGGAAGGACAGAAGGATGGCAATGGGCAGGGTGAGAATGGGTACCAGTGCGCTCCGAAAATGGAAAAGGAACAGAACGATCACTAAACTGACGATGATCGACTCCTCAATGAGCTTTTCCTTCAGCGTGGTAATGGAGCGCTCGATCAAATCAGAACGATCATAGGTGGTCACAATCTTTACGCCTTGGGGCAAGGAAGGGGTTACTTCTTTGATCTTCTGTTTCACCCGCTGGATAACTTCATGGGAGTTGACCCCGAAACGGACCACCACGATCCCGCCCACGACCTCGCCGGTCCCATCCAGTTCGGTCGAACCGCGACGAATATCCGGGCCCAGCGTGACATGGCCGATATTTTTTACCAGGATCGGCGTACCCCGCTCATCCGTTCCCACCACAATCTTTTCTATGTCCGGGATGCTCTGGATGTACCCACGCCCCCGGACCATGTATTCCCGGCCGGTGAATTCAAGAACCCGGGCCCCCGTATCCCGATTTCCCTTGCGGATGTTTTCCGCAACCGTCATGATCGGCATCTTGTAGGCGTTGAGGGTATCGGGATTGATATGAATCTGATACTGCTTTACGAACCCGCCGATGGAAGCCACCTCCGCCACGCCCGGTACGGATTGGAGCCAGTAACGCACGTACCAATCCTGCAGGGTTCGCAGTTGAGAGAGGTCATATTTCCCCGTCGTGTCCACCAGGGCGTATTCGAACCCCCAGCCTACGCCCGTAGCGTCCGGGCCCAGGGTAGGGGTGACGCCCGGCGGAAGCTTTCCCTGGATGCCTTGCATATATTCCAGGACCCGGGTCCTGGCCCAGTAAATATCCGTTCCATCCTCGAAAATTACATAAACGAAGGAAACGCCAAAAAAGGAGAACCCCCGCACCACTTTCACATAGGGAGTGGAAAGAAGAGCGGTGACGATGGGATAGGTAACCTGGTCTTCGATCAGGGTCGGGCTTCGCTCGGCCCATTCCGTGTAGACGATCACCTGGACGTCGGAGAGGTCCGGAATCGCATCCAGGGGAGTATTCCAAAGGGCCCAAATCCCGGCGGCGATCGCAAAAAAGGTAAAGATGAAGATAATAAATTTATTCCTGGCGCTATATTCAATGAGTTTGGTGATCATAAGAAGAGTGTCTAGAGTGCCTAGAGTTCGGAGTGTCTATAGCTAAAAACCAACGACCTTTCTTCTAACTCCGAACTGTATCTCTAATGTTGATGTCCCATACCTTCCATGCCCGCCATCCCCCCCATGGCTCCGGAGAGGCGGCTCTCGGAGTCGATGAGGAAATTGGCGGAAGTAACTACCTTTTCCCCTTCTTTCAATCCGGACAAAACTTCGTAATACCCTTGCACTTTCGAGCCCACCTGAATATGCCGGGATTCGAAGTATCCCTGCCCCCGATCCACAAAGACCATCTGCATGGTCCCCGAATCCATGACCGCATCCTCCGGGATAACCAGCTTCCTCCCCAGGGCTATCTTCAACTCCACATTGGCCCACATCTCCGGCTTTAGTTTGAACTCCGGGTTGGGAAGGTCGAAACGGACCTTGGCCGTTCGGGTCTTCGGGTCCAGCATGGGATAGATGTACGTGGCCGTCCCTTCGAAGGTCTCCCCCGGAAAATAGGCCAGAGTGATCTGGGCCTTATCTCCGATCTTGACGAAGGGCAATTCATATTCATAAATGTCGCCGATGACCCAGATGGAAGACAGGTCTCCGATCTTGTATAGGGCCGCGCCCGGCATGAGCGCCATTCCCTTGTAAGCCATCTTCTCCAAAACAAAACCATCCGCTGGGGAATAGAGGACCATGCTCTTCTTGATCTCCCCGGTTTGCTCCAGGGTCTCCAACTGTTTAGGGGTGATATCCCATAAAAGCAGCCGTCTGCGTGCTCCCTGGAGGAGTCTATCCCCCCCTTCCGCGACTTCGGCGATGGGGCTGGCGCCGAGAATTTTCTTGGCCTTCAGGGCCAGCAGCACTTCTTCCTGCGCGGCCACCAGGTCGGGGCTGTAAATAGAGAGTAAGGGCTGCCCCTTCCGGACCATCTTTCCGGTGTAATCCACGTAGAGTTCCTCGATCCAGCCCCCGATTTTTGGATTGACCATGGATATCTTTTTCTCGTCAAATTCTATCCGGCCCACTGTCCGGATGACCCGATCCAGGTTTCGATATTCCGCCCGGCCGAAGCGAACCCCGCTCACCTGCTGACGCTCCGGCGATACGAAAACGGCCTCGGAGGGGATCTCGGTCATCTTCAGCCCTTGCTTTTTCAAGGTTTCCAAGGTCATCTTGCTCATGTCCAATTCTTCCGCGGCCTTGGGGTCCACCTTTTTAATTTCATGCTTCATCTCTTTCTCGCCCCAACGGAAAAGATCGGCGATCTTCTCCCTTTGCTCGCTGCAGCCCGCCAGGGCCAAGATGAACAGGGTCATGACCAAAAAGCTCAGGAACCGTCTCATCCCTTCTTCTCCTCTACGGATGACTTACCCACAGCGGTCTCGATCTCGGCGATGCTCTTTCTCGAATCGGTTAGCAGGCGGTAATATTGGATCTCATATTTGAACAGCGTCATCAGGCTGTCCAGGACGGTCATGAAATCCACTTTGCTCACCCGGTACGAGCTCATAGCTGAATCCAGGGAAAGGGTCGCCTGGGGGATGATCCCCGTTTTCAAAAGATCGACCTGTTTCTCGGCCCTTTCGATCTCGGTCATTTTATCGCTGATCATAAAGCGGATTTCATTGGTCATGGCGGCGAGCTGGTCCTTTGCCGACTGGATGTCCTTATGGGATTCAGCGACTTTTCGTTCCTGCTTGCTCTTATACCAAAGGGGAAGGTTGATGCCCACCATAGCCGTGATCATGTCCGACCTCCGGCCATTCGGGCCGTCGTCCCTCTGCCCGTAGGCCAGCTTGAAATCGAAGTCCGGATAATAATCCTTTTCCGCTAGCCGCAGCCCGGCCCGGTTCCGCTCAACCGTTCTTTTCATGGACTGGAGCAGGGGGCGATTCTGGGCGGCGGCTTTCACCAGTTCCTCCGGATCGGCGGAGAATTTTTCGGGCATGACTTCCGCAGGGTCGCCGAGGGGGGCGAAGGGAGGCTGATGGAGAAGGGTGTTGATCCTGGCCTTTAAGGCCCTTTTACTCTGGTTGAGCATGATCAGCTCGTCGATCATCTTGGAAAGTTCCACCTGGGCCTTCAAAACGTCGGTATGAATTCCCTCTCCAACGGAGTACCGGGTCTCGGCGATCTGGTTCAAGAGTTTCAGTACCTCCCGGTTCCTTTCCGTTACTTCGATCGCCTTGTTGGCGTAGAAGAGGTCGAAGTAGGCCATCTTCATCTCCCGGGACACTTTGTTTTTGGCCTCCTCATAATCGCTGAGCGCCGCCTCGGCTTCCTTCTGGGACATCTCGCTGCGAAGGCCTCTCTTCCCCGGGTAAGGCACCCGCTGGGTGACCGAA
>DASPRR010000467.1:0-5459 GCA_035624375.1 Thermodesulfobacteriota bacterium | reverse complement strand
CAGCGGACGTCGCCCCATCCCCACGGGGAATGCCAGTCCTTTCGCTTATCCGGTCGATATCTTCCCCAGCGCAGACGGGTACGTGAGCATCAGCGCCTTTAATGACAAGTTCTGGCGGAATCTGTGCCGCGCGTTAAACCTGGATTCCCTGGCCGGTGATCCTCGCTTTAACACTCCGGGAAAAAGACTTTCTAACCGAGAAGAATTGGGGTCCCTTCTCTCCAAAGTGCTGGCTACAAGGAAAACCCAAGAATGGCTTGAAATCCTGGAGGAAGCCGACGTTCCCTGCGGCCCGGTTCATGACTATGATACGATTTTCTCCGATCCCCAGGTCCTTCACAACCAGTTGGTCAAGACGCTTCCCCACAGCCGCCTGAAGGAGGTCCGCGCTCTTGGGAACCCCATTTCCTTCAGCCTAACCCCGGCCAGTGAAGGTCGAGCAGCGCCGTTACTTGGGGAAGATACCGATTCCATTCTTCACTCTTTGGGATTTAAACCGGAAGAAGCGAAAGAGTTTCGGGAAAAAAGAATCATTTTATAGCCGCTGCAAGGGCTAAGGCGTACCGGCTGGGCGGCATTTTCGACCGGACCCGTCCGATCTGTCTGATCGGTCGGATTTATCCCATGCCCGCTTCGCTTCACGCGTGCCGTTGCTCTCTCGTTCGTTCATGTCAAGATTCTGCCTGCCGCTCTCTTAAAAGGTTTTTAAGGACCTTCCCCGAGGGATTTCGGGGGAGGGAGTCGATGAACTCAACCTGTTTGGGCTTCTTGTAGCCGGCCAGATGGGCTTTACAGTATTCGATGACCTCTTCTTGGGACATGGTCATCCCCCTCTTTAAAGCCACGAAGACTTTCACCGATTCTCCCCAAAGGGGATCGGGCATTCCCACTGCCGCCGCCTCCTGGATTTTGGGGTGGTGGTAGAGGAGTTCCTCAATTTCCCGGGGGTAGATATTCTCCCCGCCGCTGATGATCATGTCCTTCTTGCGGTCCACGATATAGATGAACCCCTCCTCATCCATTCGTCCGATGTCGCCCGTATGGAGCCATCCTCCCCTGAGGGCCTCGGCGGTTCCCTCGGGGTCTTTGTAATATCCTTTCATGACGTTTGGGCCGCGGCAGATGATTTCACCGGTTTTGCCGCGTGGAACCTCCTGGTCCTGGCCGTCCACGACTTTCACTTCCAGGAAAGGAACTGCCGGGCCGACACACGCGGTTTTTCGGAAGGAGTCAGCTGCTTTCAGAACGCTAAGAGTGGGGGAAACTTCCGTGGCCCCATAGACGTCATAAATTCCACCGGCATTTGGAAAGAGCTTGAGGAGCTTCTTCTTGGTATCGTCGGGCAGGGTGGAAGACCCCAAAGTGCACCGGGTAATAGAGCGGGTGTCGTATTTTTCGACGTCGGGGAGGTTGAGCAGGAGGTGAAACATGGCCGGCGCTCCGGAGATCACATTGACTTTCTCTCTCGCGATGATTTCCATGAAGCTGCGGGGATCAAAGTGTTTCATCAGAATACTGGCTCCGGCCAGCGCCAACCGGATCAGGAAATGGTTGTTGAGGGCGGCAGCGTGGTATAGAGGACCTGTAACCAGGGCAATCTCTCCTTCCTTGTCCTCTCTTGCCAGGAGCGTGTTCACCAAGTTCCAGAGGATATTCCCATGGGTGAGAACGGCTCCCTTGGGTCTTCCCGTTGTTCCGGAAGTGTAGAGCATCTGGCACTCTTCTTCTTCCGAAACGGCGATTCCGGGCTCTTCTTCCAAAGACCCCTGCAAGAGGGGCTCATATTCGATGGCCCGGGGGAAGGGTGCCTTTCCGACCGAGATAAACCTTTCCACCTTTGGAAGCTGGGAAAGGATTTTTTCTACCAGAGAAAGGAAATCCTCTCCCAAGACAAAGATACGGGCGTCGGAATGATTGACGAGGTAGATTACTTCTTCAGCAGCCAGCCGAAAGTTGATGGGAGTGAAAACCCCGCCGGTCTTCGCCGTACCCATGAAGACCTCGACGAGCTCAGGGGAATTAAAGAGCAACGTCGCCACCCGGTCCCCTTTCTGCAGGCCGAAGCGCAGGAGGGCATTGGCAAATTGGTTGCTCCGCCGATTAAATTCCCGATAAGTGGACCTCCTATTCTCGTAGATGAGGGCCGTCCGATCGGGGAATTTATTTGCCTGCATCGTCAGGAGTGAACCTACATTCATAAAACCCTCCGGAGTTCGCACCTGTTTTTTATCCGCAGATTGCGCAGATTACAAAGAAAGATCAGAGATATAAAAATTATGAATCGGAATAGCCGTTACCCGGTTGGCGAACCGCCCCTACTCGCTGTTGGAAAGCTATAAAAATTGGGGAGGATTGTCAAGGCTGGAATCAGATTTCAAGCGAGCGGGGTATAAAGAATGTAAGATACAACAGCTCGCGGGGGCATGCCGCGTTTGGCCGGACATCGTGCCCCTACGAATATATCCCGATTAACAGTGTCGGATTTGAAAATCCGCAATCCGAAATCAGTTCAGATTCCCGGCACGCAACCCGGGGCGCGGACCATCAGAACGGGCACGCACGAAGACCGGAGGATCCGGTCAGCCACTCCGCCCCATACCCATCTGCTGACTCCCGAGCGGCCATGGGTGGCGATGACGATGATATCGGCCCCATTCTTGTTGGCGAATTCGGCAAGGGAATCGGGAACATTTCCGGAGAGAATTGTGGTTTCAATCCGAACCCCACTCCCATACTTAGCCTGGCCGACGATTTCCTTGAGGTATTTTTCAGCGAAGGCCCTATTTTCTTTGTCCACCTTCTTGATCTGGTCGTCGCTGAAAATATATTCAGAAGTCGGCGGGAGGAAGGGTTCGACTACCCGGGCAAAAATCACCCTTTTGGCCTGAGAACCCTTGACCAGCGTTTCCACATGGGGAAGAACGCATTCGGCCAGCTTCGATCCATCCAGGGGAACGAGAATTGTGTTATACATGACACCCTCCCTTTTTTAAGAATTACTTCAAAATTCGATGCAGCTCAAAAGGCAAGCGCCAAAATATCTTCCTTTTTAGATATTTAGATGCTCTTGCAGAGGAATAGGGCTATGTATTTTCCGCATTCATGACCAAATGATAAGGCTCTAGGGGCGGTTCGCGAACCGCCCCTGGGTTGGATGGATGTCCTCTCGTTATTTCTAAAAAAAATCGATCCGGTAGTACAGATTGATCCCCGTTTGATTTCCCCGCCAGGTTTCCACCTCCCAGGCCTTGGAGAGCCGGTAACGGAGTTTCAAAAGGTATTCTTCGGAGAACACGGAATAGCCGTAGCTGACGTAAAGCTCTGGGGTCAGATATTTGCCCACGGTAACCATCGACCGCGTCATGTCCCCGCCTCCGCTTCCGCTCCCGCTTTGGATGTCTACCGTGTCGATCCCCAGCTGACTTTTCAACTTGTCCAGCACGCTGAGAGAGTCTCCGGACAGGAGACCTCCAGCCCCCGCCACGAGCAGGGAGAGGTTCCCTTTCTGCGGGTCGTAAGGCCGGGCCAGGATCAGATAGGAGAGAATCTCTTCATCCTTCATGACCGGCTGGGAATAAAGCTTCACATTGGGGTGCTTCAAAGTCCCGAAAATAGCCACCCCCACTTTCACGTTGTACAGTTTCTCCACGTCGTCGGAGCGGCGCAAGGCCAGGATGTCGAGGGCGGGGTTGTCGACGGGCCCGCCGGAATAGGTGAAACGCCCCCGGTCGATCCGCAGGCTAAGTCCATAACCGCCGTAAAGGCCTTGGGTTAGACGGATTTCCCCCCGGGCAGTCATCTCCTCGGGCTTTAAACCCACAATGTTCAAATCCATATTTCCCGCCAGGTGGGCATTGATCGTCTCGGTTCTTATTTCCACCCGATCGCCCAGGACCACCCGGACCTGAATATCCAGGGAAAAGGGCAGCTCTGGTTCGGCCGGCCGGTCCACCATGATAAGGTCGGAACTGGTTTTAGCTACCCCGGGAGCAGAGACGTCGTAGATATTCACCTCGGGCAGCAGAATCTCCCCCCGCACCGAGAGGCGGCTAGGAGTCCCCTGGAATTGGAGCTTCGGGCTGCTCTGGATTCTCATGTTGGGCAGGTAGAGGGTTTGAAATTTATCTCCTTTCAGGTTTCCTTCGAAACGCTCCATTCCCCAGTTTTTCAGCCAGATGGTTCCCGCGCCTTCCAGAGATCCAGGCCCGGAGCGGACCCGGAGCGATTCGACCAGGATCTGCTCATTCTTTAGTTTCCACCGGGAGGAAAGATCTTCCACCCGAATCCCCAGAGACGGGATGGAGGCCCCGGCGTTGGTCAGTTGCAGGGACCCTTGAAGGTCCGGCTGCCCCCAGGTTCCCTGGGCCTTGAAGTCCAGGTCGATGGTTCCCCGGGTTTCTTCCACCATCCCGGGAAAAAAAGCTGAGAGGAGTCCTTTTTCCTGAGCCTGCCCTTGAAGGGTGACCTGCAGGGATCCCGCCGGGTCGGCCTGGAAAGGAGGTCGGGCGGGGATAGGAAACCGGAAATTCCCCTTGAGGGAGCCGAAATCGGCCAGCGCGAAAGAGACATTTCCCTGGACTCTTTCGTCGCGCCAGAGGAAATCCACATCGGCCTGGTTGATCCCCGCGCTGATCTGCCCCTTGTCTCCCTTCCAGCTTAGACTTCC
The DNA here is from genome assembly GCA_035624375.1 of Thermodesulfobacteriota bacterium. Classification (GTDB taxonomy): domain Bacteria; phylum Desulfobacterota; class SM23-61; order SM23-61; family SM23-61; genus SM23-61. The sequence continues at coordinate 793 of DASPRR010000467.1, read as the reverse complement.
CTTGGACACTTTCCATCCGCCAGACAAGTCGAGGTGGAGATCGGGCAACAAGGATCCTTTCACTTTCCCCTCGGCCTTTCCCTCCAGATGGAACCCCTCCGGCAGGATGGGCTGCAAGAGGGCGAGATTGAAGGCCGCCCAGAGGAAATCGATTTTCCCCTGCCGGGGAAATGCCGTTCTGGGGGGGTCGGAAGAAGCGACGGTTCCCTCGATCCTTCCGTTATCGTTCAGCATGGCCACCAAGACAGCCACCAAACCCCGCGAATCCCATTCGACCGCGGCCTTGGCGTAGGGCATTTCCATAAAGACCCCGGAAGAATTCTTTTCCTCTTTCCTTTCTCCTTTGGGGGTGGTGATCTGAAAACCGGCTCCGGAAATTTGCACCGTGCCCTTCCATTGAGGTTTCGACCAAGTACCCCCGGCATTCAGGTCGAGGCCGATCTCTCCCCGGCTTTTCTGAACCCGTTCCGGATAAAGACGGGACAGAAGCCCGTTTTCCCGGAGTTGCCCCTGGACCGAAACCTTGAATGGGCCTTCCGGAATGAACGACGGGGATAGGCGGGCCGAAAGGGGTATAAGAAAGGTCCCTTTCAAAGTCCCATGATCGGCGGAATTCAAGTTCAGGTTCCCTTGGATAGACTCCCCCCGCCACGCGAAGTCAGCCTCAGCTGCGTTCAATAGGATGGAAATGGGCTTCATGCTTCTCTTCCACTGAAACTCCGCCTGGGAGACCCGTGCCTTTCCGTCTGCTTCAAAACGGGAACCGGGAAGCCATGCCCCGGTGAAGGTTCCT
>DASPRR010000453.1:0-3796 GCA_035624375.1 Thermodesulfobacteriota bacterium | reverse complement strand
GCCTTGCCTGAGGTGAAATCCTCCGCTTTGGCCAAAGGAAATCCGCAGTGAGGGGTCTTGTAATGCATGGGGATGACAATCTTGGGGCTTAACTTCTGAGCAGTCTGGCTGGCTTGGTTGGGGTCGATGGTGTATACTCCGCCAACCGGCATAAGGAGGAGGTCTACCGGACCGATCTGTTTGGCCTCCGCATCGGAAAGCACGTGACCGAGGTCGCCCAGGTGGCAGACGCTTAGTCCATCCAAGGAAAAACAGAAAATGGTATTTTGGCCCCTTTCGGAGCCTTTGCGTCCGTCGTGGTAGGCAGCGATCCCTTTAAATTCCAGATTATTTACTTTGTGGGAGCCCGTTCCTTTAACGATTTGGGGTTTTCCTTTGAGACCCTGCACATAATTATGATCGGCATGATCATGGCTTACCAGCACGATATCGGCCTGATCGGGGATCGGGCCGTAGGCGATAGCCCCGCCGAATGCTCCCGGCTCGTAGGGGTCGGTGATGATCTTGGTCCCTTGTTCTGAAGTGAGCAGGAAAGCTGCATGCCCATACCATTTCACTTTCATCAGGGGGTTCCTTTCTAAGCGAGGGAGGCTTTCTTCTTTTCTTTCTCTTCTTCTTCTGCTTTTGTCTTGCAGTCGATGCACAGGGTGGTTACGGGACGGGCCTTGAGGCGTTCTTCCGAGATGTCATCGCCGCATTCCTCGCAGATTCCGAACGTTCCGTCGTCGATCCTAGCCAATGCTTCTTTGATCTTTCCGATGAGCTTTCTTTCTCGGTCGCGGATGCGGAGGAGAAAATTGCGGTCGGTTTCCAGGTTGGCCCGGTCGGTTGGGTCGGGGAAGGTATCCCTTTCATTGGTCATTCCAGTGACCGTTTTCTCTGCTTCTTCCAGGAGGGTTTTCATACGTTCGTTCAAGAGCTCCCGGAAGTATTCGAGCCTCTCCTTCTCCATCTGCTTTCCCTCAAGCTATCACCCTAACAAGTTGCTATTCTATCACATTTTACCAGGGGTCAACTATTTTCTTTCTCTTATGAACCCCCCCCTTTTTTTCTTGGACCTCCGAATTCCCCATTTCCCATTTTACTTAGTTCTTCGGATGTACGTTCCGCTCTTCCCCCCGGATTTCTTCAGCAGCATGATCTCCCCCACCTTCATCCCCCGGTCTACGGCTTTGCACATGTCATAGATGGTAAGGGCCGCAGCCGCCGTGGCCAAGAGGGCCTCCATCTCGACGCCGGTTTTCCCGGTGGACTTCACCGTAGTTTCAATCTTTACTTCTGACTGCTTCACATCCGGTTGGAAGTTAATCTCCGCGGTGTCGATGCTCAGAGGGTGACAAAGCGGGATGATCTCGCCGGTGCGCTTGGCGGCCATGATTCCAGCCACCCGGGCTACACCCAAGACGTCCCCCTTTTCAATTTTCTTATCCAGGATCCTTCTCAGGGTCCCTGGCTTCATGATTACCTTGCCGGAAGCTACCGCAATTCGCCGGGTGGGAATCTTCGTCCCCACATCCACCATCCTCGCCCGCCCCGCCTTGTCGAAATGGGTCAGCTTTCCCATCCCCACCCCCTTTTCTCCCTTGCTTTGCCCGAACCCTTTTTGCTATAAGTATAGGGAATTTTTGCCGCCTCTTCAACGCTTTAGTGCCCTTCTCGTCGAATTTGAGAGAGGACCCGGATGCTGGCCAAAGTCCTAAGCGGTGCGATTTTAGGGATTGATGCCTATATGGTTGAAGTGGAAGTCGATATTGCCCAGGGCCTTCCGGTTTTCGCCACTGTGGGACTTCCCGATGGAGCGGTCAAAGAATCCAAAGAACGGGTCAAGTCGGCCATCAAGAATTCCGGCTATGACTTTCCTCCCAAGCGTATCACGGTGAATCTCGCTCCCGCCGATGTTAAGAAGGAAGGGGCCGGGTTCGACCTGCCCATGGCGGTGGGCATTCTTTCCGCCCTTGAAGTTATCTCCCCGCCGCTTTTGGATGAATATCTCCTCCTGGGCGAGCTATCCCTCGACGGCCGGGTTAAACCCATCCGCGGTGCCCTCTCCCTGGCCATGTCGGCCAAGGAAAAGGGGAAAAAAGGCGTCCTTCTCCCCAAGGAGAACGCCGAAGAGGCGGCGGTCGTTCAGGGAATTGAAGTCCTGGCCATCGAGGTTCTCTCCGAAGCCGTGGATTTTCTGAATGGGTTAAAGCCTATTCCCCCAACTGGAGTTGATCTGCAAGAGATTTTCCGACGGGAAAAACATTATTCGGATGATTTCAACGAGGTCAAAGGCCAGGAACACGTGAAGCGGGCGCTGGAGATCGCCGCGGCCGGAGGCCACAACCTCATTATGATCGGCCCTCCCGGTGCAGGGAAAACGATGCTTGCAAAACGGATTCCCACGATCCTCCCGGACCTCTCCTTTGAGGAGTCCATCGAGATCACCCGTATCTACAGCGTCATGGGCCTTCTTCCGCCCCACAGTTCGCTTATCGCCGTCCGACCCTTCCGCTCTCCTCATCACACGATCTCGGATGCCGGCCTCATTGGAGGAGGGCAGATCCCCAAGCCCGGCGAGGTCAGCCTCTCCCACAACGGGGTTCTCTTCCTGGACGAGCTTCCCGAGTTCAAAAAGAACGTCCTGGAGGTGCTGCGCCAGCCCTTGGAAGAAGGAAGGGTCACCATCTCCCGGGCCCTATCTTCACTCACCTTCCCCTCCTCTTTTATGCTGATCGCCGCGATGAATCCTTGCCCCTGCGGGTTTTATACCGACCCCAACCGGGAATGCACTTGCACCATGCCCCAGATCCTTCGCTATCGATCCAAGATATCAGGCCCCCTGATGGACCGGATCGACATCCATGTGGAAGTCCCGGCAGTCAAATACCGGGACCTGACCGGGGAGAATTCAGGCGAGGATTCGGAAACCATCAAAGCCCGGGTGAACAAGGCCCGGGAGGTCCAGCGGGAACGCTTTGCCAGCAAAAAAATCTACTCCAACGCCCAGATGACCTCCCGGCACCTGAAGAAATACTGCCAGATCGGGGAAAACTCCAAAGCTCTCCTCGAGCAGGCCATCGACAAGCTGGGCCTCTCCGCGCGAGCCTACACTCGCATCCTCAAAATCGCTCGCACCATTGCTGACCTCGAGGGTGTCCAAGACATCGCCACCCACCATATCTCCGAGGCCATCCAATACCGCAGCCTGGACCGAACGCTGTTATGAAAACCCCGTTATCAATCCCTGGGCCCATATTGGGTACTAAGACCGGCATTGAGACTATTGACCAATATATGGGGAAGGTCCGGCAACTCCTGCATAAGAATCGAAGCTATTAAAATTATCAAAACTGCCTAATCTCAATCATTGGGCATGTACCATATTGGTTCAGGGGGCTGATGGGTGACATCAGAACTGTTGAGCGACGCGTTTTGCACAAAAAAAGGGCCTGCTGTCTCATTCGGCAGGGCCCTAGCCACTTTCGAAGCCTTCCACTATTTAGGCAATCCCTTACCACGTCGGCGTTGGCGCGCTTCCTTGACATGGGTGTGGACGCCCAGGTAGTGCATTTTCATCTCCTCGTTGGCCAGGAGATTCGCCGCGCTATCGGCCAACATGACTTTGCCCGTCTCCATTACGAACCCGCGGCTGGCCAATAAGAGAGCCATGCGGGCGTTCTGCTCCACCAGCAAGATGGTCGTCCCCATCTTGTTGATCTCCTTGATGACCCTGAACACCTCCTGCACCACGACCGGCGCCAGCCCCAGAGAGGGCTCGTCCAAAAGCAGAATCTTCGAGCTGGCCATCAGA
>DASPRR010000436.1:0-3576 GCA_035624375.1 Thermodesulfobacteriota bacterium | reverse complement strand
ACACCGACTACGACCGGAATCGCCTGCAAGATTCTCCTCAGGAGATACCAGCCGAAGGAGCTAGAAGCCACTGAATCCCTTTCCCTTCAATCCCTTTCAGGCTTAACCCGTTCTTCCTTTGCGCCAGTAAATCGTGTCGTAGGGGTTCAAAACTCCCCAGACATCCATGGGAATCCCATCGAATTCCTTGCTATAAAAGGTGTAGAAACCGCCCTCCTGAAGCCAGATGAGCGGGAGTTCATCCATTAAAATCTCCTGCACCTTATGATATAGGTTTTTACGCTTCGCAAAATTCTGTTCTACCTGGGCCTCGGCAAAGAGACGATCTACTTCGGGGTTGTTGTAACCCATGGTGTTGGTCCAGATGAGATTCTTGATGTTCTTGGAGATATACATCCTCTCGATCCCAATGACCGGGTCCGGGTAATCGAAGACACTGTCAAAATTGAGGTCAAAATCCCAGGCCGATATTTTGGCGGCCCATCCGGGGAAATCCGGGCTGGCCCGGAGGTTGGCGTTGATTCCCACCTTCTTGAGCTGTTCCCGGGTGTATTCGCAGACCGCCTGGTTGGTGGGGGTGGGTATCCAATCGACGTTCAGGCTGAACCGCATGCCGTCCGTCTTCCGCTTGAACCCGGCCTCGTCCAGGAGCTGATTGGCCTTGTTCAGGTTGAGCTCATACTGGGGAAGTTTTCCATTATAGAAAGGGCCGGCGTGGTGGAAGGGTGCGGTGGCCGGCTTCCCAAAGTCCCTGAAGATTTCCTTAACGATAAAGTTCCGGTCGAGGGCGTGGGCGATCGCCTTCCGCACCCTTTTATCATTCAGAGGAGGCTTGCGCAGATTGACTGCGAACCAGGTCCTGGCGCCGATGGCCTCATAGCCTTTCTGGGTCATGGCAAACTGGGGAAGCTTGGCGAGCCTCAGGGCGTCATCCCCGGAAAGATAGGAGAAGGGAATGATGTGTGTGGCACCGGTCTCCATGGCCACGGTCCGGGCGTTGGAGTCGGTAATAAATTCAAGAATGATACGGTCCAGGTAGGGCTTGCCTTTGCGGAAGAAGTTCTCATTGCGCTCCAGGATGATGTGCTGTCCTCTTTTCCACTCGACGAACTTGAAAGGTCCTGAACCAACCGGCTTCTGGTTGGCCGGATTCTTGCGGATTTCTCCCGGCCCGTAAATATGCTTAGGAATGACCGGAAGGAGAAGGGGATGAGTCGCGGCCATGAAAGCCGGATAGGGGTGATTCAGTCGAAAGATGACCTTGTGGGGGTCGGTAATGTCGATCCGGTCCACGGCCCGGAACATGGCTACGCCGAAAGGATGGTTGGCTTTCACGGTTTCCAGGGAAAAGGCCACATCTTCGGAGGTAATCGGCTTCCCATCGTGGAACGTGGCCCCTTCCTCGAGGTAAAAGGTATAGTTTTTCCCGTCGGCCGATACTTCCCATTTTTTCGCCAGGTAGGGTTGGGGTTTAAAATTCTCATCAAACTGAACCAGGCCGGCGAAAATCTGCAGGGCGGGGACCCCGGTGGGAGTGCCGGAAACGATTGCCATGTTTAAGTGGGTCGGCTCCTGATAGATCATCTTCAGAGTCCCCCCGCGGGGGGTTTTATCCGCCTGGGCCAGGGCCTGCCCGGGGGCGAAGGCGAAAACGAACAGGAAAACCATCAGGGGGACCGCAATGAGTTGGTTTCGACTCATTTTTCCAGCTTTCATATTTGCTCCTTTCTTTGGACTTTCATCTTCTCCCTGAAGGAATCAAAGAGGAGATTTGATTTTCCCTTTGCATCTCTCATTCTTCTCGCTGATAATAGACTTGGTTCGGATAAGGCGTCCGACAACCGGATCATTCTACTCTCCCCACGATTCATAGATCAACCATTTATACCAGGAAGGAATATTTTTTTGAAATAAAAAAGTCCTTTGCTTCCCTAAGCGGGAGCGGATTGGAGAAAAGGGATGGCGGAAAAGAAATCAAAAACAAGGACCCCCCGGGGGGGCCTTTTTCCCGACGTAATGTACGTGAATGGGACCATCCTGACCATGGATGAAAAGAACTCCCGGGCTGAAGCCGTGGCTACAATGGGGGATAAAATTGTCGCCGTGGGTAAAAAGGCCTTCATCCAGAAGTTGGCTGGGCCTGCGACCCATGTTGTGGACCTTGCGGGGAAGACCCTGGTTCCCGGTTTTAACGAGCCTCACAACCATTTTGCCATGTACGGCGTCTACGCCCTCCGCTTGGTCAACCTGCAGAGCCCGCCCCTGGGCCCTGTTTCAACCATGAAAAGCCTGATTGAAGTCCTCCGGGAAAAAGCCGGCAAAACCCCGAAGGGAGAATGGATTTGCGGTCGAGGGTACGACGATACCCTCATGGAAGAAAAAAGGCATCCTACCCGGCATGATTTGGATCAAGCCTCAACCAATCACCCCATCTACATCACCCATGTTTCAGGCCATTTGACCGTGGCCAACTCCAAAGCCCTGGTTCTTGCCGGAGTTACCAAGGACACCGTCGATCCTCCGGGCGGCGTGATCCGGAAGGACCCGAAGACTTCAGAGCCCGACGGAGTTTTGGAAGAAATGCCCGCCCAGGCCTTGGTATTTCGACATCTCCCCCCTTTAACCATGGATTTAAGGCTGGAGACCATGGCCCGTTCGTCAAGAGATTACCTGCGGACCGGAGTGGCATCCTGCAGCGATGCCGGGGTCGTCTTTCCCGGGGTGGGGAATCCGGCCGAGATCATAGCCTACCAGAGGGCAACCAGGCAGGGCCTGGTCCCAATTCGTATGACCATGATGATGGGGGTGGGATTTTTGCTCGGGCCTGATGGGAAGAGCCCATCTTTTGTCACCGGATTTGGGGACTGCCTTCTAAAAATCGGGCCGGCAAAGATTATTGTCGACGGGTCCATCCAGGGATACACCGGATGGCTGGCCGAACCTTATCATGTTCCGTTTAAAGGAAATTCCTCTTACCGGGGCTATCCGGTCACGGCCCCTGAAACACTGAACCGCCTGGTCCTGGCAGCGCACAAGGCAGGTTGCCAGATCGCCGCCCATGGAAACGGCGACGCGGCCATCGACGCCATCCTGGATGCCTACCAACTTGCCCAAAAAGAATCTCCCAGGCCCGATTCCCGCCACAGGATCGAACACTGCCAGATGGCCCGGGAAGATCAGCTGGACCGGATGGCCAAACTGGGCGTAAGCCCCTCTTTCTTCGCCTCCCACACCTACTATTGGGGGGATCGGCACAAAGCCATCTTCATGGGCCCGGAACGGGCAAAGCGAATCAGCCCTCTCAAATCCGCGCTGAAACGGGGAATCAAATTCACCCTTCATTCCGATTGCCCGGTGACCCCCGTATCCCCCCTGTTCTGCGTCTTTGCCGCGGTCAACCGAATCACCCGCAACGGTGAAATCCTGGGGCCGGAATTTCGCCTGACCCCCGAAGAGGCCCTTCGAGCCGTCACCATTGATGCCGCCTGGCAGACCTTCGATGAAAATATAAAGGGCTCGATTGAGGTGGGAAAGCTGGCGGATTTCACCATCCTGGCCGAAAATCCCCTTGCCGTG
>DASPRR010000373.1:0-5873 GCA_035624375.1 Thermodesulfobacteriota bacterium | reverse complement strand
CGGGAGCCAAGATCGTCGAAGCCATGAAGAATGCAGTTCCTTTCAGGCGTCTGGCCAAACCGGAAGACATCTCCGGAGCCGTGGCTTTTCTGGCCTCAGACGAAGCCGGATTCATCACCGGCCAGACCCTGAGTGTATCCGGGGGCCTGACCATGAGCTGAGAAATACAGTGTCAGTGTGAGTGTGAGTGTGAGTGGTAGTGGCAAGTTTGACTGACACTTACACTGACACTCACACTATTTTGAGGAGGGAGAATGGAAAAGCCCGTGATGAGTTATTACTATTCTCCCGGTGAGATTCCTCCGGGAGTGCCCCTCGGGGAATATTTTGAGCAGACCGCCGCTCGTCATTCAGGCCGGGTGGCCCTGATCTTTCGGGACCGGCGCCTGACCTGGGGAGAGCTCCATCTCCTTGTGGAGAGGTTGACTTTAGCCTTTATTCATCTGGGGGTCCGGCGCGGGGACATGATCGCCATTCTTTTCCCCAACCGGCCGGAGTTTATCATCTCTCTCTTGGCCACGGCCCGGTTGGGAGCCATTGCCGTCCCCATCTCCGAACGGTTGAGAAAAAAAGAGATCGAGTACATCCTTCGCCAAACAGAAGCCAAAGCTGCGGTTTCGGTCTCTGAGTTCTGGGGATTTTCCTTTTCCGACCTCTTCCAGGAGCTACGCGAAGCCATACCCACCCTCAAACACGTGATCGTCTCCGGGCAGAAGCGTCATCCTGAAGAGATTCCCCTGGAAGACCTCCTAAACCAAGAATGGGAGAAGCGCTATCCCCCCCATTACTATCGGGAAGTTTACCAGAAGGATTTCCCGGTGGAGCCCGATGATCTGCTGGAGATCATCTTCACCTCGGGGACAACCGGGAATCCTAAAGGGGTCATGCACACCCACAATACCCGCTGCCGGTCTGCCCTGGGGACAGCCACCTCCATTCAACTCCATCCCGACGACGTCTGGTTGATCATGGTTCCCCTTTCCCACACCACGGCCCTGGTCAACGCTTTTTATGCCTCGGTCATCAAAGGCTCCTGCCAGGTTCTCCTGGAGACCTGGAACGTCGAGGAGGCCATGAAAGAGATCACCCGCAATCGGGTGACCCTTCCCGTCGGCGTCCCCACCATGCCCATCATGATGCTCCAGAGGCCGGACTTCGATCGGTATGATTTTTCCTCGGTGAGAGCCATGGTTCTGGCCGGCGCCCCCCTTCCCATCGAAGTGGCCCGGCAAATCATCCAGAAGATGGGGTGCTATGTGACTTCCGCCTATGGCATGACCGAGACCGCCATGAGCAACATTACCCGTTTGGACGACCCCGTGGAGGTGGTATGCGAGACCGTGGGGAGGCCCCAACCCGGAATGGAACACAAGGTGGTGGATGAAAAGCGGCGCATCGTTCCCCTGGGGGTAAAGGGAGAGGCCTGCGCCCGCGGGCAGAACGTCTGCATCGGATATTTCAAAGACCCGGAGCGCACTGCCCAGACCATCGATGACCGGGGTTGGATCCACAGCGGCGACTTGGCCACGATGGATGAAAACGGAAACCTGCGGATCGTCGGCCGGATCAAAGACATGATCGTCCGGGGGGGCGAAAACATCTCTCCCACGGAGATCGAGGACATCCTCTATACCTATCCCAAGGTGGCCCAGGTGAGCGTAGTGGCCATCCCCGATGAACGCCTGGGGGAGAAGACCTGCGCCTGTATCATCCCCAAGCCGGGCGGGCCGATCACCCAGGAGGAGGTAAAGGCCTTTTTTAAGGACAAGGTAGCCCACTTTAAGATTCCCGACCGGGTGGAACTCATGTCCGAGTTCCCCATGACTCCCAGCGGAAAGATCAAGAAGAACGTCCTCCGGGAGATCATGGCCCAAAAGGTCCAGGAGGAAAAACGGAAGAAGGGGTAGAAGAATCCAATGGAAAAGAGGAGACTCACGCAGAGCTACTGCCAGGTTCTGGGAATCAACTGGACCAAGGGAAAGACGCTGGGGCAGATGCTGAAAGAGACCGCGGCCCGGCATCCCGACCGTCCGGCCATCCTCTTCCAGGACCAGAGCTACACCTACCGGGAGTTCCAGGGAGCTGTCGACTCTTTTTCCCAGGCGCTCATCGACTTGGGCCTCCGCCGGGAGGATAAGCTGGGCCTGCTCCTCCCCGATTGGCCTGAATACTCCATCGCCCTTTACGCCTGCGCCCAGCTGGGGGTCACGGTTTCCCCCATGAACCCCATCTACCGGAAGATGGAGGTGCTCACCGTACTGAACCATCTGGAGGCCAAAGCCCTGGTCATCCCCGAAGAATGGCGGGATTTTCGCTTTGTCGACCTTCTGGAAGAGGTCCGCACCCAGATTCCCTCTCTCCAGCACATCATCGTCCAAGGAAAACCCGCGAAAGGGATGCACAGCTTCCAGGCTTTGCTTTCCCAGGACTGGGGAAAGAAATTCGGCGCCGGTTTTTTGGAAAAGTATCTCCAGGACCACCCCGTGGAAGCAGACGATTTTCTGGAGATCGCCTATACCTCGGGAACGACCGGCCGGCCCAAGGGCGTGGTGGAGACGCACAACACCCGGATGCTCCACTCCGTGGGAATCGCCGAGCGGATGAAGGCCACGGAAAAGGATGTGTGGTTGAACATGACCCCCCTCTTCCATACCACGGGGAACTGCGTCGTTCAGCATACCGTCTTCCTCACCGGGGGGACCTTGATCCTCCTGGGACGGTACAGCACGGAGATCTCCCTGCGGGAAATCGACCGCTGTAAAGCCACCATCGCCGTCGGGGTTCCCACCATGTTCATCGACCTCATGAACCATCCCCGATTCAAGAAGACCGGTATCTCCTCCCTGCGCTTTGCCCTTTTCACCGGGGCACCCATGCCGCCGGAGGTGGCATTGCAGATTGTCCAGAAATTCAAATGCGGCATCCTCCAGGGGGACGGAACCACTGAATGTGGAAGTAACGTTCTCAGCCTCCCCGATTCGCCCATCGAACTCATCGCCAAAAGCCCAGGACCGCCCCTGGCGGTGGGAAACGAAGTCAAGATCGTAGACCCCAACAACCGCATCGTTCCCGTCGGGGTTCCGGGGGAGATATGCCACCGAGGCCCGACCAATTTTCTTGGCTATTACAAAGAACCCGAACTCACTGCTGCCGTTGTGGACCGGGCTGGATGGTTTCACAGCGGAGACCTGGGGACCATGGATGAGGAAGGGAACATCCGCCTGATCGGACGGATCAAAGACATGATCATCCGGGGAGGAGAGAACCTCTACCCCACCGAAATCGAAGGAATCCTTTACACCTATCCCCAGGTGAAAGAATGCCAGGTAGTAGGATACCCAGATGAGCGGCTGGGAGAAAAGACGGTGGCCTGTATCATACCGAAAAATGCCGGGGAGGTGGTGACCCGGGAAGAAATCTACGAGTTCATGAAGGACAAAACCGCCCGGTTTAAGATCCCCGACATGGTCATCACCATGGAAGACTACCCGCGGACCGCCAGCGGGAAGGTGCAGAAATTCAAGCTCAGGGAGATCGCTCTTGAAAAAATCAAAAAATGAGGTGGGGAGGGAGCAGAAAATGAAGGGCGGGAAGGGTGAACCAAAGGGAGTGCTGGCCATCTGGAATGATGTGGACCCAAAGATTGAAACCGATTATCACGAATGGTATTGGCAAGAACACCTTCTGGAGCGGCTGGCGATTCCAGGCTTTCTCACCGCCCGACGGTACGAGGCGGCGGGGAGCGGGCCGAAATATTTTTCCTGTTATCTGACAACCTCCGTAGAAGTTTTGAGGAGCCCCGCATACCTCCAGCGAATCCATAATCCGACGGAATGGACCCGTCGATGCATGGCTTCTTTCAGGAACATGAACCGGACCGCCTGCCGCCAGACCATCGACCTGGGGAGAGGGATCGGCAGTGCGGCGGTGACCATGGAAATCGAGGCCGCGGCTGGGCAAGAAGATGGCCTGCGGCGGAAGATATCTGATTCACTATTCCCCGATTTACTAAAGTCCCCTGGTGCCACCGGGTTCCTCCGCTGTCAGCTCTGGGAGGGAGACCCGGGGATAACTGATCAGAAAACGGCCGAGCAAGCCCTACGGGGAGGGACGGACAAGATGGTTAACTGGGTGGTGGTCATCGAAACCTCTTTGCTCGAACAGGCTGAGGTGGCAGGGCAAAGGCTCTCAGCTTATCCTTTTACCCAAGGGGGTGCCAATAAGATCGGTCCACCCCATGTCTATCGCCTCCTGCACTACTTGCAGGGTCCGGATGGGCGTTGAATGGTAGCAAACTGTAGGGGCAACCCCCCGTGGTTGCCCATTTTGCGGGCGGCCACAGGGGGCGGCCCCTACCATATTCTGTTTGGTTCCGGCTTGATAGGGTTGGGGTCTTCCAACTTTCAGCGTTTTATAGTTCTCCGCAACCATGCTTTTAGCGGACAGGAAAATGGTTACGGAGACGAATGTATTCAAAGACCCATAATTCATACCCAGAGAATCGCCTTAAAGCATCCATGGCCAGTTTTGAAACGCTCTTCTCTCCTTTTACGATCGGGAATCTTCGGCTGAAAAACCGTATCCTCATGGCGGCCATGGGAAATAATTTTTCCCATCCGGATGGGACGGTCAGCGATCGGGCCATCGCCTACTATGCCGCCAGGGCTCTGGGGGGAGCCAGTTTGATCATTACCGAAACCAGCCCCGTGAGCCTCCCCGGACGTCATCGCACCCGTGGGATCTGTGCCTACGACGATTCCTTTCTGCCCGGCCTCCAGCGCCTGACCGACGTGGTCCACGGCCAAGGTGGGGCCATGGCGCTGCAACTGCATCACGCCGGAAGGCTGGCCGACCCCGGGATTACCGGTGTTCCTGCCCAGGCCCCTTCGCCCATCGCCCGAACGGCGGGAGGTCCTGTTCCCAAAGAGATGAGCCCGGATGAAATCGAGGCGACCATCGCCGATTTCGCGGCCGCTGCGCTCCGGGCCAAAAGAGCCGGGTTTGACGCCGTGGAGGTCCATGGGGCTCACGGTTACCTGATCCATCAATTTCTTTCCCCCCGGCTGAACCACAGGAAAGACTCCTACGGAGGAAGCGCAGAGAACCGGGGCCGTTTGGCTCTCGAGGTCCTGCGGAGGGTGAGGAAAGAAGTGGGAAAGGCGTTCCCGGTCATTTTTCGCCTGAGCGTCCAGGAATACGTCGAGGGTGGTTATCCTCTGGAGGAGGCTGTGGACTGGGCCATTGAGGCGGAGCGAGCGGGAGCCTCGGCTCTTCACATCTCGGGAGGGACGACGGAATCCCTTCCCGGCGCAGCCCGGGTGATTCCCCCCATGGCTTTTCCGGAGGGCTTTCACCTCCCCCTGGCGGCAGCCATCAAGCCACATGTGCGGACCCCGGTAATCGCGGTCGGCCGTCTGGGAAACCCGGAGGTGGCAGAACGAGTTTTGAGGGAAGGCCCGGCCGATCTGATCGCGGCCGGCAGAGCTTTCCTCTGCGACCCCCACTGGCCCCGCAAGGCACTCCAGGGGGATGCCGATCGAATCCGCCCTTGCGTGGCCTGTAACTACTGTATCTGGAGACTCTTTCAGCAGGAAGACCTGACCTGTTTCCAGAATGCTCTTCTGGGAAACGAATACCAATACCGGATGGAACCGGCGGAAAAGGCGAAGAAAGTCCTGGTCGTCGGCGGGGGGCCCGGCGGACTGGAAGCCGCCCGGGTGGCTAGGGAGCGGGGGCACCGGGTGACCCTCTGGGAAAAAAGCCCATCTTTGGGCGGGCAGATGCGCCTGGCATCGATCCCCCCCCACAAGCAGACCTTCCGTCGGGCTCTGGACTGGCTCACCCGCGAAGCCGAGCGCGGAGGGATAGAAATT
>DASPRR010000370.1:0-3204 GCA_035624375.1 Thermodesulfobacteriota bacterium | reverse complement strand
CCCACCGGGGGGACTGGAGGACCTTTAACTTTTACTACCTTGCCGCCTGTCTGGCGGCCAACCTCGGCCACATGATCCGGGCTTATCAGGCCGATAAATCTGAGTCGATCCTTAAATCCGCAGCCGATACGGCGCATTACGCGATGATGATCTCCGACCTCTGCGGGAGTTTGACAGCCCGGAAAAAATAAACTCCAATCTCGCCAGACGCGGCAGCAAATCCCAATTGCTGTTACCCGGCTATGCCGGGGGTCCGCCTGAGGGGGATTGACATTTCCAGGATGCTTCGGTTGGGGCCCGGGGGCGAGGACCTTCTAGGCAAAAAGAATCGGCCGGGCTGCCCTCTTCCGGGGGGCTTCGATCGGCTTCCGCAGGATGCGGCGGGCGGAACGGGCGCCTGGCCGCCCGCCCGGCCCTGGCACGAAATCGAGGGCCACCCTCAGGTGGCCCTCTTTTCAATCCGCCCGCGGTCGGGTCTCATCGACTTTGAGCGGTTCACTGTTTTTTACACCTCCGGCTCTGCCGGAGGTCAGATTGTACACATAGCCTTTGCAGCTTTACCCTGGACCCGGCCAAGAAGGATAGGAGCAATAGTGGACCCCTTTTTTCTGAAACTCCTTTTAGCCTTCGGGGTAGGCGGCCTGATGGTCACTCTGGCCACCGTTGCCGCTGAAAGGCTGGGCAGCAAAATGGGTGGCTTAATCGGGGGACTGCCGACCATGGTGGCGACTTCTCTCTTTTTTATCGGATATGCTCAGACCCCCCAAACGGCCTCCGAGGCAACCAGTACGATTCCTCTTATCATGGGTTTCAACGGAATCTTTCTGGTGATCTATGTGATCCTGGCTAAGAAGGGAGCCTGGGTGGGGATGTCGGGGGCGCTGGTCCTGTGGTTTGCCCTGGCGTGGGCGGTTCTTTTCCTGAGAATCGATAGTTTCTCAATCTCTCTGCTGATATTTATTTTTTCTCTGATCGGAACCTATCACCTTCTCGAAAACCGATTCCGCCTCCCTTCTACGGGAAGACTGAGCGTCCGCTACACTCCCTTCCAGATCATCTCCCGGGCCCTTTTCAGCGGATTGGTCGTATCCGCCGCCGTGTACTTAAGCAAAGTGGGAGGGCCCATCTGGGGCGGCGTCGTCGCCCCATTCCCGACCGTTTACATATCGACCCTGATCATCATGGCCAAATCCAAGGGTGCGGAGTTCTCCCGGGGGATCGCCAAGTCTCTGCTGGTCAGCGGAATGATCAACGTGGTCGTTTACGCCAGCGCGGTTCGTTTTTTTTACCCCTTGTTCAACCTGGCTCTTGGCACCATCCTGTCCTTGGCGATAACGGCGGCAAGCGCGTATGGGACTTATTGGTTTATGAAGAACAAAATGAGATGACAGCTGAAATGCGGAATTCGCAGTGCGGAAGGCGGAATTGAATAATGGAACAATGCGGGAGTTTCCGCCCGAATAATCCGCCGGTCCTTTGATTCATAGACCTGAACATCAAATTTTCAAGAATAGGAGGGATGGCCTTGGGAAAGTTCGAGCAATACATTTCTTACGATGCCATAGGGCTGGCCGAGCTGGTCCGGAAAAAAGAGGTGAAACCAATTGAGTTGGTAGATGCCGCCATCGAACGAATCGAGCGGTTGAATCCAACCCTCAATGCGGTGATCACGCCTCTCTTCGATCAGGCCCGGAAGGCGGCCGCAGGGGACCTGCTTCAAGGTCCTTTCACCGGAGTCCCCTACCTCCTGAAGGATATCGGCGCCATGCTGGGTGGGGTCCGCATGACCATGGGCACAGCCTTCCTCCAGGATTTCATTCCCGATCACGACAGTGAACTGGTGATTCGCCTGAAGCGCTCCGGCTTGATTTTCGTCGGGAAGACCAGCACACCTGAATTGGGTATTCTGCCCACCACCGAATCCCGCCTTCTGGGCCGCACCCGCAATCCCTGGAACCTGGATCGGACTACAGGGGGGTCTAGCGGAGGGTCGGCAGCGGCTGTGGCGGCCCGAATCGTGCCTGCCGCTCATGCCAATGACGGCGGCGGGTCGATCCGAATTCCGGCCTCTTGCTGCGGGGTCTTCGGTCTGAAGCCGACCCGCGCGCGGAATCCCTTGGGGCCGGATTTGGGAGACATGTTCGGAGGGTTGGTGGCGGAACATGCGGTGACCCGCTCAGTGCGGGACAGCGCTGCAATCCTGGATGCAACCTCCGGCCCGGATATCGGCGACCCCTACTGGGCTCCTCCCCCAGCTCGCCCGTTCCTCCAGGAAGTGGGGGCCAACCCAGGAAAGCTCCGGATCGCCTTTACGGCCTCAGGAGTTGCAGGGATCGACGTCCATCCCGATTGCGTAGAGGCGGTAAATGATGCGGCTAAGCATTGCGCAGACCTGGGACACAAGGTGGAGGAAGCCTCCCTGCCGGCCAACAGAGATTTGATCAACCAGGCCTTCATGGTCCTTTGGACGGCCGGGTGCGCCTGGACCATCGATGGGCTGGCCATGGCCAGAAGGAAGAAACCCTCTTCAGGTGAGTTCGAGCCGCTCACCTGGGCTCTCTATGAAATGGGGAAAAGGCAGACCGCATCCAGTTATCTTCTTTCTCTCACCCTGCTGCAAAGGATCGCCCGAGACCTCGCCCGTTTCTCTCTAAAGTATGACGTATGGATCACCCCCACTTTGGCCGAGCCTCCGGTACCCCTGGGAACTTTCGATTCTCCCGCGGAGAATCCCCTGCACGGTTACCGGCGGGCGGAGAAGTTTGTCCCTTTCACTCCCATCTGCAACGTCACCGGCCAGCCAGCCATGTCCGTTCCCCTCTTCTGGAACCGGGAGGGGCTGCCGGTGGGGACCCACTTCATCGGGAGGTTCGGCGACGAGGCCACTTTATTCCGTCTGGCCGCCCAGCTTGAATGCGCACGGCCCTGGGCCGGGCGGCGACCGCCGGTTTCCGTTTAAGCTGAATCTGAGGGGAATCAAAAAAGAATTTTCCTCATCCAAAAAGTAAAGGGTTTTCCGAGCCCTGAATAAAACGAGTACATATATGCCCATAAGGAAAGGGGGTTATCACCATGGCGGGCAAAATTTATCATCAACTGAGTTGCCGAGATGCCGGCGTGGATTGCGATTTCCTGGTCCGTGCCGAAACCAAAGAAGAGGTCATGAGAGTCGCGGGCGACCATGCCTGCAAATCTCACGAAATG
>DASPRR010000415.1:0-4067 GCA_035624375.1 Thermodesulfobacteriota bacterium | reverse complement strand
ATGGGCGCCAGACAGGATGCTCATGAGGAGAGCGTCCACGTCTTCTTGGACGACGGCCGAGGCGATCTTCTCCGGCGTCTGGCGCAGTCCCGTGTAAATCACCTCCATCCCGGCGTCGCGCAACGCCCGGGCGATTACCTTTGCCCCCCGGTCATGGCCGTCCAACCCAGGCTTGGCCACCAGTACCCGAATCTTCCTTTCCGCCATGTCTCCAACCCCCTTTATTAAAGAATTAATAGGACGCAGACCTTCGCAGACGAACGCAGATAAACTAACCTCTTTTCCTCATCAAATCCTGCAAATCTGCGTTCTTCTGCGTCCAATGAATTATTTAAACCGTAACAATCGGTTCGTACTCGCCGAACACGCCCCGCAGGACATCGCACATTTCTCCCAGAGTGCTATAGGCTCGCACGCACTCCAGGATGGGGATCATCAGATTTCCATCCCCTCTGGCGACTTTTTTCAACTCGGCCAGCGAAGCCTGGACTTTCCTCGAGTCCCGAGAAGACTTCAGCTCGGCGATTCGCTTGACCTGCACTTCGCGGACTCGGGGGTCCACTTTCAGCAGCCCCTTGACCGGGGGTTCTTTGACTTGGAATTTATTGACCCCCACCAAAACCCGATTCCCCGTTTCGATTTCCCGCTGGTACCGGTACGAACTCTCCTGGACCTCCTGCTGAATGTATCCTTTCTCGATGGCGCTCACCGCGCCGCCGATCTGGTCGATCTTGGCGATGTATTCGGAGGCTCCTTTTTCGATTCCGTTGGTCAATTCTTCCAGATAATAGGCCCCCCCCAGAGGGTCTACACTGTCGATCAATCCCGATTCATGGGCGATGATCTGCTGGGTTCGCAGAGAAAGGCGCACCGATTCTTCCGTGGGCAGGGCCAGCGCCTCATCGTAGGAGCAGACCGCCAGGGACTGGCACCCGCCCAGGACCGCGGCCATGGCCTGAAAAGTGGTCCGGACGAGGTTATTGAGGGGCTGCTGCGCGGTCAATGTGCATCCTCCGGTCTGGGTATGGAAGCGCAGCATCCAGGAGCGCGGGTCTTTGGCTTTGAAGCGCTCCTTCATGATCTTGGCCCACAGCCGGCGGGCGGCCCTGAATTTGGCTACCTCTTCCAGGAAATTGATATGAGTGTTGAAGATCCAGGAGACCCGGGGGGCGAAATCGTCGATGTCCAGCCCGGCCTTCACCCCCGCTTCCAGATACGCGATGGCGATGGCAAAGGCAAAAGCCACCTCCTGGACGGCGGTCGAACCGGCCTCGCGGATGTGGTAGGCTCCCACGCTGATCGTGTTCCACTGGGGAACCTCCCGGGAGCAGTATTCGAAAATGTTGGTGATCAGCCGCATGGAGGGCTGGGGCGGGAAGATATAGGTTCCCCGGGCCACGTATTCCTTGAGGACATCGTTCTGGATGGTCCCCCGCAGGTCGCCCGGTTTCACCCCCTGTTTCTCACCCACGGCGATGTACATGGCCATGAGAAGGGCGGCCGTGGCATTGATGGTCATGGAGGTGCTGACCTTGCCCAGGGGAATTCCGTTGCACAAGACTTCCATGTCCGCCAGGGAGTCGATGGCCACTCCCACCTTGCCCACCTCTCCTGCGGAAAGGGGATGGTCGGAATCGTAGCCGATCTGGGTGGGAAGATCAAAGGCCACCGAAAGTCCCGTCTGTCCCTGCTCCAGGAGGTATTTATAACGTTTGTTGGATTCTTCCGCAGTGGCAAAACCCGAGTACTGGCGCATGGACCAGACCCGCCCGCGATACATGGTCGGCTGAATGCCCCGGGTGAAGGGGTATTCTCCCGGAAAACCCAGGTCTTTGGAATAATCCATACCCGGCACATCCCCGGGAGTGTACAGGATGTCAATACCCATGCCCGAAGTGGACTGCACTTTTTCCGGTGCCTTTTTCAGACAGCGTTTTTCCCAGTTTTTCTTCTCTTCCAGAATTCTCTTCGCTTCCATCTCGCCTTCTTCCTCCGTCTTGACGCCCTTCCACCCGATTCACCAACCAGGGATGGTGCGAGCTGATGTGGAAATCCGGGTTATCTTAAACCAACGGGAGAAAATTTACAAGAATATACTCGCCCCTTCTATCCTTGGATTTTCAATTGCGGACTTGCTATTTCATGAAAAAAAATCTTGTCAACTCCGGCCTGTTTAGGGTATAGAAAATTCTTGATGCCCAGCCAAGAAAGGAAATCAGGCGATGAATGAACGAAAACCTTTTTTTCTCCTCATCACCGTAATATGCCTTTGCTTTTTCCTGCTCGCCCCCTGCGGGGCCATGGGTTCCATCGCCTCCGCGGCCGAGCCCAAGACGCAAACCACCTCCGCTCACTCCACGGAGCCCGTCAAAGAGGGCCAACCCTCGGAAGCCAGGCACGATGTACAGGAAGAACTGGGGAAGCTGCTCCCCTATTGGACGGTCGCTCCATTTGTCTTCATCCTACTGGCTATTGCTCTCCTTCCCCTTTTTACCAGCCACTGGTGGGAATCCAACCTGAATAAAGGAGTCATCAGCACGCTCTGCTCCCTGCCTATCCTGGCCTACCTCGTCTGGATAGGGCCCATAGGGATGGAAGTTCTGGCCGAAGTCCTGCAAGATTACTACGGCTTTATCATTCTCCTCGTCGCCTTGTTCACCATCTCCGGCGGCATCCACCTGGAGGGAGACCTCAAGGCTACGCCCCTCGTCAATTCGACCTTCCTGGGTTTGGGAGCCATCCTGGCCAGCCTTATCGGCACCACCGGAGCGGCCATGGTTCTGATCCGTCCCCTGCTGAGCACCAACCGGGAAAGGAAATATAAGAGCCACATCTTTATCTTCTTCATTTTCCTGGTGGCCAATATCGGCGGCTCTCTCCTTCCGGTCGGCGATCCCCCCCTGTTCCTGGGTTATCTATTCGGCGTGCCCTTTTTCTGGACCCTGCGTTTATGGCCTCTCTGGTTGACAGCGGTGGCCATCGTTTTGGCCGTCTTCTATTTCTGGGACACCCGGGCTTATTCCAGGGAAAGCGCAGCAGACCTCCGGCGGGACAGGCAACAGCAAAAGAAGCTGAAGGTCCATGGCTTGATCAATGTGGTCCTGATCCTGGGGGTTCTGGGCTCGGTTGTCCTTTTGAGTGATTACCCGATGGGACCTTATTCTATCAACCTGAAATGGATGCGGCAGCCGGTTATGATACTTCTGGCCTTGATCTCTTTTGTCCTGGACCATAGGAAAAAGGAGCGGGCCCACAAGCATGGACACCTCCAGTTCAAAAGCCCCCGCGAACACAATGCCTTCACCTTCTACGCCATGATCGAGGTGGCCGTGCTCTTTATCGGCATCTTCATCACCATGACCCCGGCCATCTGCCTCCTCAAGGCCCATGGAGCGGAGACGGGCGTGAAATATGCCTGGCAGTTCTTCTGGATGTCCGGGGGATTGAGCTCCTTTCTGGACAATGCCCCGACCTACGCCACCTATTTCGCCCTGGGGCAGGGAGTTACCAAAGGCCTGTTGGCTTCCGGCGGGGGCTTTTCGGTAATCGAGGCTAACACCGGGCCCATCTCCGAAAACATCCTCATGGCCATCTCTGCCGGCTCCGTCTTCATGGGGGCGAATACGTACATCGGGAACGCTCCCAATTTTATGGTGAAATCGATCTGTGAGGAAGCCAAGGTGAAGATGCCCACCTTCTTCGGGTACATGGCCTACTCCATCGGGATCCTGATCCCCACCTTCCTACTTGTCACCTATATTTATTTTCTATGATTCTCTTGAAAATCCGCGACAAGGCAGAACTGGATTTGGGACCGGCTTTTCTTCCTTTCGGAAGGGCAAACTCAAGTAACCTTGCCCACCTTCACTTTTTGGCAAGTAGGCGTATGATCGATTGAATTTCAGGCATTGCCCGGCCCGAAAGCGAGGGCGTTGCGCGCAAAAACCATGAGGCACACCCCATTTCTTGGACCGGGCGGGCAAGCCGTTCTTTCCCTAAGAACAGGGCTATCCCGATGTAGGGGCGTCACGCGTTCCGCCTTACTGGGCGCCCGATGGGCCCGCCTC
>DASPRR010000364.1:0-5661 GCA_035624375.1 Thermodesulfobacteriota bacterium | reverse complement strand
ACCGTCTCCGCCGGATCGCCGAGCGGGTGGAGAAGGAAGGGCGGTTGCCCCTGGAGGCAGGGGAGTTCCGCCCGATGGCCGCCGAGACTTCCTCCGATGCGCCCCTGCCCGGGAAGAAATTGGCCGGAGAGGACGCCCGGTTCGAGGTCCTCAGGCAGGACCTCTATGAAGGTCTGGACGGAGAAATCAAGGGGCACATCCTGGAACTCCTCGCCCTGAAAGTAAATCCCCAGGAAATTTTGAACCGAGGCCTGCTGGCAGCCATGGAGAGCATCGGCCAGGAGTTTAAGAGCGGCCGGTTATTCGTGCCCGAAGTCCTCTTGGCGGCAAGGGCCATGAACGAGGGCCTTTCCGTGCTGGAACCCCATCTCTCTTCCTCGGGCCGCCAAGCCCGGGGAAAAGCGCTTATCGGCACAGTCCAGGGGGACCTCCACGACATCGGGAAAAACATGGTCATCATCATGCTGCGGGGAGTAGGATTCGACGTCGTCGACTTGGGCATCAACGTCTCCGCCGATGATTTTCTGAGAAAGGTCGCCGAGGAGAAACCCCACATTCTGGGGTTGTCCGCCCTTCTCACCACCACCATGCCCCAAATGAAAAAGGTCATCGAGGGGCTGGCCAAAACCGGACTTCGAGATAAAGTGAGGGTCATGGTGGGGGGCGCCCCGGTCAGCCCCACCTTCGCCCGCCAGATCGGCGCTGACGGATACGCGGCCGATGCCGGGGAGGCCGTGGAAGTGGCCAAGAGGCTGGTTGCTGGTTCCTAGTTACTGGTTGCTGGCTTTAAGGTTTTGCCTTTACCCAGCAACGTCTTTTTTCTCCAGCATCAAGTAACCAGCAAAAAGCAACGCCCTTTTCTTTAACCAGCATCAAATGCCTGCGGGTGGCTATCACCCCTGACCCTTGCAGAGAACCGCACGGGTAAAGAGCAGAAAGTAAATGCAAAAATTAGTCAGCCCATCCTCTATCGGGTGCCTGGAAATTCATTATCCCGGGCTTGATCAGCTCGCCGAGGTCTACGCAGACTTGGACCGACAGATCGCCGAGTTTAAGAGGAGTGCAGGAATCGAATGCCTCAGGAAGTGTGCCCTTTGCTGCACGACGGCTAAATTCGTCGAAGCCTCCATTTTGGAGATGCTCCCGTTGAGCCTTCACTTCTGGGAAGAGGGCCGGGCGGAAGAGCTTTTGGAGAAACTGGAAGGGATTCATCCGGAGGCCCCGTGCCTTCTTCTGAATGCCGATCCCTCGGATGAGTTCGGAGGGGGGTGCAGCTACTACCGCTTCCGGCCCCTCGTCTGCCGCCTCTTCGGGTTCTCCGCCACCGTGGACAAGAGCGGCCACCCCCGTGTTGTGATCTGCAAGCCCTTGAAAAAGATGGATAGGGGAATCCTCGACCGGATGAACGAAAGAATCCGGGAGGGCCTTCCCGTTCCCCTCATGCCCGACTTTTCCCGCAGAGTCGCTTTTCTCCATCCTCATTTTGGGCAGGAAAAATATCCCGTTAATTTTGCCCTTCGGGAGGCGCTGGAAATAGTCGGTCGGAGGATTCATTTCCTCAAATCCACGAGGAGGGAAACATGATCATCGCCAGGTCCAGCGAAAGCAAAGGTTTCTTGACCCCTGCTCCCCACCGGCGGGAACTGAAGGTTTTGATCTCGCCCAGCGTGCAGGCCGACGTGGAGGGCCTAGCTGTCGGGATGACCATCCTTCCTCCCGGAGAATCTAGCAGCTTTCACGCCCATGAAAAAGAATGTGAAACCTGGATCATTGTCTCCGGCCAGGGCGAAGTTCGGGTGGGAGACGAACGCCAGGCGGTGGAGCCCGAGACAGTGATCTTCCTGAAACCCCACATCCCCCATCAAATTACCAACACCGGCCGGATTCCTCTCCGCATGTTCTGGGTTTACACCCCGCCAGGAGGAGAGAAAAGCATTTTGGAAGGGGTAATGAAATGAGGCCCAGAATATTGGGCCTTCTCCCAAACGAGTGGGTGGAACGGAACCAGAAATATTCTCAGCGCAGGGGGTGCCTTCCAAGCTTGGCGGGACGGAATCGGCGGGAAAAATCCGGATTCCGGAGCGATGCTTGGGTTCCGCAATGCACCTGTCCCCGACCCCCTTTTGGAAAACCGAATCCTGGCTCAGGTCCCGACAACCAAAGAATTTGCTGACCCGAACCAATGAAAGATTCGCGCCTCATTCTGTCCCGCCAAGGTTGGAACGCACCCCCTGGAGGCTCGCCGACCCAAGAATATTAAGACTTGCAGGGCTGAAAAGACTTGCTTTATAATAACGCCTTCGCATGCCTATAATTTGTCATTACAGTCCCGCTGCGCGCTAATATGGAAAGGATCTCCCCAATATCATGAATGAAATCATTGCTGGATTTTGGGCATTGAGTTTGCTCTCTCGATTGGCGCGCTGTGGATTTTCAATCACCGGCTCCCGAAAAGGAAGAGGCGAGGAAACATTATGCGCAGAAATGCTGACTCGGACAGAAAATTAAAGGACTTGGGTAAGGTGGACGGGAGACAACATCCCAGGGTCCTTTTATTTCTCCCCGTTGAATACCGGGGGAATAGTCCGAAATCCCTTCGCCTCGGCCACACCTCCGACCTCAGTCGCGACGGGGTTATGCTAAACCTTCGGGAGAGGTTGAGTATCGGCCAAAGGATCAATCTGTCCATTTTTGTTTCCTTGGGCAAAGCCGTGGAAGCCATCAAGGTCAATTCTCAGGTTGTTTGGGTTCATGATGCGGGCAAGGACGGAAACTTCCGGTCTGGAGTAAAATTCATCGACCTATCCGCCAGCGACCGGAAAAAGCTGGAAGAATTTTTTGAAGAATATTAACACAAGGAAATAAATAACGTGTCATTGCGAGGAGCGGAGCGACGAAGCAATCTCAAACAAAAACGAGATTGCCGCGCCCTTCGGGCTCGCAATGACTCTACTACATTTACTTCGTTTGTATTAGCTGCTGAAAATCTCCTTTCATTCCTCTCTCCACAACCCCCATTCCGAATCTCGCATTTCCTTCCCTTTATCTTTCATTCCGAAATTCGCAATCCGCATTCCCCATTTCTTTTTGTCTTTCATTCCGCAATCTGCAATCCGAAATCCGCAATCGTTTCACCCTACCGCCAGGGCAATCACCCCCGCCACGATTGCCGCTGCCGCCGGGAGCCTCCGGCGGGCATCTCCTTCGGCCAGCAGCCGAGACCCCATGATCGCCCCGATCAAAATGCTGACCTCCCGCGCAGGCGCAATGTAGCTGACCGGTGCGGTAATGAGCGCCGTCAAAACCATGATATAGGAAAGCGGGCACAATAGAGCCACGCCGAGAGCCTCCTTCCGATGAATCCTCCATTCCCTCTGCACGTCTCCCCACTTCCGAAGGGCGACCGGGCCCAGCATGATGACCCGGGCCAGGGTGGTGCAGTAGTCCTGAAGCAAAGGCGGAATGAGCAGGGTGCTGACCGCATATTTATCCCAGAGGGTGTAGGCGGCGATGATCGCCCCGGTGAGGAGCCCATAACCCACCCCCCATTTCCTTCTCCCCTTGGAATTTGCAGCCATGCCGGCAAGAAAAAAGACCCCGGCCGCCACCAGCAATGCACCGGCAATGGCCAGAGGAGTCGGCCTCTCTCCCAGCACGAGAATCGCGGAAAAGGTGGAGAGCGTGGGACCGGTTCCCCGGGCCAGAGGATAGACCAGGGACAAATCCCCTACCCGGTAGCCTCGCTGGAGAATGAGAAAGTAGGCCACATGGATCAGGGCGCTGCCCACCATGAATCCAAGCTGCAAGGGACCTATGTGAGGCTTTTGCCAGAAGTAGATGAAGACCGCAAGGGGGGCATAAAAAATGGAGGAAAGCACAGCAAAGAGCCAGACGAAAGCGGCCCCGCCTTCGCCGGCGCGCTTGGCCAGAAAGTTCCAGCCGGCGTGGATGAAGGCGGCGGAGAGAACCAGCGCCAGAGCAAAAGCGGTCATGACACCTCCGAAAACCAAAAAGGATAGCGAAGAGACACAAGAATCCGTCTCAACCTATCCCCTCTGGCCTTTTATTCCCCAAGGTGCATGCCGCTGCGGGCTTTGTGTAGCGCTCGGTCCGGGCCGGATATCAATCCGCGGAACCCTAGCTACCCGTCGGTTGATAGCCTAATATACTACCCGGGTCTTGACTTCGTCAATAGGAGCGTCGCGCTTGCCCACCCCAGTTTTTCGTGCTGGTTGGGGTTCAGGGTGGAGGAATTTGGATCATCAGGCTCGGCGGGTGCTTATCCCTCCATGAAACTCCTCCCCATCTTCCGCGGGGAGAGGCCTGAGAGGGGATACCTCCAAGCAGAAAAGAGAGCCAAAGCATTTTGCGTTTCAATCCCCCCAGGACAGGCCCGATCCAATGGAAGAACCACCGCCTCAGGATGATGATCCAAATTTCTCCGCTCTGAACCCCATGAGATTCCCCCTCCTTTTCAGAGATCTTATTTTCGAAGGACTCTTTTTTATGAACTGGGGGTGGGCAAGGAGCGTCGCGCCAGAGTCGCTACCCTCCACGAGTCATGCTTTTCGCGAGGCGCCCTTCTTTCTGACCCCGTTGTTTTTCAGGAACTGCTCTAAAACTTCATAGGGTTGAGCCCCGACTACCACCTGATGATCAACGACAAAGGTCGGAACGGCGGTCACTCCTCTCCGGATGGAAAGCTTCCAATCCTCGTCCACCGCTGCCTTGAAGGGTCTTGATTCCAGGACCTCTTCCGCTTCTTTCACCGGCAGTCCCATCTTTTTGCCCAGTTCCAAAAGCACTTCTTTTTTGGCGATATTCTTCCCGTTAACAAAATAGGCCCGGAAGACGGCATTGTGGAACTCATCCCCTTTGCCTTTCTCTTCCGCCCACTTGCCCATCTCTTGGGCCAGCCGGCTGTTAAAGGTCATCTTCCGCGTTCCCCAGGGAAGGCCCTCCGCCTCGGCGACACTTTTCAGGCGCGCCAGCATGGCGGGAATATCCATGTTCCGCCCGGCAAACAGCTCTTCCAGGGCCCGTCCTTCCTCCGGAGTCTCCGGGTGAAGAGGGAAAGCCCTCCACTGGACTTCGATATCAAAATTCTTCTTCAGTTTTTCAATACGCCCGGTAATGAAATAGCACCAGGGTCATATGTAATCCGAAAAAACCTCCAGCTTCTTTGGCTTTTCCATCCCGTTTCTTCCTCCATTTTTTCTCATTTAACGTTTCCCTGGTTCAATTATATGCCGATTATCCAGGATTCTCCAGAATTAGTTCCGGGTTCGATTGTCGGCGGGTACCCTTCGGGATCTCTTTAATATTGCCTCCAATGCTTTCGGAATCTATTTCATTTAAAACTCGCCCTTATTTTATTCTCCATGATGGGATAAGATCCTGTCACAGTGTAATTTGTCCTCTTTCACAAGACAGAATTCCGAGGGAGGTGCTTAACTTGCTATGGGCCTTCGCTTTAATGCATTGAATTTATGAATGATTTCTCTATTATTGCTCTCTGGGGGGATGGAATATTTCTTGCTAGATCTCTTTCAAAACAAATATATTTCTTCCAAAATGATGATTTAAAGAATAGGCTATATGGATGCCTAATAAAATGGGGTCGACAGTATTCGAAAATCCGAGAAAAACAACGGAATCCAG
>DASPRR010000400.1:0-4220 GCA_035624375.1 Thermodesulfobacteriota bacterium | reverse complement strand
ACAAAGGCGAACCCCCGGGAATGGCCGCTCTGATGGTCTTTCGGGATCTTGACGGAGACCACATCTCCGGCTTGGGAGAAATGGGTTTTCAGATCGGCTTCGGTGGTCTGAAAGGCGATGTTTCCCACATAGATCTTAGTGTTCATGTTTCCCCCCATGGGCTGGAATGGGCCGGGCAACAAAAATCCTGGGATGGAGGATCCCCCGGGGGAATAAACCCCGGGGGCTGAAGTTCGGCCCGTCGAAATCTTAGCGCTTTACCACATCCACGGCCTGAAGGCCCTTCTTTCCCTGGGCGATGTCGAATTCGACCTCGTCCCCTTCATGAAGAACCTTGAAACCTTCTTGTTTAATGGATGAGAAGTGCACGAATAAATCGTCGCCACCATCTTGGGAGATAAACCCAAATCCCTTCTGCTCATTGAACCATTTCACTCGGCCTCTGGGCATTGCTTTTCACCTCCTTTTCTTTGGGCATTCATAGGTCAGCGGAGCCGGGGCAGGATAAAAAAAGCCGCATAAGCTTCGAGAGCCCTGCGGCCTGTTTTGGTTCCAAACCTAAACTCTGTGCAACTTATGTTTTTATACTATATTTTCGCCCCCGCCCTGTCAAGGCAAATTTATTGGCGGGGACATTATTTTAGCTTGACAGCTTTCCCTCTCTCATATAAGTAGAAGAAAAAAATCGAGAATGAATCCTGGGTGGCCCGGCAGCCAGAGCCATTCTGATGGTCGCCGTTTTGATCCTCAACCAGAGGAATCCTCCCAGGAAAGGATCAAAAAATTTCCGCGTGGAAAGGAGTTAACAATGGCCGGCAGGTATGAATTCCAGATCACCACTCAGATTATCTATGGAAGGGACAGCGCAGTCCGGATCGGAGAAGTCGCGAATCGGCTAGGACTGAAAAAAGTTCAATTGATTACCGATGCCGGAGTGGTCAAATCAGGAGTTGCAGGTCGGGTTCAGCAGCTGCTGACCGGCAGCGGAATTCAAACGGTTTTGTTCGATCGGGTGGAATATAACCCAACGGTGCAGACGGCGGATGCGGCCAAGAAGCTGTTCACGGACCAAAAATGTGACGGAGTCGTTGCGGTGGGCGGGGGCAGCCCCATGGATGTGGGAAAGAGTGTGGGCATTCTGGCCACCAATCCCGGTTCTGCCGCTGAGTATTTAGGAATCGGCAAAGTGAAGAACCGGGGTGCTTCGGTGATCTGCCTGCCTACTACCTCAGGAACCTCGGCGGAGATTACGGATGTAGCGGTTTTGAGTGAACCGGAGAAGAAGACCAAAATGGGACTCCGGAGCCCCCAGGTCGCTCCCTCCGTAGCGATTCTCGACCCGATGCTTACCCTGACTCTGCCCCCGGCCCCAACCCGGGAATCGGGTCTTGACGCCCTGGCCCACGCCATCGAATCCTATTTTTGCCTCAACGCCTGGACCCCCACCGAGGCGCTCACCCTCAAGGGCATCGAGTTGATCGGGCGCCATCTTCGGAGAGCGACCCATGATGGAAGCAATTATGAAGCACGGGATGGAATGATGATGGGCAGCTTGCTGGCCGGAATGGGTCTTCATACGACTTGGGTCAATCTGGTGCACGCCATCACCGGACCCCTGGGTGGGTTTTACAACCTGCCCCACGGGGCGGCCAATGCCATTGTTCTGCCCCATGCCATGAGGTTTTTGCTGCCGGGAGCCGTCCCCAAATTCGCGGAAATCTCAAGGGCGCTGGGGGAAAAGACGGAACATCTCTCCGAACGCCAGGCAGCAGAAAAGGCCATCGAGGCGGTGGAACAATTGTCCCGGGATACGGGGATGCCCCCAGGCTTGTCGGTTTACGGAGTCAAGGAGGCCGATTTGCCGAAGCTATCTGAGACGATCGGCGCCAGCGTCCTCCTCCCCCTTTGCCCGCGCGTCCCAACCGCAAAGGATATCCTTGAAATCTGTAGAGCGGCTCTCTGAATCCCCATGGGAAGAGAATCGGGGATCGAGGGGGACGATGATTGGACCTTCACCCTTCGACAAAGGCCCGCAGGGTTCTTGACCGGGAAGGATGACGCAGCTTGCGGAGGGCTTTGGTCTCAATCTGGCGGATTCGCTCCCGGGTTACGGAGAAGGTTTCTCCCACCTCTTCCAGGGTATGTTCTCCTTCTTCGTCAATGCCCAAACGCATCCTCAGCACTTTTTCTTCTCGAGGGGTCAGCGTAGACAAAACCGCCCGGGCCCGTTTGCTGAGGTCCATGTTGGTCATGGCTTCCATGGCCGAAACGGTCTTCTGATCTTCGATGAAATCCCCGAGAAAATCCTCCTGCTCTTCCCCGATCGGAGTATCCAGAGAGATGGGCTCGCGGACAATCCTCAGGATGTTGCGGACCTTGTCCACGGGCAGGTCCATTCGCTTGGCGATTTCCTCTGCAGTGGGTTCTCGCCCGATCTTCTGAAGCAGGTTGTGAGAGACTTTGAGAAGCTTATTGATAGTTTCGTTCATATGTACCGGAATTCGGATGGTTCGGGACTGATCGGCAATGGATCGGGTGATGGCCTGGCGGACCCACCAGGTAGCGTAGGTGCTGAACTTATGCCCCCGCCGGTAGTCGAATTTTTCGACCGCTTTGATCAGCCCGATATTTCCCTCCTGGATCAGGTCCAGAAGGTGAAGCCCACGATTGATGTATTTTTTGGCGATGGAGACCACCAAACGCAAATTGGCCTTGATCATCTCGTTGCGTCCCATTTCGGCCTTGATCTCAGCCCGGTAGATCGTCTGGAGCAGGCGTTTGAGCTCCCCAATCGGCAGATGGGCTTCCTTTTCGATCTTGGCTAACTTGGCCTGAGCTTTCTTGAGAGCTTGATCATATTGCTCAAGCGCCTCTCCCTTGAGCTTAAGTTCGGCAAGCCTCTTCCTAAATTCCCGCCGATTTTTCTTCTTCAACCGAAAAAGCCTGCGGAGGTGGTCGATGGGAAGCCGGGCCTGGTCCTGAATATCCAGGATTTCATCCTCCACCCTTCCCGCCCTCTCTCCCAGACCTTTTAATTTTCCGATGATCGCGTCCAAAAATTGAGTCTTCCGGTTGACTTCTTTTAACGACAGGATAATCTTATCCTGCATTTCCCGGAGCTCGAATTCCAGGTTCCGACGATCTTCTTCGGGGGTCCTCTTCCTCCCCAGGCGTTCTCGGGTCCTCCGGGCTTGCTTTCCCAACTTCTTAATGTCAGAAACTTTTGCCAGAATGGCTTTCACGTCCAATTCTTCTTCGAATAGGGATTCCTCCTCCGTTCCCGGGCTCGACTTTTCCGAAGACTTTTCCAAGGATTTCAATTTCTCCTGTAAATGGTCCATATCTTCCAAGTAAAGGGGAATGGACGATACGGCGTCGATCAATTCCCTTTCCCCTTCCTCTATTTTTTTAGCAATTTCGACTTCTTTTTCCCGGGTTAAAAGAGGCACGGCGCCGATTTCTCGAAGATACAAGGATACCGGGTCCTGAGGTTTTCTATCCTCCATGTCAACATCGGGTTCCTCCTCCTCAAGGGAAAGTGACGTTTCCTCGTCGGCAGCAACGTGCTTTTCCGTCTTTGGAGGCACATCCACCAATTCAATGTTCATCTTCTCAATTTTCGTAATGATTTCGTCAATCTGGTCCGCAGAGACGACCCCAGGGGGAAGGAATTCATTCAGCTCTGCGTAGGTCAAAAAACCCTTTTCTTTACCCATTTTTATCAATTGGCTAAACTTTTCCATTTAGCTGACCTTCCAAAAAAGGAAAAGGAATTAAAGAGTTAAATTTTAAGAGGGCCCAAACAAAGACATATCGGCGATTTTTCGTTTGGCTTTAAAAAATGCCCTCGCATACCCTCGATTTTCCTCTTTCATCACCGGAGCATTTGCCTATAGAGAAAATATAAGCTCTTTTATTAAATTTGCCAGGCGATGAAAGGCCTTTTTAATAATTAGATGCGCTTTCCAGCCAGTGGGGTCTTTTACTAAAATGAACTTAGCAGGTACGGCCTAATCAAGGCCGGGTGGATGAAACTGGATTTCACGCCTCCTGAATCACCAGGTGGTTCGAAATTGACTCATATCCCCTGAAAAAACCACATGAAATCCTTTCTCACCCCCAGTTTTTCGTGCTTGTCGGGGTTCAGGGTGGAGAAATTTGGATCATCAGGCTCGGCGGGTGCTTATCCTTCCATGAAACTCCTCCCCATGTTCCGCAGG
>DASPRR010000396.1:0-5828 GCA_035624375.1 Thermodesulfobacteriota bacterium | reverse complement strand
CCACCCCTTCTGGGTAATATCATCCGCTGCTCCGCTGGGAGATAGGAAGGGGGTACCGTATTGCGCCGTGGTTCCGGCTATGGCGTATCCCTCTGAACTGGCATAACCGCCCATGATTATTGGTAGCTTATCACGGGTGATCAGCTTCTCGGTCACGGCTTTGGCCTTTTCCGGTTTCCCCTCATCATCTTCATAATGGAAAGTCAATTTTTTCCCCTTAAGCGCACCCGTGCGGATCCCACCTTGGGCCAAAATTTCCTCGAGGGCCATCGTATACCCATTCTTATGCTGTTCACCAAATTTCGCCTGAGCGCCGGTAATGGCCAGAGGAATTCCGATCACCACCTCGTCCTGGGCTGCGGCCATCTGCGGAAGGGCCCACAGGAACAATAATCCTGACACAGCCAAGAGAAAAAACCGTTTTCCCATCTTTTCCTCCCTTTCAATTGGTCTTTGAAACGGCACCACAACAGCTCTTGCCGAACTGGGGTGACCTGTCATTTGCAATTCAGGTTTCATTCAACCAAAGGATGCCGTCTATTCAAACCCGTTCCCGGCCAGACATTTTGGGGCGGGGACGAAAGGCCCGAATATCTTTAACAAAAATTGGGGCGGAAAGTCAAGGAGAAAAATCATCCTCGAAGATCCCGGACTGAACCCCCCAAGGCTTCTTTAAGTTACCTCCTCGAGCGGTCGATAAAAAAGGATGATCAGCTTTGAAGACAGAGAGGAGGGAATCGCGTGGGAGGTTTAAAAAAAAGTTATCGCCAGGCCGTACTTCTGTGGACTGCCATGGCATTCACCATTTTCGCATACCTGTTGATGGTTGAAAGTATCAAATCCGACGTCCCTTTTTTGAAAAAGGATTCCTCTTCTCCAGAAATTTTTCCGATCAAGGTATTTCTGCTGAGTTTTACCGTCATGACCCTTTTTCTAATCTGGTTTGTGCGCAGTCAAATCCTCTGTGGCGGGGCGGGAAAATCATTCAAAAACTCCCCTAAACGGCTCTTGATCTGTTCCCTGGCGACGAATCTGCTCTGTGAAACGGTGGCCGTCACGGCGTTAAGCCTCTTTTTCCTGACCCGCAATCCCCTGGACTTCTATCCCCTCATGGTGCTTTCTCTTGTTTTGTTCGCCTATTTTTTCCCCAGATATAGTGAGTGGAAAGAATGGGTGGAAAGAGTTGAGGCGGTGGACAGGCCCGTTCTCTGGGTGCAACCAAGTTTATTCCAGAGGCCTGAGCCTTACCAGGGTGGCGCCCCAGCTCCCAGCCTCTGCTCCGGCCAAATGGAAGGAAATCACCTCCGGCAAGCGGCTCAGGATGGAATGCACCGTTCGGCGTAAGGCCCCCGTCCCTTTTCCATGAATCACCCGAACCTCTAGGATCCCTTTTTCCCGGCAGGCAACGATGTAATCCTGCAGGAGGTCCTCGACCTCCCTGGGCTGAAAGGTATGCAGGTCCAGGACCCCATCGATGGGCAGTTCCAGGGGTTCTGGGTCTTCCGTGGATTGATCATTCTTGTCTTGGGTCATTTTTGGCGTGGCAGGGGCAATTCATGGATTTCCCCCATGAATGAGATTACCTTACCACCGGCTGTAGGGGCGGGTTTAAAACCCGCCCCTACGCTCCTCTCAGCCTGGGGGGTCGTTGAAAGATCGCCCGGAGGATGTTAGGAAAATTCAACCGCCACCGGAAAACCGGCCATTTGATCTCATCCTTGTCGCAAACCGTGGACACGCTCGCCCGATCGAAAGTCTCCTTCAGGGCCAGAAGCTTCCGGCTTCGCTCGGGTTCCGGGAGTAGAATGATCTCGTCCACCTTGCCGATCATCTCCCTCGCCAGGAGGATGCGCTTCTCTGTCCGGTCGACTGTAGCCGCGTCCAGAAGGCCGTATTTCTCCTTCAGCCGGTTCAGGCGGAGCCCGGACTCGTAAGAACTCCGGACAATGTCCTCCCGGGTCATCCATTTCGTCTCGTAGCTGAGGGTATATTTCCAACTGGGTGCCAGGAGGGCCTTCCGGTAGTCCTCCAGGGTTTTGCAGAAGACCCGATATCCCACCTCGTCGGCCTTTTCAAAGGCGATGCATCCGGGATCGAGAAATGGGGCCAAGGGAGAGATGAAAGGGTTAAGGCGCCGGTCGAAGGTTTTCAGCAGGTGCTCGCAGTAGTCTAGGGTCCCCAGGACTGACGCCGGAGTCTGCTCGGGAAGGCCGATCATGAAAAAGACATCGAACTTCGAACAGCCTTGATCCAGGGCGTAACGAATCGTCTTTTCCATGGCCTCATTGGAATAATATTTTCCGGTTGCTTTCCGAACCTTCTCCTCATGGGATTCGGGGGAGGTTTCAAAATTGAAGTTGGGAAAAGCCTCCGCAACCATCTGAAAATAGGATTCCGGTGCGGGAGTGAATAATTCCAGGACGACTTGATTTTTCGGCCGCACCGGCTTGATCCGGGAGAGAAGCCGCTGGGCATATTCCTCCCCACCCTGCCTCAGGTCCCCGACCACAAATATGGGGGCGTTCGTATACCTGGAGATAGCCAGGATGTCGTCGGCCACTCTTTCCGGGCTGCGAAAGGCGCAGATGTCCCGGCGGTAAAAATGGCTCAATCCGAAGTGAGACCCTCCGCAGAAAACGCAGTTGTGGGTGCACCCCCGGACGGTCATGACGGCGGTAATGGGATATTCCCACCAGTCATGGATGGGGATCAGGGATTTCAGGTCCAGGTACCTGACCACGGAGCGGAATAAATTAGGATAGTTGTTGGAGTATTCATTCAAATCGGAAAGGACATGGTTGAGAGGATTGATATGGATTTCCTTTTTTTCATCTTTCCAGGTCAGGTTGGGGATGCTCTCCAGAGGCTTTTCCTCTCTTAGCGCGACCATCAGCTGTCGAAGGGGTTCTTCCGCTGAATCGCCCCGGATCACGAAATCGACCTGAGGATACCGGATCAGTTCTTCATGAAAATAAGAAGCCGAATATCCACCGAATACGACTGGAATGTCAGGATGGCGTTTCTTGCAAAGGCCCGCCACTTCGAGCGAACCGTGGGCATGGGGAAGCCAGTGTAGATCGATGCCAAACATTTGGGGCCGAAGTTTGGCAATCCATCTCTCCGGATCAAATTCTTTTTCCTGCAGCATCCGGTAGGCCAGGTTTATGATCCGCACCCGGATCCCGTTCCTCTCCAGGTGTTCGGCGATGGAGGAAAAACCCACGGGGTACATTTCAAAAATGGGGGTCGAAGGAACCAGGTCGCTGATGGGCCCGAAGAGAATCGGCAGCTTCCGAAAGTCGTAGACCGAAGGAGCGTGAAGGAGGACGAGGTCTGGTTTAGCAAGCATGGTTGAAAAGGTTTCCAATAACCGCCTTCAGCGATTAGCGATCAGCTATCAGCGAATATCGCCCTAAGGGCTGAAAGTCGACCGCTGAGAGCCGATCGCTTTTTTGTTTTTTGAAGCTACCAGATCAATTTGGAGAATGCAAGGATCGGACTCATCCTTGGGAAGAGTGATTGCGAAGGTATCGTCTCGTGGGACGGGATCGAACGGCAAAGAAAGAGGCGGAACGGGCACAAATCTCAAATCGTCGGTTGCGGTTCAAGGCTTGGGAATCGCCGTGTGAATGCAGCCGAGGAGGCGTCCATCGGCTTCCAAGGGGGATACGGTAACCAAGAGAGTTTTCCCATAAGGTTTGGCCTCGTAAGAGATCGGGTCCCGTCTGCCCCTCCGAAATTCCTCGATCATCCAATCGATGCGGGCATTGCTTTCGGGTTTCTGATGGCAGAGGCGGATATCCTTTCCGAGGAGCTCGGGCTTGCGGTTGATGAGGCTGGGGGCGAATTCGTTGTAATAGAGCATAATTCCCCGCAAGTCGAAGATGGTCACGGCCATGGGAATCCTGTCCAGGATGGAGGAGACCCATTTTTCTTGAAAAGAATCTGTTCTAAAACCCACGTTCCCTTCTCCCTTCCGAATTAAACCTTCATTCCACCGGTCAAAAGTTTAGCTCAGGTAACCGGTTTCCGGCCGCCAAAAACAGGCTTCCGCTTCTCTCCGAAAGCCCGCAGTCCCTCCTTCCCGTCCTCATGGGCAGCGCAGGCGTACAGCCCATGGCGTTCGTTTTCCAGTTGGGCCTCGATGGAGTTCTGGAAGGAGTCGGTTAGAAGCCGCTTGGACCAGGCAAAAGAATGCAGGGAACCTTTGGCCAGCTGGCGGGCCATCTGGAACGCTTCCTCCAGAACCCGCTCATCTTCCACCACTTTGGTGACCAAGCCCCAAGCCAGGGCTTGCCCCGAAGAGATGGGCTGATCGAAGGTCGCGATCTCCAACGCCCGGGCCAAGCCGACCAGCCGGGGAAGGGAGAACGTCCCTCCCCCATCGATGCAGAGGCCGTTCGAGGTGTACGCCTGACGCAATTCCGCCGACCGTCCCATCACCCGGAAGTCACAGGCCAGAGCCAGGGAGAACCCCCCGCCGGCGGCGATCCCGCGAATGGCCGCGATCACCGGCTTCCCCATCCGGCGGATTTCCAGAATCGCCTGATGGAAACGGGCAGCCAATTGATGAAAACCGGAGGGAGAGCCGGCAGGGAACCGGGAAGCCCATTGCAGGTCACCCCCGGCGCAGAAGGCTTTCCCCTCCCCCGAAACGACCAATCCTTTCACTCCCTCCTCCACCGCCAGGGTGATCAGGGAGGTGGAGAATTGCTCTACCATTTCCGAGTCAAAGGCATTGTACTTCTGAGGCCGGTTCAGCAGCACCAGGGCCACTTCCCCTTCGCGACGGACCCGTACCAGTTCCTCCATGCCGCCCCTCCTTGAATCCCCGAGTCTTGTTCAGCGTTTGGGTCCTCTCCAATTTTTCCCAATTCCCCAGGCTTTCCCGGCAAGCTTCCCCACCGTCCAGTACTGGTTGTCCGGCATGGTCAGGGTAAAGGGATTGATCTTTAGGATATCCGGCTGCCCGTCAGTCAGAAATCTTTCTTCCGCGTAGGCTCCCATGATCTGACCGATAAATAGGGTGTTGGAGGGCAGGTCCACCCCCTGAACCACCCTGCATTCCATGCAGAGAGGGCATTCCCGGATCATAGGGGCGTTCTTCAACTCGCGGTAAAACACATCAAAGGTCCGGGACTTGTCCGTTTTCTTGCCGGTCACCAAACCGCAGAAATCCACCTTTTCGATCAGGTCCATGCCGGGGATGTTTACGCTGAAGGCTTGGTTCTTATGGATACCTTCATTGGTATAGTGCGTCTTTCCCAGAGCGATTCCGATCATGGGAGGTTGAAAATTGACCCGGGCAACCCAACCTACGGCCATGAAATTCGGTTTGTCGCCCACCATGGCCCCGGCCAGAACCATGGGCATGGGATAGACAAAGGCGTTGTTGTCGATCTTTATTTTATCCATGATCCACCTCCAAATCCTGGGTTCCCGGAGGGATGCAGCCCCCCACGTAAAATGGAAGCCATTCTCCACGCCGGCGAGACTTGGTTAAAAGGATGTTAATCAAAAGAAGAGGTCAAGTCAAGCTCCTGGGACGCCTTGCCCACCCCCAGTTCTTAAAAAAGAGTCCTTCGAAAATAAGGTCTCTGGAAAGGAGGGGGGACCTCATGGGGTTCAGGGTGGAGAAATTTGGATCATCATCCTGAGGCGGTGGTTCTTCCATGGGATCGGGCCTGTCCTGGGGGGATTGAAACGGAAAAATGCTTTGGTTCTCTTTTTTGCTTGGAGGAATCTCCTCTCAGGCCTCTCCCTGCGGAACATGGGGAGGAGTTTCATGGAAGGATAAGCGCCCGCCGAGCCTGATGATCCAAATTCCT
>DASPRR010000385.1:0-6313 GCA_035624375.1 Thermodesulfobacteriota bacterium | reverse complement strand
AGGTCGCGCCCGTTGGGGGGTTCGGAAAGCAGTACCAGGTGAACCTCGACCCCAATCGCCTTCAGGCTTACGGCATCTCCATCAACCGCGTGGTAGAAGCGGTGCGCAGCGGGAACTATGAATCAGCGGGCCGCCTTCTGGAGTTCGGGGGGACGGAATACAACGTGCGGGGACGGGGTTACCTCAAATCGATCAAGGACCTTGAGAATATCGTGCTTACGGCCAGCGATACGGGCACCCCCATCCGCATCAAGGACATCGGGAGTGTGGTCATCGGGCCGGACCTGCGCAGGGGCGTTTCCGACCTGGACGGCAAGGGAGACGCGGTATCCGGCATCGTGGTAATGCGCCATGGCCAGAACGCCCTGGAGGTCATTGAAAGGGTCAAGGCCAAGATCAAGGAGATCGAGCCCGGCCTTCCCCCGGGGGTGAAGATCGTCCCCATCTACGACCGCTCCGACCTGATCCTGCGCTCCATCGACAACCTCAAATCCACGGTCATTGAAGTTCTCATTACCGTGGCTTTTGTTGTCTTTCTCTTCCTCTGGCACATTCCCAGCGCGCTCATTCCGGTAATCACCCTCCCGGTGGTTATCCTGCTGTCTTTCATCCCGTTCCGCACGCTGGGGGTCACCGCCAATATCATGTCATTAGGGGGAATCGCCATCGCCATGGGGGCTATGGTGGACGCGGCCATCGTAGTGGTGGAGCAGACTCACAAGAACCTGGAGGTTTGGGACCGGACGGAACGCCGGGAAGACTACAGGTCGGTGGTCATCCGCGCGGTAAAGCAGGTCGCCGGCCCGAGCTTCTTTGCCCTCCTGGTGATCGCCGTCTCCTTCCTCCCCATTCTCGTCCTGGAAGGCGAGGAAGGCCGCATGTTCAAGCCCCTGGCTTACACTAAGAACCTGGCCATGATCATCGCAGCGATCATGGCCATCACCCTGGATCCTGCTTTACGGCTGCTCTTCACCCACATGAAGAATTTCAGCTTCCGACCCTCGTGGCTCTGCCGCGCGTCCAATGCCGCTTTTGTTGGGAGGATCCAATCAGAAGACAAGCATCCCATCAGCCGTTTCCTGATTCGAATATACGATCCCATCGCCCTCTGGTCGCTGCGCTGGAAGTGGGTGGTGATCGGCCTGGCCGTCATTGCCATGACTGCCACGGTTCCCATCTATTCCAAGCTGGGATCGGAGTTCATGCCCCCCCTGGAGGAGGGGTCCCTTCTCTACATGCCCACCACTATGCCCGGCATCTCGATCACCGAAGCACAGAAAGTCCTCCAGGTGACGGACCGGATCATCAAGGGATTCCCGGAGGTGAGGTACGTATTGGGCAAGGCTGGCCGGGCCGAGACCTCGACTGATCCGGCACCCCTATCCATGCTGGAGACGGTGGTCATCCTCAAGCCCAAGCCCGAGTGGCGGAAGAAGGATACCTGGTATTCTTCCTGGGCCCCCGAATTTCTTAAATCGGTCTTCCGGCATATAACCCCCGATCATATCTCCCAGGAACAGTTAGTCGGGGAGATGAACGATGCCCTCAAAATCCCCGGGCTGGCCAACGCCTGGACCATGCCCATCAAGGGGCGGATTGACATGCTGAGCACGGGGATGCGGACCCCGGTGGGTCTCAAGGTCTCGGGCGGGGATTTGGACACCATCGAGGAGATCGGCGCTAGGATTGAATCAATTCTCCCTTCTGTGAAAGGGACCCGCAGCGTCTTCGCCGAACGCACCGGCAGCGGCTACTTTCTGGATTTCGAGTGGAAACGGGAGGAGCTGGCCCGTTACAATTTAAGCGTGGAAGAGGCCCAGGCGGTGGTGGAGAAGGCCATCGGCGGAGATAATGTGACCACCACGGTGGAAGGGCGGGAACGGTACCCGGTGAACGTCCGCTACATGCGCGACTTCCGCTCGGACTACGGCGCCTTGGGAAGGGTTCTGGTGCCTGCCTCGGGAGGGCAGAAGCAGATTCCCCTTTCCCAGCTCGCCGCCATCAAAACGGTCAGCGGCCCGGCCATGATCCGTAATGAAGGCGGCCTATTGACCGGCTACGTGTATGTGGACATTGCCGACCGCGACCCCAATGGCTACATCGAAGAAGCGGGAAAGCTGATCCGGGAAAAGGTGAAGCTTCCGCCGGGCTATGCAGTTTCCTGGAGCGGGCAGTACGAGGGCATGGAGCGGGCCAAGGAGCGGCTCACTGTCGTATTGCCCCTGACCATCTTCCTCATCCTATTTCTTCTCTACCTGAATACCCGCTCCATGGTCAAAACCCTCATGATTCTCCTGGCCGTGCCTTTCTCCGCCATCGGGGCCTTCTGGTTTCTCTACGCTCTCGGCTACAACCTGAGCATCGGGGTCTGGGTAGGCCTGATCGCCCTGCTGGGGGTGGACGCGGAGACGGGGGTTTTCATGCTCCTCTACCTGGACCTGGCGTATGAGCAGGCCAAGAGGGAGGGGCGCTTGAAGAGCCTGAGCGACCTGCAGGAAGCCATCCGCTACGGGGCGGTCAAGAGACTCCGGCCCAAGTTCATGACTGTGGCCACCATGTTTCTCGGCCTCATTCCCATCCTTTGGTCAACCGGCACCGGTGCGGACGTGATGAAACGCATCGCTGCGCCATTGATTGGCGGAATCTTTACCTCCTTCTTATTGGAGCTTCTGATCTACCCGGCCGTTTACCAGGTCTGGAAATGGAATTTTGATTTGAAAAAGACATTAAGGGGACGCGGATGATTGGTGGAATCCGCAGATTTCACAGAACGTATAGGAGAAGGCGGAAATGGTTTGCTGGCATTAAGAAATGGGAATAACCTTTCGTTGCTCTGCAAAATCTGCGTAATCTGCGGATGAAAACAATACGTGAATGCCGTCCGGTCCAGAAAGAGGGAGATTCAAATGAATTATATTCCTGCAACAATTCTCAGCATGGGCTTCTTTTTGACTTCCGCTCTTTGTTTCGCCGGGGAAAAACCCGAGCTGAAAGATCAGAAGGATAAGGAAAGCTACAGCCTGGGGTACATGTTCGGACAGAGCCTGAAAGCTCAGGGATTGGATATCAACCTGGAGGTTTACAACGCCGGTATCCGGGATGCCGTGGGTGGGGTGAATCCCCCGTTGAGCCAGGAAGAAATCCAAAAGACCGTTGTGGAAATCCAGAAACGGGTCATGGCCGCCCGTCAGAAGGAAATAAAAGAGATGGCTGAAAAAAACCTCTTGGAAAGCGGGGCTTTCCTCGAAGAGAACAAGAAGAAAGAGGGAGTAAAAGCTCTTCCCAGCGGCCTGCAGTATAAAGTCCTGGCGGAAGGAACCGGCAGCAAGACGCCAGCAGCAACCAGTCAAGTCACGGTCAACTACAGGGGAGCCCTCCTAAACGGTGTTGAGTTCGACAGCTCCTACAAAAGAGGCAAGCCGGCTACCTTTCAAGTCGATAAAGTCATTCGCGGATGGGGGGAAGCTCTGCAGTTGATGAAGGAAGGCTCGAAGTGGCAGCTTTTCATTCCGCCTGAATTGGGCTATGGCGATCGTGGGGCCGGCCCCATTCCTCCAAACAGCGCCCTCATCTTCGAGGTCGAATTGATATCCGTCAAATAATCCCTGGTTGGCCACAGGCTAATAGATATCCCCAGATTACGCAGATTGCGCCGAGGGTAAAGCCCTGGAAACAATAAAAGAGAAACGCCTCGCCGGTAATAAGATTTGGAAATAATCTGTCATGAATCTGCGAAATCTGCATAATCTGCGAATTCAGAAATTCTACCCACCGAGAACAAAATCCGTAGAGACCATCCGGTAAGTCACGATCCCCATAAAGATTATCAAGAAAGCCAGAGAAACGAGAGTTAACCTTTTCTGGAAGGGAGGAATGATCCCGGCTAGACTCTGGACCCTACGGAAGGGCATGAGCACACCGACCCCCATGCCGGTAATCCCTGCCCCGAAAAGGGAGATGTAGAGAGGGTATCCTACATACCCGTATTCTCCCTGGAGGATGCAGAAGGGACAGTGATGGGTGGGGAGCTCATAGAAATAGAGGGAGATGAAAGATAGGATGGACAGGATCGAGATCACGAAAGTTCCCGCGCTCATCAGGGAAAAGAAGTAGCCTCCCCTTCCCTGCCGGTAAAAGAAAACCCCGGCCGCGAGAGCCATGGCGGTACTCCCATAAAAAACGAGCTTCATTGGGAAGCCGGGGAGGGCGACAATTTCCGACACCAGGTTTTTTTCCCCGATGCTGAACAGGGTCCCGCAGCAGGAAGTGATGATATCGGGGCGGAGCCGCAGGAAATAGTTGGCCTGCAGGATCACTTCCAGGACAATCAGGGGAGCGATGATTAAGAGAAAGGAATATTTCTTGCGGATAAGGGGATAGTCATATCCCCGGTTGTCCACGTAATTCACCAGCAGCCAGAGACCGGCCAGCAGAAAATTAATGACCTTCAGGATGAGGGCGGGATAGCCGTAGGCGTTCACGTAGAGCGTCCCGGCCGCGCACATGGCTCCCACGAAGAAAGGGTGCAGTTGATCGGCGGTGAAGGCGAATAGAAACAGGGATAGCAGCTGGGCGCCGAAACCGTAGGCCAAAAGGCTGGAGATGAGGTAGGTTTTCCTCTCCAGGGCGAGTTGCAGCTCGCTTCCGCTCCTCAGGTCCCACTTGCCCAGGATTTGCGCGCCGAAATAAACGGCATAGAGGACCATGAAGCCGATGAGCGCGGAGGAGACGTAAAGGGCTATGACCAGGGGATGAAAGTTCATCCGGCTTCACCATCAATCCTGCCGTCCCGCAGGTTCCACACGCACTCAACCAGGGGCGATTCGGACACGACCGGGTCGTGGCTGGCGATCAGGACAGTCTTGAAGCTCTCTTTCAGGCGGCCCATGATTTCCATGAACTCTTTGGATAGAGAGGTGTCGAGGTGGGCGGTGGGCTCGTCGGCGATGACCACCTGGGGATTGTTGATCAGGGCCCGAGCGATGGCCACCCGCTGCATCTCCCCGCCGGAAAGCCTTTCCACCCGGGAGTCGGCCTTGGAAGAGATGTTGAAAAGATCCAGAAGGCCCCTGGCTCTTTTTTTCAAGACGGAGAATTTCTCCCCCGAAGGGTAAGCCGGCGCCATCACATTCTCCAGGGCGGTGACTCCCTGGATCAGATTATACTGTTGGAAGATGAACCCGAAGGTCTTCCGCCGGATTTCGGTGAGAAACCTTTCCGGCAGGCTGGTGATTTCCCGGTCAAAAAGATGAATCCGCCCGGACGTGGGCCGGGACATGCACCCGATCAGGCTCAGGAGGGTCGTCTTCCCGGAGCCGCTGGGGCCTTTGAAGACGGTCATCTTGCTGGCCTCAACGGACAGGCTGATCCCCTGCAGGGCCACGAATTCGTTGGGCCGGCCGAGGTTGAAGGTTTTTCGCACTTCGTCTAATTCAATCATTTCTGTAGGGCCCGATCCCCGATCGGGCCGATTGCCCTAAAGGGGCAAAGGATCAATCATTTTGCTATAAGGATATGACTCCCAGCTCGATACGATCCCTTTCCGAACAGGGTTATGGACAATGTATTTTGCCATATTCAGGAGTGATTCTTCTTGTCTCACAATCCGGTCAAAAAAATTCTTCTGCCACAACGGCCGAAGCTCATATAAATCGAAGATTCTTTTCGCCGTATGACGTTTGAAAGCCGAAACCCAATCCTGCATTCTTTTCGGATAATCGTCGGCCAGAGAAAACAATAAATGTAAATGATCCGGCATAATACAATAGCAAAACAAACGGATTTCCTTCTTTGCCCTCCTGAATTCCATTTCCTCTTCCAGGGTTTTAGCAATCTTGCTCCCTAGAAAAAGAGGGTGCCGTTCCGCCGTGCATAGGGTGACGAAATAG
The DNA here is from genome assembly GCA_035624375.1 of Thermodesulfobacteriota bacterium. Taxonomy (GTDB): domain Bacteria; phylum Desulfobacterota; class SM23-61; order SM23-61; family SM23-61; genus SM23-61. The sequence goes on along the minus strand of DASPRR010000385.1, from coordinate 425 downwards.
ACGTGGGATTTGCTCCCGTAATCAAAGCCTTTCAGGCGAAGAGGTTTTCGCGATTGAAGGTTGTTTTCCATATAATGGTCGGTCCGATCGGGGAACGGGCCCTACAAAAAAAACTACGCTCTCATCACCGAATCCGGGTCCACGGTGGCGGCGCGCCAGGAGGGGATGATCGTCGCGACCGTGTAGGGGACGACGGTGAGGAAGAAAAGTGCCACCACCTGGGGAATATCGATAAAGGGAACGAGCCTGAACTGCGGGTACAGGACCGTCCAGCCTTTCAACACGGGTTCAAAAAGGCTCGAGGAGGCGAAAAAAACATGGACATAAGCCAGGAGGATCCCGGCGAGAAAGGCGGAGAGGGAAACCGCCATCCCCTCCCAGAACTTCATGAGGATTACATCCGAAGTCTCCCACCCGATGGCCTT
>DASPRR010000375.1:0-4716 GCA_035624375.1 Thermodesulfobacteriota bacterium | reverse complement strand
CCGAAAAGGTTAAAGGTTGTGCCCCAGCTTCATCCATTTCTGGCATCTGGCCAGAGAGGTTGAATTTCTTGGATATGGCTCGGAAAGAATTTGGGGATGAGCTCCGGTCCCCTGTGGGAAACATAAAAAGCAGGAAATATGTCGTAACTTCGCCTACAAACCGGATCACTCTTTTGGGAGGGTATACGGTGAGGGACGGATTGAATGAGGCGTCCTTTAAAGGCTGAACCTGAAGATCGTTCTTTCCGCGCATGTCGTTCCTCTTCGGCCTTGAAATCGACTTGCGCAAAGCGAACAAACGAGCCGGGCCACTCTCTACAAGGTTTCCGTTTTTGACCCAGCTAAAGGGATCGTCGGCAATGGGATATGGTCAAAAAATAATCAATCTGCCAATTTCATAGTCCATCTAAGAAAAAAATGTCAAGAAAATTCTTTAGAACTCAAAGGACAGTTCTTTTCATCCCTGGCCAAAACCAGGGAGAGAAGGGCGCCTGTCAGCCCACGGGGCTGCATTCTCAAAGGCTGCTGCGGCTTTTAATAGAACGGCCTCCCCCTGACGCCGGGCAATGATTTGCAACCCGACCGGCAGATTGTTTTGGGTCCACCCGCACGGGACCGATATGGCCGGCAAACCCAGCACGCTGAAAGCGTAGGTCAGCATGACCCAATCGATATAATTCTCCATGGCCTTCCCGTTGATTTCCGTGGGAAAGACCGTTTGCGCGGGAAAGGCCGGAATGGGCACGGTTGGAGTCAAGAGCAAATCATATTCCTCGAAGAATGCCTGAGCACGCTGCCATAGATCAGACCTTTGCCGCTCCGCCCGGGCCAGATCGCGGATGGAAAATTTCAGCCCTTGTTCCACATTCCCGGCCACCAGAGGATTGACCAGACTTTTGAATTCCGGGTCCTCCAGCCGATCTTGGTATAAGGATACGTACCGCAATCCCCGGTAGATGAGGGCTGTTTCTCTCACCCCCTCGAAATCGGGCGCCTTCGCTTCCACCCTGCATCCCAGCCGGAGGAACATCTTGGCGGCCGCTTGGGCGATTTCCAGAACCTCATGATCCACGGGAGTCAAGTTCAAATTCCCTCCCCAGGCCACCCTGAAGCCTTTTATGGAAGGATTTTTCACCGACCCCAAAAATCCTTTTTTTTCCTCCGGCAAGGAAATCGGGCTGCGATCATCTGGGCCGGACATGACCCCCAGCATCAAAGCGAGATCCCCAATGGTGCGGGCCATGGGCCCTTCGACGTTAAACGGATCCCAACAGAGTTCATTCGGCACGGAGGGCACCCGGCCGGGAGAAGGTCGCAATCCAACCACACCGCAGAAGCTGGCGGGGATGCGGAGGGATCCTCCCAAATCGTTTCCTTGGGCCAGGGGACCTAACCCGGCGGCAATGGCTGCCGCTGCCCCTCCGCTGGACCCGCCGCTGTTAAAATCTGGGTTCCAGGGGTTCCGGGTGATCCCAAACACTTTATTGAAAGTAGACCCTCCAGCGGCAAATTCGGGGGTATTTGTCTTTCCCAGAATAATCGCTCCGGCCTTTTTCAATCTTTCCACCACCAAGGCATCCTGGTTGGGAATAAAATTTTCGTATAACTTCGACCCAAAAGTGGTCCGGATCCCGGTGGTTAAAGTCACGTCTTTAATGGAGACTGGGACTCCATGGAGGGGGTTAACCGGGGTTTTCTTCATGATCGCTGTCTCAGCCCTTTTCGCCGCCTTCAATGTTAATTCTGGAACAACGGTACAATAAGCATTAATGATGGGATTCACCTTCTCGATCCGCTGGAGAAAGGTCCGGACAACCTCAACGGGGGAGATGATCTTTTTCCGGATCAGGTCCCTGAGCTTCAGGGCGGGAAGGTAACAGAGCTCCCATTCCTCCAGGGTTTCTGTCCTTTTCCGCTTTTCCATAGCCAATCCTCCTTTTCAGGATATTTATGAAGATGGCCTAAATTGTAGGGGGAAACCCTTTTGATTTGTAAAAAAACGAACTTGGAGGCAGGCAGGTGGGGGTCAGAACCCACCTGCCCGGTAGAGGGATAGAGTCAAAGGCGGAAAGCCAAATAAGTCTTCTGCTCGGGTCCCTGGCCGCTGCGGATGAATTCTGCCTTCAGGGGGGCGCCCACCTGGATTCCTTCGGGTTTTTTCGCCTCCACCCCCGTGATCCGCCCCACGATCTTGGTTCCTTCTTCCAGTTCCACCACTCCCACCACGTAGGGATTGTTTTTATTGAATCCCTCCTTGGCCATGAAGGGCGGGGCTACGACGATGCTGGTGAAGGCGGCCAGCTTCCCCGCTCCTTTGAACTGGACCCATTCCATTTCACTGCCGAAGCAGGAGACGCAGATCGGACGCGGGGGCAGGGCCAAGGCACCGCATTTCTTGCACCGCGAACCCATGAGCTTTTCTTCCTTCAGAAACTGCTCGTAGGAGTTGTCATTGAACGGCCGGTCGTACATGGGTCACCTCCTCTCCAGAATGGTGAAGGTGCAGGTGCCGCCCGTGCCCCCTAGGTTATGGGCCCCACCGACCCTCAAATTCTTCTTGGGTACCTGGCGCTTTCCGGCTTTCCCCCTTAGCTGGAGCCACACCTCATAAAGCTGGGCGACTCCGGTGGCCCCGACGGGATGTCCCTTTGATTTTAGGCCCCCTGAGGTGTTGATCGGCTTTGGCCCTTCCAGCCGGGTGAGACCTTCAGCCGCGGCCTTGTGTCCTTCCCCGGGTTTGAAGAAACCCAGGTCCTCGGTATGGATGATCTCCGCAATCGAAAAACAGTCGTGGACCTCGGAAAACTGAATGTCTTCTGGTTTCAAACCGGACATTCCGTAGGCTTCCTGGGCCGCGGCCCGGGTGGCCTCGAAGGAGGTAATGTTTTGAGTGGCATGTAGGCTGTACCCGCTTCCCTGCCCGATGCCTGCCACGTAGACCGGCTCATCGGTGAACCGCTTGGCCAAATCCTCGGCTACCAGGAGCATGCAGGAGGCCCCGTCGCTGATGGGACAGCAATCGAAAAGATGCATGGGCCAGGAGACAGGAGGGTTCACCGAAAGGTCCCGGAGAAAATCCTTTTCATCCTTCCAATCAGGCACGGGTTCCCCCCTTTTGCGGCATTTCTCGACCCGCGTATTCATGAAATCGCGGATGGTCAGGGGAAATTGGGCTTTGGGATTGAGGGGAGCATTGAGATGGCTCTTGATGGTCACGTTGAAGAGCGTCTCCCGGTTCGTTTTGTATTTGGCGAAATAGGCCGTGGCAATCGTGCCGAAAACCCCGGGAAAGGTGAAGCCGGCGGCCACCTCATAGGGACTCCCAGCCGTTCCCAATCCCTCGGCCACTTCCTCTGTCGTCCGTTTGGACATCTGCTCCAGCCCCCCCACCAGGACCATATCGTAAAATCCCGAGGCCACGGCGAATACTCCCTCCCGGAAAGCCAGGGCGCTCGACGCGCAGGCTCCCTCCGTACGGGTCACCGGCTTGGGAACATGCCCCACCAGATCGGAGATGATGGGACCCCAATGGGCCTGATTCACGAAGAAATCATTGGTGAAGTTTCCGATGTAGATCGCCTCGATGTCTTTGGGGTCGACCCCTTTGTCCACCGAGGCAAGCATCTCCAGGTAGGCTTCAGCAAAGAAATCCTTGGAATTGCGGTCTTTGAACAAACCCAGTTTGGACAGACCGCCCCCGACAACCGCTACCCCTCTCGAAAGTCTTCTCTTCTTGGGCATATCGACCTCCAGGCGAATGGAATGGGCCCTGCAAATTTCGGATTCCCGAGTTTTTTGATATTATGCCCTATTCTTTAAGGCAGAATCAACCATTCTCTCTTGAGGGGTTTCCTCTCGAAAGAGTTTGAGGGCCGGCCCTTCGAAGGGCAAGAGGATATGGGTAAGGCTCCATAAATTTATGGGTTAAGATCCATACCCTCTCCCCCGCAATCTCGTATTCTTTCCCGGTAATTTTTTCTTGGTGTTTGATTGCTGTGTAAAATTCGAAATTTAAGAAACCGACTTGGCTGGGGTTAGCCTGGCATGGATCTGGCTTTTCCTGATATCAAAAGGGCATTTAAAAAAACTCTTGAATCGATCGCCCCTCTTCCCTGGGGAGAAGAGGGGGCAAAAAATAAAAAAAATTGTCTTTCTTCGGGCTATGGTCTATTCAATCGTGGGGCCCATATGCCTTCCCCCAACAGGGGGAATCATTTCTTATCAAAGGCTCTTGCCGCAAAGGGTTGAGCCAGTAATCGAAGTTTCATACGAAGAGACCGGATTGAACTTGCAGAACGGTGAGAAGGCCACCAACTATGATCGACAGGGTAATTTGGAAATTCGGCAGCCTAAGGGCCTTTTTATAGACGAGTTCTCTTGAAGAAAATCTCCCCTTCCCCATAAATTTGGCAGGAAGCGGAGCATCATAGAATCCGTGATTGACTTGATCGAAGCCTTAGAAGAGGCATTCCCGGCTTCCTGAACTTACCCTGGGCCGGGGAGGAAATTAGGCCGAGAATAGAAAGTTATGAAATATTCCAACTTTATGTCTATCCCCCTGCGCAAGGCTTTCGGCTTGTGCCGGAGAATCTCTCGAGGGAAGACTTTTCATGCCATCCTGGAAATGGGCAAAATGGTTGCCATCATTGCCACTGCTTTTTTTCTATCCCAGGGATATTTTTTCCCCTCCGCCCAATCCAGTCAAACAGAGACCTT
>DASPRR010000362.1:0-7096 GCA_035624375.1 Thermodesulfobacteriota bacterium | reverse complement strand
CCACCTAAACCCGAAGTCCTTCAGGAAATGCCCAAGCCTGTCCCACCGCCCCAGACTATCAAGCAGGGCTGGGATTCAAGGGGAAACGCCTGGGCGCAAGAGAGACAAGAAGGTAGGCCCCTTCTTCTGACCCAGGCTTTGAACTACTTTGTCGTCATCGGCGAATACGACAATGAGAAATCCGCCTGGGATGATTACAAAAAATGGAAAGAAAAAAGGCTTCGGACAGAACTCTATTTCCCCAAAGACCTAGGCGTGTTTGAAATCCGAAAGGGGCAGTATATCCTGGTGTACTCCCGCCATTCATCGCAGGAAGAGGCCAACAAGGTTTTTCAGCTGTTAAGGATCAATGACCCGGGATTGAACGTGAAGATATTAAAATACTGAAAGGAAGACCTCCTTCCGAGGCTTTCTCTTGGCTGAAGGCTGATGGCTATTTCTCCCCTGTAAACTCCAGAATATGCAGTCCATTCCCCGCCCGGTCGGTTATATAGACCAATCCTCGATAGTCCAGGTCCACATCATTAGTCTGGATGACCATTTTTCTTCGTGCGCTTTTTAAGGCCACCGGGGCGGGAATATAAAAGCCTACTTCCCGTGGATGGTAAGGATCGGAGTTATCCACGATTCTCAAGCCAGCGTTAAAGTAAGCTGCGTAAAGCAGGGTCCCTCCGATAATCTCTCCATCCTTGGTCTCCACAGGCTAGTGGGGGCGAAGCGTCGCCCCGTTTGCAGAAGTCACCCTCCGGGACTTTGAAAATAGCCACCGGAACAGGGTTGGTTTCCTCCATGACGTCTACGATGTACATCTGCCTGCTGAGCTCCTGGCAGTTATAGGCGAAGGATTCTTCGCTGAGAACGAGGAAGTTGCGGATTTCCCCCTATCCCCGGGTGTAGTTCGGAACTTTCAGTCCGTTAAAGGGGGCGGTGGAATGAATCCCGGAGAAAGGGGGGAAAAGGAACCGTCAATAGGGCCGTCCAGATGAAAAGCGTAACGACTACTTTTCTGGAGGAGGAAGACCTTTATTCATTTAACTCCTCCTCTTCGAATCAATGGATGTTTTTAGGATATGTCAGAATTGGAAAAAGCGCGAGTAGGGGTGGTTCGCGTACGGTCCTACTTCATTTTTTCTCCAATCTTCCATGAAATGGAGTATTATTTCTAAGGTCTACATTTTTGGAAACGGGAGGGAGATGAGGATGAATCGAAAAAAGATCCTGATTTTCATGGGAAGCCCGAGAAGAGAGGGAAACAGCACCATCCTGGCCCAGCAGGTTGCGGCCGGCGCAGAAGCAGCAGGTGCCCAGGTGGAAAGCTTCTTCCTCCACGAGATGAATGTTCGACCCTGCGATGCTTGTGATGCCTGCCGCGGCAAAACCGAGACGGACTGTGTCCTGGATGATGATATGAAGGACATCTTCCCGAAACTCCGCCAGACCGACGGAATCGTCATCGCCAGCCCTATCTACTGGTTCACGGTCTCTGCCCAGACCAAGCTCTTCATGGACCGTTGGTATGCTCTGGGAGGCCCCGAAGGATATGCCCTCAAAGGGAAAAAGTTCGGGATTGTCCTGACCTATGCAGACTCCGACCCCTTCACCTCAGGGGCCGTGAACGCGCTCCGGACTTTCCAGGACGCTCTGAATTTCGTCAACGCGACTATTGTAGGCATGGTCTACGGAAGCGCTTGGGCGGCCGGAGAGATAAAGGACCACCGAGAAATACTCGAAAAGGCTTTCGAATTAGGCAAAAAAATGGCTACAGGGTGAAAGCCGGACCAGCCCAAGAGGGTTAATCACTTCCCACGGGAGAGCGATCATGAAGGTCACGGATATTCAGGGGATAATGATTTCCATTCCCCTGCGGAAGCCCACCTCTATGTCAAATAAGACGGTGACGGCGCGGGAATATGTAGTTACGCGGGTCTTCACCGACGAAGGGATCATAGGGTCTGCCTATACCCTGGGCGGCACCGTTGTCCTTACTGCGGTAAATGATACCTTGAAGCCGCTGGTGATGGGGGAAGACCCCTTCGACACCGAACGGCTTTGGGACAAAATGTTCCGAACTAGCCTGATGGTTGGCCGGAAAGGAGCCGTGATCCGAGCCTTGAGCATGATCGACATTGCTTTCTGGGACATCAAAGGCAGGGCTCTGAACCAACCTCTCTACAAACTCCTGGGAGCTTACACCGACCGAGTCCCTGTTTACTCCTCCGGCGGGTATTATCGACAAGGGGAAAGCTTCCAGCAAATGGCCGATGAAATGGCCGGGATTGTGGAGCGCGGTTTTACCAGTATCAAGATTAAGGTAGGAGCCCTCCCTTTCAAAGAGGAGGTGGAGCGGCTGAAGACGCTGCGCCGCACCGTAGGCGATCAGGTCGAAATCATGGTGGATGCCAATTGCGCCTGGAATGACCTCTCCTATGCCCGCAAGATCATGAGGGCTTTCGAAGAATACGAGATAAGCTGGTTCGAAGAGCCGGTTTTACCTGACAATTTTCGGGGGGGAGCCGAACTAGCAGCCACCTTCGAGACCCCGATCGCCACGGGTGAGCAGGAATGCACCCGCTGGGGGTTCCGCGACCTGATCGAGCACCGGGCGGCGGATATTCTCCAGCCCGATGTGGCGGTGGTGGGGGGCGTCACCGAATGGATGAAAGTGGCGGCTCTGGCTTCGGCCTACGACCTGCCTGTAGCTTCCCACTATTTCCATGACGTCCACGTCCACTTGATGGCCTCAGTCCCAAACGCCTTAATGGCCGAGTACTTTCCGCTTGACCTGGACATCATGGTGTTCGATACCGTCGTCAAAGAACCCCTGAAGCCGGAAAAAGGATACCTGCCGGTCCCCAAACGTCCTGGCCTGGGGATGGAACTGGATGAAGAAAAAATGAAGCGCTACAGAGTCAGGTAAAATGGCCTCCCGGGAAGATCAAGGACAACCAGGAGGTTATAGGGAAGGCATACGAGCTAGGGAAAAGGGGCCTCGGATTAATCAGCCTATTTTAAAGTGCATTGGCGGGGGACTTGAAAATGCGATCTTTTCAGGGAAGATTTGACTGACATTTATCCATTGTCTCTACAGGACTCCATGGGGCTTCGAACCCAAAGGTTACCACGGTTCAAGACTTCCGGCGTCCAGATCTTCGAAAGCGGTGAGAAAATTCTCAAATCCTATTTTTATCCCCATCTTAAATTACAATATTACAAGCCTGACCCCCTACTCAACCAATCTCGATTCCTCCAGACCCTACAATTTGCTCGACCGCTAATCCGATAGCGTATGGAAGTTATTGATCTTTCTTGAATCCATTTTTGCCGACGGGGCGAGGATATAAAAAATTATGCTCAAGCGTAGAGAGTAGTAGATTTTCAATTGGTTTATTTTACTAGTTTTTCTGGAATGTTGGCGGAGATTAAAAATTACAAAATCACAAGCCTGACCCTTTATTCGAGTATCCGGCGGGGCTTAATCTGCCAATTTTGTTCGTTCCAGCACCAGGGCGCGGATGTGCGATGGGGTTGTGCCACAGCAGCCGCCCACAATTTTGGCCCCGGCCTGAACCAGGGCCTTCAGTTTAGAGGCCATCATCTCCGGGGTTTCGCGGTAGATCGTTTTCCCGTGCACTAGCTCAGGGAGGCCTGCGTTGGGTTTGCACCAGATGGGCAGGGTGGTGGTCGAGCGCATCAACACCATGATTTCAATCATGATTTCGATACCTGCGCCGCAGTTGGCCCCCACAATATCCGCCCCGGCCCTCTCCAGCTCCGCGGTAGCCTTCTCTGGACGGACGCCCATCATCGTGGCGTATCCTTTTGGCCCCTTGTTGAAAGTCAGGGTTACAGCTACCGGCAGGGATGTACTCTCTTTGGCCGCCCGTAAAGCGGCCTTGGCTTCGGCTAGGTCCATCATGGTCTCGATCACGATGCCGTCCGCTCCCCCCATAGCGAGGGCCCTGGCCTGTTTAGCGAAGCCTTGCACCATGTCCACTTCGCTGACCGTCCCCAAAGGGGCCATAAATTCGCCGCTCGGCCCCATGGAGGCGAAAACGAAGGCCCGATCCCCGGCTCCCTGTTTGGATATCCTTACCCCTTGCCGATTGATCTCGAGCAGCTTGTCTTCCAGATGTACCTTGGCAAGCTTCAGGGGACTGCCGCCGAAGGTATTGGTCAGGATGATATCCGCCCCGGCTTCCACATAGGACCGGGCCACGGCGCCCACCTCTTCCGGGCGGCTGAGGTTCCAGGCCTCGGGAGGCTCGCCCGGGGCAAGACCGCGTTTCTGCAGCTCTGTTCCCCACCCACCGTCGGCGATCAATATTTTTTTCCTTTCCAGTCGGCTTTTCCAAAGACCCATTTTCCTACCCCCCACGAGGAAGCATTCCCTCTCAAGCTTGAAGCTGCTGATGATATATCACGAATTGGCTTAAGGCCCGAGCGGCGCGATCCAGGCTTTTGAAGACCGGGAAGCCGGCTGCCTGGTAGTTATCCCTTTCCCGGCGCCATTCGATCTCCAGGTCGATCATCTTTCCATCGGTGACAATATCGGGCATTACCAGGATGATGGCCTTCCTATATCTTTCTTGCACCTCCCGGCAGGCCTCCAGAAGCTCGGGCTGGAAACTGAACTGAGAGAGAGGCTTGTCATCCATCCCCAAACGGTGGCGGACCTGGTAGAGAATGTAGAAGAGGATTTGAATCACGATCAAGGTGTCGATCCCTTCGTCTTCGCCCGCGGCCTCCATGACCTTGCGCAGCATGGAGGGGGGGATCATGGGATTGCCCAGGTCCACGGGGTTCTTCAGGCTGTTTCCCACCGGAGGAAAGGAGGCCTTGAGCTTCTCCAGAATGGGCGGGGAGAAGACCGGAACGGACAGTTTTAGCCGGTCCAGGGAGTCCGAAGCGGCAACCCCGATCGCTCCGCCGCCTCCCATGAGAGCCACCCTGGGTCCGGCATTCGGCGGGAGGTAAAGAAAAGCGTAAATTGAATCGATAAGCTCTTCCGCGGTCCCCACCTGGACCACGCCAGCCTGTTTCAGGCCTGAATTCCAAACCCCCGCGGCACCACTGAGGGAGCCCGTATGACTCATCACTGCCCGGCTTCCGGTTTCGGTCAGCCCTGCCTTCCAGAGAATGACCGGTTTCTTCCCTTTATTTTCTCTCAGAATCTTCAGAAATCTGGGGCCGTCTTCCACACCCTCCAGGTACCCGGCAATGATCCTCGTCTTGGGATCGGCGAAGAAGTATTCAAGAAGATCGCAGGCCGCTACGTCGCACCCGTTGCCGTAGCTGACCATCTTGCTGAACCGAATTCCCAACCCTTTGGCCATTTGTCCCAGGTCTGCGCAAAGGCCGCCGCTTTGGGAGAGGAAACCTACGGGGCCGGTCTGCCGGGAGAAGTTCTGGCCGGGTAGAATGGTCAACCCGCTCTCCGGGCAGTAGACCCCAAAACAATTGGGGCCGAGAATGCGCATTCCCCGCCGGGCAAACCCGGCGATCTGTTGTTCCAAATGCCATCCTTCGGGTGTCCCAGTTTCCTTGAATCCGGAAGTTAAGATCTCCACCCCTTTCACCTGCTTGCGGCGGCATTCCTCCAAAGAGTCTTTAACGGCCGGCGCAGGGATGGTCAGAACGGCGAAGTCCACCTCCCCGGTGATATCCTGGAGAGATCGGTAGGCTTTCAGCCCATTGATCTCTCCCCCTTCCGTGTTGACGGGGTAGATTTTTCCTTCGAAGCCGATCTCCATGAGGGCGTTGAGGATGATATTACCGAACTTGGTCACATCGGATGAAGCGCCGATAACCGCCAGAGATTTGGGATAAAAGAGAGGTTCAAAGACTTTTAAGATCTCCATCGTCACTTTTCTTCCGCTCCTGCTTGGATTTTTTTCCAGGATTTTCAATACATAGCCAAGGAAGGGGAAACTTGTCAAGGAAGGAATGAAAAGTGGGCAATGGGGATTTCCGATTGGGGGAAAAAACATGCTTGAGAAATTCGCAAGAATGCATGGAAAGGGGCTATAAACCGCAAGCTACCCGACCTTCAGAACCCGTCGCAGGATCTTACCGGACTGATTTTTCGGGATTTCGTGGATAAAGGACACGTCGCGGACCTTTTTATAAGGAGCGACCCGCTCAGCTACGAAAGCCATGATCTCTTCGGCGGAAAGGTCAACCCCTTCTTTCTTTACAATAAAGGCTTTGGGGATCTCTCCGGCTTTTTCTTCGGGGATCCCCACAACCGCGCAGTCTTGGACCGCTGGATGTTCCATCAGGATAGCTTCCAATTCAGCCGGGGCAATCTGGTATCCCCGGTACTTAATCATCTCCTTTTTTCGGTCCAGAATGAATACATACCCTTCTTCGTCCATTCGGGCGATGTCCCCGGTGTATAGCCAGCCATCGCGGAGGGCCAGCCGGGTATCTTCCGGGTGCTTCCAGTACCCCTGGAAGAGGTTAGGGCCCCGGACCGCCAGCTCTCCAGGCTCTCCTACCTCCATCTCCGTCTCTCCCTTATCCCAGTCCATGATTTTATCTTCCACATCGCTCACTGCAATCCCAACCGACCCTTCTTTGGGACGGTCCGGTGGATTGGAGTGGGTCGTGGGAGAAGCCTCGCTCAAACCATAATGGCGGGCAATGGGCACCCGAAACTTCCCCTGGATAGTTCGGGCAATGGCCGGAACCAGGGGAGCGGCACCGATCCAGATGTACCGCAGGGAGGAGAGGTCGAATCGTTCTAGATCGGGCACGTTCAGAAAAGCTAACAAAGCCGGCTGAACCCCGAAGATCATTGTGACCCGATATTTTTCCATGAGGCCCAAACACTCTTCGGCATGGAAGCGGGACATCACGACCTGACTGGCCCCCAGGTAGATGGAGCCGCAGAGGAAGTAGGTGAACCCGTAAATATGATGGAAAGGTAGGAAACTGATGAAAATATCACTCCCCCTGGCCTCCACCGCATTCATGGACTGGATTGTATTGGATACCAGGTTGAAATGAGTAATCATAACCCCTTTGCTTAATCCAGCCGTGCCCGAGGAGTAAGGAAGAGCAGCCAGGTCTGCCTTGGTCTGAATCGGGGGAAGGG
>DASPRR010000361.1:0-4445 GCA_035624375.1 Thermodesulfobacteriota bacterium | reverse complement strand
TGCCGCCCGCCCCCCAGTGGGCGGATTGAAGCACGTTGACCACCACATTGAAATGGGTGAGCATGACCCCTTTGGACACTCCGGTCGTTCCTCCGGTATAAGCCAAGTGGGCCAGGTCTTTCTTGGGCTCGATCTTCACCTCCAGAACTTTGGGTTCATAGGCCTTCAATAGGGAACTGAAATCCAGGGTCCCGGGAGGTTCTTTCTTCATCAGCTGGGGTTTGATGGATGTGAGAAGAGGCGGAAAAATGTCGGGAATTGCAGCTACAATTACGTTTTTGAGCTTGGTCTTGGGAACCACCTTCGCAACTGTCGGGTAAAAAAGATCCAGCGTAATGATGGTTTCCGCACCCGCATCGTTGATTTGGTATTCCATCTCCCTTTCCACCATCAAAGGGCTGCACGGAGTGAAAATGGCGCCGTTCATCAGCGTCGCATAGTAGGCGATGGCAAACTGCGGCGAGTTGGGAAGGTGGATGGCCACCCGGTCCCCCTTTTTGACACCTAGGCTGGCCAAGGCGTTGGCAAAACGCTCGCACAGCGTCAGAAGTTCGCTGTAGGTGATCTCCAGGGAATCGAAAATGATGGCTATCCGGAAAGGCAGTTTGGCCGCGGTGGAACGCAAGATTTGGAAGACGGGGATTTCGGGATAATTCAGGGAACGAGGATTGAATTTCGGCCAGCATTTGAAATTTTTCATCATCGCCTCCAAGGTTTTTTTACCGCTTTTTGTCCCGAATTCTAAATTCCCTTGCCGCCTCCTGGGCTAGCTTCCGATCGACTCCCCGGGTCATTCTCTGGATCGGCCGGGGATAAGCAGGCCCTTGCTTGGTAAGTCGTTTGCCGCGTAACGCTCCTTACTCCATGCAGGTGGAAAGCCGCCAGCCCGGCGTTAATCGCCTCGACCAAACAAAAAACCCCATCCCTCTGATAAAGAGAAATGGGGCTTTATGAACCGAGGCATTTTCCATCCTCCCTGTGGTTAGGGGAGTACATTTTCAGAATCTGCCGAGGCCGTTTATATCAAGACCGTCCCAATATAGCAAAAGGACGAATAACCTGGCAAGAATTTTTTTGATTTATGCCCCCCTCATTTTGGAGATGCCCCCTTTTTTCATGCCCTTCCCCCTATTCTTTTATTTATTGCGGTAGGGGCAGGAGAGTTTCCTGGGTCCTGGACGGAGATAATGAACTGAAAGATCCAGGTTTGGGAATGGATTTCGATCAGGGGTCCTGTTGGCTGGGACAGATGTTGGTGAGGTTCCTCCAGTCGTATCCCGGAAGGAGCCCAATCGTTGGAATCGGGGCGTGTGCCGTAAGAGTTTTGAGACGCTGAATTCTTTCTTCCAAATCGGGGTGGGTGGACAGGTAGGAGGGAAGCTTCAGCGATTTTTTACTCTCTTTTTGCACTGTTTCAAAAAAGGTCAAGATCCCCCGGGGGTCGATTCCTGAAGTGATGAGCATTTTAATCGCCTCTCGGTCGGCTTCTTCTTCCTTCTGGCGGGAATACCGCAACATGCCCAAGGTTTGGGCTCCCTCAAGACCATACGATAACCCTCGGGCATCCCCCACCGCCGCGGCCAGAAGAATTTTCATGGAAACATGCTGCAGAAGGGCGCGGGTGGCGTGACGCTGGAGGATGTGCTGCATCTCGTGAGCCAGAACTCCTGCCAGTTCCTCGGGGGTGGTCGTTTTTTCCAGCAGCCCCCGAAAAATCACGATGCTCCCCCCCGGCGCGGCCAGGGCATTGACCGCAGGGCTGTTCACCACCATCACCCGGAATTTATAGGGGGAATGGGGAACCGAGGAGCCCAGGGCATTAAGAATCTCCTGGAACTTTTTCGACTGGGCTGAATCCTCGCATCTCTTTTCAACCGGAGCAATGGTGTCGACTACAGACCGGCCGAGCCGCTCTTCCCATGAAACCGGAATATAGGGAGCCATCCAGGAGGTCATAGCGGGAATCCCCCATAGATAGAGAGAAGCAGTCATCCCGAGCACCCCTGCGGCAGAAAGAATAACTACCCAGACCCAGCTCTTTCTGCGGGCCGGAGGATGAAACCGTTTCTTTTTTTCCGGGGAAATTTCCTTTATTCGCTTGAGAAAAATGGAAGAGGGCAAAAGGAGGACTTCCGGGGTTTTTCCACCTCTTTCCAGTCGAACCTGTTCCTCGCCGTAAAAATTCTTCGATTGCTGAATTTCTTCCATGGGCCAGAAAAAGGAATTCTTATTTTCCAGGGTAATCTGCAAGCCCATGGGGGTCAGCCGGACGCCAGCCCGGTGCCGTTCCGCCGTCCGGCCATCCATATAGTAGCCTTCAAGGTCGCTGCTCATCGGTAAAAAAATTCGTAGATTGTAAGGGCGACCGGCCGGTCGCCCGTTTGGACTCCAGACCAAATTCGGTTGCGGATAGCGGATTTCGGAAAAAGAAAAGATTGAACCAACTAATGAGAACCCGAAACCCGCAACCTGCAACCCGGAACTTGTCGTTATGACCCCAGGTCAAAACTGGCATCCATAAACCCGGCCAGCGCATCCCCTGTGGCCGAGGCCGCCTGGACCTCCTGTTGGACCTTGGCTGCATCCATCGCTCCCTCCAGGGTAAGGTAAGCAAAGTTGAACCGGACCTTACGGATAACCACCCAGGACCAGGCCAGACCCAGAGTCAAAATCAGCAGGAAAAGATTTCCCGAATAAAATGCCAGCAAACGCCCTCCGGTGACCGTAGACCGGAAGTGGAGTGTGTCCAGATGGCTGTGCTCCCAAAAGTATCTCTGCTTCTTGGCCATAAACCAGAACCAATATAGGCCGAGCGTAGGGAGGGAAAGGAGCACGGCCAGAAGATAGGCCTTGAACAAGTCCCGCCCGGCTCCGTCAAACTTGAACCGTTTGCTGCCGAAGTAAGAGTTGGACACCATGAACCCATGCCGACGGATGTCGAAAAAGGGGTAGTAGAGGCCGAGGGTGAGAACGGTCAAGACCCATCCTTCCAAGAAGAGCCTCAGGAACTCCCGGGCCTGGCCGCGGAAGGAAAAATGGATTCCCCGCCAGGAAGTCCGGCTGAACCTGTACCGGCGGGCTCCGACCATGGCCATCGGGATGAACAAGATAACCATGGCGTAGGTAAGGATCGAGGCGACGACTCCTAAAATTTCCCTGGGCTCCAGAAATTTCGGCAAGGTATTGAGAAGGGTCAGGGGAAATCCGAAGACCAGCATGGCCTTGAAAGCACCGTTCAGCAGCTCCCTGCCTGTTCCGTGGTATACAAAACGGTCTCCCTCCAGCTGGGTCTTTCCCCAGAGGTAGGCGCGGACCTTGGTCTTTCCCCAGAAGGAGTAGAACCCCAGGGTGATAATGGTCAGAAGGGTATTGAGCAGGCAAATTCCGAAGAGCTGCCCCCCGCCCCCATGAAAGGACAAGTGTCGGCTTTCGCTGCCCACGCTAACTCCTGAGGGGACGTGAATCAATTGAGTGAGGTCATTGATTTCCCCCGGAGCTGAAGGGAACGAGGGAGGGCTCAAAGTCATTGGCCGCCGAGCATAGGCCGGTCCCTTGGAACTATCTAAGCGGGTGCCACAGGACTCGCATTGTTCCTTAGGAAGCTGCGTGAGACCGCATTTGGCACACTTCACTCCGTACATGGTTTCCCCCCTTAAATATGGATGTCCATTCTGGGGTTTGCTTTTCTAGGTCCTGAGACTGGGAAAAAACTTCTACAACCGTTGTCGGTCGTTTGGCCCTTAAACTTAAGAGAGTGGGCTCTTTCGGCTTTCGGCCTCCTCCCCCATTCCAGATACTAACGTTCTCGCAAAAGTCAAAAATTTGGGTTTCCCGCGATTCCTGAAAAGGGGGGGAACCAGGTAAGGGAATAATAAAGGATTTCAGTCTTTGGATACCTGCCTTCGCAGGCATGAGGAAAGAAAGTTCAGTCTCTCAAGGAGGAGAAAAATAGGGTTTCAGAATGGACGCTATAGCCTATCTCCAATAGCTCTATCTTGGGCCAAAATATTGATAGCTGGGAATATATTTTCCCCCGAATGATACCTTTTACTTAGGTCCGAAAAGATCAAAAATTCCCTTCTCCAAAGAATTGACTGGCCCCGGCGGGACGGCTAAAACCCTCTTTCCCGGACCTGTTCAAGGGAAGGGATTCCGCTCCTCCCCCCCATTTTTAAGCTCACCATGGCTGCCGCCCAGGCGGCGAAGTCAAAGCATTTCTCGTACGCCCACCCTCTGAGCACCCCAAAGATAAACCCGGCATGGAAAACATCCCCGCACCCGGTTGTGTCCACCGCCTCTACCGGGTAGGCAGGTTTCTCAATCCAAAGGCCTTCGGCCAGGGCTACATACCCCTTCGCTCCCAGGGTCACCCCGGCAACCTTGCGCCCCAGCTCGGCGATGCGCTGGCAGGCCTCGCGGGGGTCCTCTTTCTGCAGGAACGCAGA
>DASPRR010000358.1:0-21201 GCA_035624375.1 Thermodesulfobacteriota bacterium | reverse complement strand
ACTACCATGGCCATGACGGTTTTCGTGCCGGTGCCGATATCGCTCGCGCCCATATTCAGGTTAACGCTGCCATCGGCAAATAATTTAGCTACCACGGTTACGGGGGGCCGCCCGCCGCCGACCACCCAGAGGCCTCCGGCCATTCCAACTCCCCGGCGGATATGGCCCGCATTCCTTCTGGACTCAGCCGCCTTCTGACGGGCTTCTTTCCAGCCGAAGGCGCGCGCCCCTTCTTCCAGACACTGTTTGAGGCCGGTCGTCGTATAGGGAATATTCCCCCTCGCCTGGCTATGAGAAGGGATGTTTTTCAAGCGAAGCTCGACCGGTTCCATTCCAATCGCCTCAGCCAGGGCGTCCATCATCTGCTCCAATGCCCAGGCGCATTGGGGGTGGCCGGGGGCCCGGAACGGCCTCGCCGGACCAGCATTAATGTACACATCCGTGGTATCGGTGCGCACGTTCGGGCAGGTGTAAAGGTCCCGGACCAGCCAGTCCACATTGCTGGTCCCCGAACCGGGATAGGCGCCCCCCGTACCCAGGGCGCTGTATTCAAGAGCCGTGAGGGTGCCATCCTTCTTTACTCCCGCTTTGAGTCTCATCTCATCAGGGGGGCGGTTGCCTACGCAGAGGTAGGTCTCCTCCCGGGTCAGGAAGAGCTTGACCGGGCGGCCGGTCTTCCTGGCCAGCAGGGCGGCGACGATGTCGTACTTGCCCGCCGTGAGCCTGCTGCCGAAGCCCCCGCCCACATAGTGGCCGATGACCCGCACATTCGCCAGGGGAAGACCCAATACCTGGGCAATTCCGGCCTGGACAGCGAAAACCCCCTGGGTCGGCTCCCAAACCGTTAAACGGGGGCCATCCCACTTCGCCACGCAGCCGTGGAGTTCAATGGGAGTATGGAGCTCGCAGGCCGTATGGTACGTTTCTTCCAGTACCACATCGGCCTCGGCAAAGCCTCTGGTCACGTCCCCCCGTTCATAGGTCTGGGTCTTACCGACCCGGTTGCCCCCTTCGTAGAGGGCAGGAGCCTGCCCTTCCAGGGCTTTCTTGGGGTCCACCACGAAGGGGAGAACCTCGTATTCCACCTTGATCGCTTTGATGGCGTCGCAGGCCTGGTAGGGAGTTTCGGCGGCCACTGCGGCCACCTCCTCCCCCTCATGGCGGAGGTGGGGATCAAAGAGCTTGGTCTTGACCATCGCCGTCGGAGTTGTGTATGTCCAGTCAACTCCGCACCCGGGCGTCTTCCCGGTGATCACGACCCGGACGCCGGGCATCTTCTCCGCTTTGCGGGTGTCGATGCTCTTCACATGGGCATGGGCATGGGGGCAGCGCAGAATGGCCCCGTAGAGCATACCCGGCAGGGAGGTATCCGACGGGAAGACCGCCGCGCCGCTTACCCGCTCATAGCCATCGACCCGCGGCATGGGCTTCCCGATGATCGTCGTATCCTTCCAGGGCCGCAAGGACTGGCCTGACTCATCACGGTATTCTGCGGCACTCATCGTCCACCTCTCATATTTCTTTTGAGCTCGGCGGCCCGCCGAACGGCCCGGAAAATATTCGGATAAACCCCGCATCGGCAGAGGTTGCCACTCATCCCCAGGCGGACCTCTTCCAGCGTCGGGTCGGGATTGGATCGCAGCAACCCTTCGGCGGCCATGATCTGCCCGGGGGTGCAGTACCCGCACTGGAAAGCATCATGCTCGACGAAGGCCTTCTGCACAGCGCCCAATTCCTCTCCCTCCATTAAACCTTCCAGCGTCGTGATCTCTTCCCCCTCAACCTCCACCGTAAGAGTGAGGCAAGCATAACGCGGGTGGCCGTTGATGAGCACCGTGCATGCGCCGCACTCTCCCCGTTCGCATCCCACTTTGGTTCCGGTCAAACCCATCTTTTCGCGTAGGACATAGAGAAGAGACCAGCGGGGCTCGACCAGCAGGCGCCGGCGCCGCCCATTAACGAAAAGGCTTACCCGGATTTTTTCGCTAGGCTCGGCGGTCTCCGGAGGGGTCGCGGCTACTCCCTTTCCCGCGCTTGCCGAAACCACGGCACCGGCCCCTACGAATTGGAGGAACGCACGACGGCTGATCCCTTTTTTGCCTGTACCCTCTTTCTTGCCTTCTTTTTTCTTCTCCATGGATGGGTCCTCCGTTGCCTACTTCGTAGGCGGGCTCAGACTCACAGGGACGATCAAAAAATCCTCCCGCGGGGAAGGACCATGACCGCTTCCTTACCGGTCCTCATACAATTCAGCGGAACTTCCTCCTTTCTAGGGAAAGGGGGCGAGTGCTGTAAGATTTCGCGTCCGCCCCTTATTCTTCCCGCAGCCCCAAGCTCCGGACTAAACCGCCCACTTCCTCATTCATTTTGACCAGGTGCTTGCCCAGGTCCTCGGGGCTGCGGTAAACCGTGGGCTGGTCCAATTGCCTACTGGCCTTGACAAAGTCCGGGTCTTCCATGGCCTTCTTGAAGGCCCCGTGAAGAATTTCCACGATCTGGGGGGAAATCCCCTTGGGCCCCGCGATGGAGATGAGACTGGCGGCGGAAATGTCGTAGCCCAGCTCAAGAAGGGTGGGCACATTGGGAAAATCGATCATCCGTTTTTCTCCGTACACGGCCAGGAGTCTCAAGCGCCCGGATTCCACATGGGCCTTCCATTCGGTGGTCTGGGAAGTGGCTTCGACATGGCCACCCAGCAAGGCGGTTACCGCCGGCCCTCCCCCCGGGAAGGGGATGTGGGTCCATTTGATCTTCTCCTTCAGGGCCAACCGTTCCATGACCAGGTGTTGGGGGCTTCCGGGACCGGCCGTACTGTATCGAATTTTCCCCGGGTTGTTCCTGGCATACTCGATGAATTCGTTAAACGTCTTCCATGGGGATTCGGACTGCACCACCAGCCCGTAGAGGTATACTGCGTACTGCATGATAGGGGTGAAGTCCTTTGCCGTGTCGTAGGGGACTTTACGCATGTGCTGGCTCAGGACCGCCCCGCTGCCCAGAATTCCGATGGTGTATCCATCCGGCTTTTCGTTCTTGAGGGTGGCCACCGCGACCGCAGAAGCCCCGCCGGGCTTGTTTACGACGACGATGGGCTGCCCCAGAATCTTGCTCGCGGCATTTACCAGAGGGCGGGCGCAGACATCCGTCGTCCCCCCCGCTGGAAACCCGATGAGAAAATTAATAGGCTTCACCGGGTATTTCTCTTGAGCAAAAACAGACCTAGGGGCCGAAGTCCCGCAGACTAAGAAAAGGGTAGCCACTGTCAAGAAAAAAGCCCGACTTCCCTTTCCCACCAGCCGGAAACGCCTCCATTCCATTGCTCAACCCTCCTTGCCCTTTCAGGCTTTCTTATTCTCTGCTCCTCACCGTGCCCATCATAGCAGAATCATTGGCCCCATTGTAGTGATATTCCTTCTTTCGCTTTCCGGGCTTTCCATTTGGGGATTGCCGGGGGCGAAGTGCAAAATGATGGATTCCAAATTCCATCATCCGACAAAGGACTTGACAAAGGAACGGACAAAATAATAAAAGGAAATAATCTCGGTAGACCCTCTTTCTCTTCCGGTTCAAACCCTTTTCCAATCTCAAGCGTTTTCTGCAAAGGAGGAACCATGGATTTCACTTTCACTACCGATCAGGTCCAGCTCCGCCATAGGGCGAGGGACTTTGCGGAAAAGGAAATCGAGCCATTCGCCGAGGAGTTGGATGCCGCTTATGATTACCATGCCGAAGGAATAAATCGCATCAGGAAGTCCGGTCTCTACGCCTATGTGGTCCCCGAAGCCTATGGGGGCAAGGGGATTTCTTCGGTCAACCTGTGCATCGTCCGTGAGGAACTGGCCAAGATATCCACATTCGCCGATGAAGCCTTCATCATGCAGGGACTGGGCAGCAACCCCATCGTGCTCTTCGGGAACGAAAACCAGAAGAAAAAGTATTTGCCTCCCCTGGTGGACGGGACCCGGATGGCGAACTTCTGTCTTACCGAGCCAAGCTCGGGTTCCGACGTGGCAGGTATCCAGGCCACGGCCAGGCGGGAGGGGGATTTTTATCTTCTGAACGGCCGCAAGTGGTACGTTTCCAGGCCCGGGCACACGGATATCTCGGTCGTGTTTGCCAAGACCGACCCGGGAGCAGGGGGGAAGGGGATCTCGGCGTTCATCGTGGACCGGGAGCAGTCTTCCTATGGGGTGAGGACTGAGCGTTTGACCTTCGAGTGCAACATCGGAGAGGTTTTGTTGCAGGACACGAGAGTTCCCGGGGAAAACCGCCTGGGAGAAGAAGGGCAAGGCATGCGCATCGCTCTGGGAAACCTGGATATCTACCGTCCGACCGTAGGAGCCGCCGCCCTGGGTATGGGATGGAGGGCTTTGTCCCTGGCGCTGGAATACGCCCAGAAACGCCCGATGTTCGGTCGGGTCCTGTCTGATTTTCAGGTGACTCAATTCAAGCTGGCGGAGATGAAAGTCTCTTTGGATGCTGCCTCCCTCCTGGTATACCGGGCGGCTTGGCTGGCCGACAACCTCCGAGAAAAAACAACCCTGGAAGCATCGGCTGCCAAATACTTTGCCACGGAAACGGCTCAAAAGGTTGTGGACCAGTCCCTGCAGATTCACGGGGGCATCGGGCTTCACCGGAAGTCCCGAATCGAGAATCTTTACCGCGCCGTGCGGGCCCCGAGGATCTACGAGGGGGCTTCGGAGATTCAGCTTCTGGTGATCGGGAGAGAATTGATGCGGTTTCAGGGGGCCGGTCACGACCAACGATTGTAAGTTTCATGGGTAAACGGTCCGAAATGGGGAGTATTCTTTGAAAGAGAGAAGTTCCTTTCGCTGATGTCGGAGCAATGGGGGGACCGAGAGACTTATGATTTACCGAAACCGGGTTAAAGAGGCGATCCAAAAATCAGGGTTTGCGTTGGGAACGTTCATTCAGACAGCAAGCCCGGAGAATGCCGAAATCGCTGCAGCCTGCGGGTTCGATTTCCTCATCCTGGACATGGAGCACGGATCGTTCGGCATGGATCAACTGGTTCACCTGATTCGAGGAGTCCAAATCGGAGGGGCAACCCCCATGGTCCGGCTTCCGGACCATTCGGAAACGAACATCCATAAGGTCCTGGACGCAGGGGCGACGGGAATCGTTCTGCCGGGGGTTTCCACAGCGGAGCAGGCCGGAAGGATCGCCCATGCAGCTCGATATGCTCCGGTGGGAACAAGAGGGGCCTGCCCTCGGGTACGGGCGACGGCCCATGGAATTCATCCTTGGGAAAAACATGTGCAGTGGTCGAACCAAAATGTGATGGTTTGGCTGATTATCGAAACCCTAGAGGGATTTCAGCATTTGGAAGAGATCGTGAAGACTCCCGGGATCGATGCGGTTGCTTTTGGAGCCTTCGACCTGTCCCAGGAAATGGGGTTCGCCGGCCGAACCGATCACCCCGAGGTAAAACGGAAAATCGAAAGAGGAATCACCACCGCTCTGGGGAACAACGTGGCCGTTCATATGCATTTATTCGAGGCGTCCCCGGCGGAGATCAGGGAATCCGCCAAGCACTGGGTGGGGCTGGGTGCAAAAATATTGACCTGTATGACCGATCGAAGGATACTTTCGACCGGTCTGAAAGAGACATTTTCAAGCCTTGCTTCCATTCGAGATTTAAGATAATGGCCTTAAGGTATACCTCCAGCTCTGCCGGGGGTCCCACTCGTGGCGGATTGATATTTCCAGAATGCCTGAGTTGTGGACTGGGGACAAGGGCAACAAAGGAAAAACGGCCTTTAGTGGGACCTAGAGCTTCTTAGCTTCCTACGGGGACCGCATACGGGCCTTCGCGGATGAAGGCCACTCGGGGGGAGATGGATTTTTCTCGATAGGTCTGGTAATAAAAGAAAATCGTGTTCTGCACCATCTCTTCCGCTTTCTTTGCCCGGCTTTTTCTCTTTCCTGCAGGAGTGAGGAATTCATAACCGCTCACCCCCGGTAACATAGAAAAAGTTTCCTCAGGAATGTGGGGGGTGCAATATATCAACCCCTCGTCTCCCACCTTCCTCAAGACCTTCCCCCATACCTCTGGCTCCCACTGGTCCTTGGTGAACTTCCAGGAGGGGGATTTGAGGACCTCCACGTATCGGTCGGGACCCTGGAGTTTCAGAAGATGGGTCAAGGTCTTGTACTCGGGCCCGCCGATGGGTTCCGGGTCGCGGTTGTCGGCGGCGATGATGATAACCCCCTTCTCCTTCACCGCCGGGATGGCTCCCACCGCCGCTTTCGCGGTCTGGTAATGGTTCCGGCCTACATATCCCCCGTGGGTTAAGACAATGTCGAACTCCTCCTCCACGGGAATGGATACGTAGGTTTTGATCTTCTCCACGGCAAATTCCAGTACCTTCTCCAGGTCTCCGGCAAAGACTCCGGTCATGCGCATGTCTTTGTCCAGGGTTACGGTGATGGTGAAATCAATACCCACCGCTTTTGCCACGGCTAGGGCCTCTTCATGGCAGGGGTTTCCTTCGAAGACCAGGTTGGTGGCGCAGGGCGATTCAAGGAACTCCGGGCTGTGGAACTTCTGGATGGTGCGGAGGTCCACCAACCCCGGGCAAACGGCCTTTCGTCCGCCCGAGGCTCCGGCCATAAAATGGCTCTCGGTCAGGCCGGTGGCGATCTTCACATCGGCCTGGTGGAAGAGCCGGTTCAGGTGGACTTGGGTCCCCGTGGGGGTCTGGCCCACCGAGACCAGGATGGATTCATCTTCACAATCATGATCAAGAATCTGATAGGCAGATACGATTTCCTTGCCGAGCATCTCCGCTTTTTCTTTCTCCGTGCTGCCCCGGTGGGTTCCCGTTCCCACGATGATGAGGATGTTTTCCCGGCGGATTCCCAGGGAGTGCAGCTTCTTCAACAGGGGTGGAAGAATTCCGCTCTTTCCTTGGTAGGGCACCGGCCGAGTGATGTCGGATATAGTAATGGCCACTTTCAACTGGTCCGCATCCTTCCCCTTTCTCCCGATGATCTCTTCCAACGTAGGGCCTGCGCAGGGCTGGTCAAGGGCTTTTTGAATGTCTCTCGCTGGGTTTTTCAGAACGTCAGCCCTTTTCATGGTCAGTTCAACGCAGTCCGGCGGCACTGAGATGACCAGAGGGCCGCCGGTGAATTCTACGCGCACCTTCTTCCAGCCTTTGGCCTTCACCCTCTTTAAGGTTTCTAGCAAGTCAGGTCTCATATCGAAAAGCTCTCCTTCGAACGCGAATCGCGGAATAGAGAACCCCGGGGATTTCGGGGGCGCGCGCCCTGCCCCTACGTTCCGCATTCCCCATTCCGAATTCCGCCCTGCACTACGTCGAGTGCAGGGCACCCTGAACCTTACCTGGCTCAGGGTGTAATCCGCTATTGAACTACACGGCCACTGCCGGGATGAGGTCCAGGTCCCCAGAGAAAGCGGCATCCAGGGTGGGTCTCATTAACTTGTCCACGTCCCCACGCTCAGCTTCCATGGGGGTAGGCATGTTCTGCAGCTTCATCTTGAGCTGGGGGTCTTTGGCCGCATTGATCATCCGCTTAATGTGAGCTTTGGAAACTCCTGCATCCGCCAGGGTTGCCGGGAAGCCGAGGGCTTTGGAAAACTGGATCATTCCCCTGGCCACCATCATGGCCAGGGCTCTTCCTTTCTTGCCTTCCGTCTTGGCCTTGATGAACCCAGCCTCTTTGAGAATCTCTGCGAAGACTCCCAGCTGATCTTGGATTTTGGAGAAAAAAAGCACGGTGTAATAGGGGTTGAGGATCGCGCAGGCCCGTCCATGCGTCAGGACATCGATCAGGGAGAAGCTCCCCAGATGGGGACCACTGGTCCCGCCGATCATGATCGAGTATCCCCCCAGGTCGGTGCCCAGACCCAGACTGTGCCGGGCGTTGCGATCCCCAGGGTCCGTTTTTACTTTGGGCAGTCCGAACACAATCAGAGCAAGGCAGGTCTTGGCCACTTCTTTCATTTTTTCATAATAGGCCTGTCCGGTGGCCCCCATGAAGACCTCCCAAGCATGGGCGATCCCATCCAGCCCTCCGTCCAAGGTCAGGTCCATAGGAGACCCCAGAGTGACCCTGTAATCAAAGACCGCTGCCTGGGGTACAATAGCTTCGTCCACGATCAGCTTCTTCTGTCCGGTCACCAGGTCGGTGATGTTGGAATACTTCGTCAGGTGGGCCCCCGAACTTGCCGCTGTCTGTACGGCGACGAGGGGCAGGAGAGGCTTCCCGGCTATCCCCTTGACCTTGGTCACGTTGCCCACGCCAAAATAGGGGTCGATGGTGCTGGCCAGGGCATCCGGAGCCAGGAGAGCCTTCTTCACGGTTTCGGGAGAAAGGGTCGCCAGAACGCCGGCCGCTTTGGCGGCATCGATGGTACTGCCTCCCCCCACGGCCAGGATGACATCCGGCCTCGTCCTGGACACATGAAGGGCCAATCGATACACGTCCTCCCGCGGGGCATTAGGCCCGGCCCCAATGATGATTTCCGTTTCCACCCCTCTGGCTTTGAGGGAATCGGTGATCGTCTGCAGGGTTCCCGCCATCCAGCCCTGCCCCAGATCGGCCACGATCACTAGGGCTCGCTTCCCATGCGCGGCGACAATATCCCCGGTTCTTCCCAGAACTTCAAACCCGAAGGTATAAGAATCACCCTTCCATTCCCTTAGCAAGCTCTCCGCCTTTCCCATCACATGCTCCATCGAACGAAACCTCCTTTAATTTAGGGGCAAGAGGGGAACAAAAGACTTCCTGCTTCCCCTTTCGCCTTTTCCCCTCTTGCCCTTTCCCCTTTATTTTAAAGCTTCCTCAACCAGCGCGATCAGCCTCTTAGGAGAAATGGGTTTGGGCAGGTAAAGATTGGCTCCCGCCTCCATCCCCCGCTGTTTATCCTCTTCCCCGCTTCGGGCGGTCAGCATGAGGATAGGAATATCCGTGTAGGATTCCATCTGCCGAATCTTTTGGCAGACTTCAAACCCGGTTATCTCGGGCATGCTGACATCCAATATCACCAGGTCAAATCGGCCCCGGGAAACACTCTCCAATGCCTCCTGCCCGCCGGACTGGGCGGTCACGGAAAACCCGAGAGGGGTGAGTAGTTCCTGAATGGCGATCAGAACCAGCTCGTCATCGTCGACAACCAATATTTTTTTACCCATGCCTTTTCATTCACCTCGAAAGGTTGATTCGAACTTCGACCCAGACCGTCCACCTCCTATGTTTCCACGGTCCATTCTAAAGCCGTTCCCAGATGGGACGACAAGACGGGCAGAAACACCCGGAAAGTCGTCCCCTCTTTCACCCGGCTCTCCACCTCGATCCTCCCCCCGTGGGCTTCGATGATCCCGTAACAGATGGAAAGACCCAGGCCCGTTCCCCGGCCCACCTCCTTGGTGCTGAAAAAGGGTTCAAAAACTTTGTCCAGGTTTTCGGGGGGAATGCCGTTCCCGGTGTCCTTCACGATCACTTCCACATCATTCCACCCGTTATGGCGAAGGAGAGAAGCGGCGATGGTGAGTTCTTTCTTCCGTTCTGCCTTTTCCATGGCATCCCGGGCGTTGGAGATGAGATTGAGGAACACCTGCTCAAGCTGATTGGCGTCTCCCCGGATCTTGGGGAGGTCGGGCTGAAATTCCTTGACGATCCGGATGCCGTGGTTGATCATCTGCTGTCCGGTGATCATCAGGGCATTTTCGATCGGCTCGGTCACATTCAAGGGCCGGAAGTCGAACTCGGACTGCCGGGAGAACTCCCGGAGGTGGTTGATAATCTTGGCGATCCGCTCGTGGCACTTTTGAATCAGTTCGAGGCGCTTCAGGTTTTCGTCCTCCGGGCTGAGTCTCTCCCGGATGACATGGAGAAAGGTATCCGCCGCCATCAGGGGATTATTTAGTTCATGAGCAACCCCGGCCACGAGGTCCCCCAGGGCGCGCATCTTTCCCACCTGGATGAGGTGGGCCTGGGTTCTTTGCAGCTCTTCCTCCAGTTTCTTTTTCTCGGTCAGGTCTTTGAAGACTCCCAGAGTTCCGATGATCTGGCCCTTTTCGTCGCGCAGCAGGGAGGCGGATGTCAAAATGGGGACCGTGCCGCCCACCTTGAGAGCGGTGGTCTCGTGGTTCTTCAGACTTCCCTTTTCCCGCAGGATGGACATGATCTTGCGGGCCTCGGTAATTCCATCCTGGTAGAACTGGTAGATGGGAAGCCCTATGATTTCCTCCCCGGACCTCCCCACCATCTCTTCAAAGGCCCGGTTGACAAAAGTGATCTTCCCCTTGGGGTCCGTGGTCACGATGGCATCCACCGAGCTTTGGACGATATTCTCCACCTGGTCCTTGGTCTTCCACAGCTCTTTTTCCAGGGCCAGTTTTTCGGTGATGTCCCGGGCAATCTCCACAAAGCCCAGGGTCTTCCCCGAAGGGTCCTTGAGCGAGGTTACGATGGCGTGGGCGGTAAAAAGGGACCCGTCCTTCCGCACCCGTTCCACCTGGTACTCGGTCATTCCCTCCTCTTCCACCTTGCGGGAGATGACCCGTATCAACCCTCGCGACCGGTCGTCTTTCCAGAAGGTCCGGCTGATGCGCATCTTGCCGATCACTTCTTCCTTGCTCCACCCGAAGAGTTTCACGGAGCCACTGTTGTACTGCAGGATCACTCCGTTTGGGTCTGTGGCCATGATCGAATATTCCGTGGAGCTCTCCAGTACGCTGTTGAGCAGGCGAGAAAGATTCCGGTATTCTTCCTCCTTTTCCTGGATTTCCCGGGTGCGCGTCTGGACGATCTCCTCCAGGTTGCGGGTATAATTCTGGACCTGATCGGCCATGCGGTTGAAGGAATGGGACAGGGTCCCGATTTCATCGCCCCCGCTGAGCTTGACTTTCTGGGTCAGGTCCCCCCCGGCCATCCGCGCGGTCACTTCGGTCAGCTCCTGAAGCGGTTTGGTTAACACGCGGGAGAGCATGACTGCAAGCAGGATTGCCAGGGCCACCGTGCCCAGAGCCACCAGGGTGATGAAAAACTTGGTCCGGGCCACCCCTTCAAAAATCTCCTCCTCGTAGCTGCCGGCCGCGATGATCCAGTCCCAGTCCCGGAAATAAACGTATTTGTTAATTTTCATCCTGGGGGTGGACTCCCCTAATTCCACATTGGCCCAAGGATAACGGAGGGTCCCCACCTCTGTCTCCCCCAGTTGGGGAGCCAAGCGAATCATCTCCTTGATGTACTCAAAACCCGCAGAATCCTTGGCCTCCAGAATTGTTTCCCCCTCTTTTGCCGGGTGGACGACCAGCCTCCCCGAACTATCCATGATGAAGGCATAGCCGGTCTTGCCGATCTTGGTGGACTTGATGGCCGTCTTCAAAGCCACGGCTCTCTGCTCCGGGACTCCCACGTAAAGAGCCCCGATGACTTCCTTTCTATCATCGAAAATCGGCTCGTAGGCGGTAATGTACCAGTCATTCACCACGAAGGCCCGCCCCCGGTACGTTTCTCCCCGAAGGATGGTCCGGCTGACCTCGCTGGCGGCCGGCAGGTAGGTTCCCACCGCCCGGCTCCCGTCGGACCGAAGGACGTTGGTCGAAATCCGCATGAGTCGGTCACCCGGGATTCGCTGGAAAACGGTGCAGGTCCCCCCGACCAGCTGTTGAACTTGGTCCACAAGGACGTAATCCCGGGTCATCTCCTGGTCGTCAATGGACCAAAGAGGTACCCGGACCCGGATGACCTCCTTGGTAAATTGATCTTCTGCCCTAAATTCCACGATCTGTTCTCGGGAGATGTCAATCTTACGTTTGTTCCGAAAGAAGACCCAGTGAGCCATCTGCAGGTCCGAGGTAAGTTTGTTCTGGAGGAGTTCCTGCTGCGCCCTGCACATGGCACGGATGTTGGTGACGATGTGATCGAGGTCCGACTCGTAGGCCTGCTTCAAATCTTCGGTGAATTTCTGTAAAGACACTACGGCCGCAACCCCCATGGGCAGGAGGGCGAGCAACAGAGTAAAAGCGGTCAATTTGGAGCGGATTTTCCAGTCTTTGAAGGATTTCACCGGTCTGGCCCTTGATTTAATATATCAAAGGGGGGAAAAAATCTCAATTTCTTTGACCTATTTTAATTTCCTCTGCGAATGAGGGGATTATTTTAAAAAGCATAAAGAAACTAGTGTGTTCCAGCTAGAAAACATTATTTGTCATTATGTCAACATAAATTCCGGTTTAAAGTTCTTTTTGTCAAGAATGAAATATTGTCCCGAATGAATATTCATTCATTTGACATTTTGCCATGGTCCGCCTGCTGGATTTTTTTGAAATGGGAAGGGTGTAATTTTAGAAATTTAAATTAAATCAACTAGTTAATTGAATTTATCCTGTACTCTGGGGGGGCTCTGGATTCCTGGCATGGCGCTTGCTCTTCAAGAGGCCAGAGGATAGAGAGAGGGAGCACAGATGAAGGAGGGACTGACAATGAAAAAATCAACGATAGCGATAACGGTCTCCATAATCCTGATCGGGTTGGCCTCCCATGCATTTGCCGGCGAAATCCTCGGTTACCCCATCGTGGCCAAACAGGCGAAATTTTATTCGATCATCCTGGGTGTGATAGCGGCCTCTGTGTCCATGGTCGCCATCTCTTACCTCTGCTTCTGGCTGGTCGACCTGAAGAAGCGGGCAATGGTTCCCAAGCGCGTCGAAAAAGCGGCTTTTGCCGGTGAGTTGGTGGCTGCCGCCCAATCGGCGAAGTAACCATCTTCCCGGGTTCCATTAAAAAACCCCTTCTCGAAGGAACTCGAGAAGGGGTTTTTTATTCTGCATCTCCCGACCGCGGCCTATCATCCAAAGAGGTTCCCGCCTCGGACTTGCCCAGCCTTCCTCCATTCCCCAGGTTGCCCGATGGCGAGCCCTTATCGGGCTTTGGCCTTGGGCGCCCGGGTAACGAAAGTCAAACCTGCAGCGATCAGCAGACAGACGGCGGCAATTAAATAGGCAGAGTTAAAATTCTTCTCGGCATCGAAGATCTGCCCGCTCAGCATAGGGCCCAGAATGCCCCCTACTCCCCAGGCGGTGAAGACAAACCCGTAGTTGACCCCGAAATTTTTCAGGCCAAAGTAATCTTTGGTCGCCGAGGGGAAGACGGAGAGGTTGGCCCCATAGTTAAAGCCGATGAGCACCGAAGCCAAGAAGAGGGTGCCATAGGTGTCCAGTCCACGCAAAAGGAACATAAGGACGGCCTGGAAAACGAATACGGCAAACATGGTCCAGGTTCGGCCGATCTTGTCGGAGAGAACTCCCGCAACAATTCTGCCGGCCGCGTTCCCGATGGCCAGCATGGCCACGAAGATAAACCCGGCCTTGATCCCGGCTTGCAGGTCCACGATCTTGGCCAGTTTCCCGATGATCATCAATCCCGCTCCTGCGCCAAAGACAAACATGATCCACAGGAGGTAGAACTGGGGGGTTCGGACCATCTCCGTCCATTCGTAATCGGCCGCCACAGCCGTAGCTTTCGGAGCAGAGCCGGCCTTTGCCGGTGCGGGGTTGCCGGCCGGTTTGTATCCAACTGGAGGGTTTTTCAAAAGCTGGGAAAGGAGCACCACCGCCAAAAGAAAGGCAATTCCCAGAATCAGAAAGGTGCTTTGAATCCCAAAAGCTGAAAGCAGGTAATTGGCCAGGGGGGCGATATAAACCGAGGCCAGGCCAAAACCCGCCACCACCAGGCCGGCGATCAGCCCCGTCCGCGCCGGGGGAAACCATTTTACCGCCGGGGGGGTGGCGGAAGCGTAGCCGAATCCAATTCCCGCCCCGGCCAGGATTCCAAACCCTAAAACCAAACCCGTCAGCGACTGCCCTAGGCTGGCGAGGATGAATCCGATTCCGCAGAAGATACCTCCCAGAGTGGCCACCAGGCGCGGGCCCAGTTTGTCCTGCATCCGTCCGGCCGGGACCATCATGAAGGCAAAAACAGCGATGGCCACCGAATAGGGAAGTGCCGCCTGGGTCTCGTTCCATCCCCATTCTTTGGTAATCTGCTTGGAGATGACCGACCAGGCGTAGAGGACTCCTAGGGCCAGGTTAATCCCCGTCCCCGAAAAGGTAACAATCCACCCCCGATTTTGGCCGGCTTCCGGCGGAGCAGCGCTTTTTTGATCCGACATGAGAAAAAGCCTCCTTGGCAAAATGGAGGGAGCGGGCTCCTCTTTGGAACCGGCTCCCTCCTCTTCCGTTCCTTGACCGGCTATTGTCTTTCGGATACCAGAGTCTGCACCACGGCCGGGTCGGCCAGGGTGGTGGTATCGCCCAGTTCACTGATTTCGCCTGCGGCGATTTTCTTCAGAATACGCCGCATGATCTTTCCGCTTCGAGTCTTGGGAAGCCCGTCGGCGAATTGGAGTTTGTCCGGAGTGGCAATCGGGCCGATCTCCTTGCGCACGTGAGCCACCAGGGTCTTCTTCAGTTCATCCGATTTCTTCTGGCCGGCTTTCACCGTGACAAAAGCATAAATCCCCTGGCCTTTAATATCATGAGGCATTCCCACGACCGCGGCTTCGGCAACGGCCGGATGGCTTACCAGCGCGCTCTCCACCTCGGCGGTCCCGATCCGGTGCCCGGAGACGTTGATGACGTCGTCCACCCGGCCCATGAGCCAGAAATCTCCGTCTTCATCCACCCGGGCTCCGTCGCCGGTGAAATAGAGGCCGGGGAACTGAACGAAGTAAGTCTCCTTGAAGCGCTCATGCTGCCCGTAAATGGTCCGCATCATTCCCGGCCAGGGCTTTTTGATCACCAGGTATCCGCCTTCGTTGGGGCTGGCCGGGGAACCGTCTTCGCGGATGACCGCGGCGGCTACTCCCGGGAAGGGTTTGGTGGCCGAACCGGGTTTAATCGGCCAGGCGCCAGGCAGGGGGGTGATCAGGATTCCGCCGGTCTCCGTCTGCCACCAGGTATCGACGATGGGGCATTTCTCTTTGCCGATGACCTTGTAGTACCACATCCAGGCCTCGGGGTTGATGGGCTCCCCCACGGTCCCGAGGAGGCGAAGGGAGGAAAGATTCCGGCCGAGGGGCCACTGATCTCCGTCGCGCATCATGGCCCGAAGCGCGGTGGGGGCGGTGTAGAAGATGTTGACCTTGTACTTCTCCACGGTCGCCCAGAAGCGGTCGGGCTTGGGATAGTTGGGAACCCCCTCGAACATGAGGCTGGTAGCCCCGGCGGCCAGGGGACCATAGACGATGTAGCTGTGGCCGGTGACCCAGCCGATGTCGGCGGTGCACCAGAAAATATCTTCATCTTTGTAGTCGAAGATCCACTTGAAGCTGGTCATCACGAAGAGGATGTATCCTGCCTGGGTGTGGAGAACCCCTTTGGGTTTCCCGGTGGAGCCGGAGGTATAGAGCATGAAGAGGGGATCCTCCGCGTCCATGACTTCGGGCGGGCATTCCGGCTTGATGTCCTTGGCGGCCATCTCTTCATGCCACCAGAAGTCCCGGCCTGCTTTCATGTCAACCTTGGTGTTGGTGCGGTTGTAAACGATGACCGTCTTGACCCCCGGGCAGCTGGCCAGGGCTTGGTCGGCATTGGTCTTCAGCCCGATGACTTTGCCGCTGCGGTAGCTGGCGTCGGTGGTGATCAGCACGCTGGCATTGGCATCCAGGATGCGGTCCTTCAGGGAATCGGCGCTGAACCCGCCGAAGACGATGCTGTGGATGGCGCCGATGCGGGCGCAGGCCAACAGAGCAATGGGCAGTTCGGGGATCATGGGCATATAGATGGTGACCCGGTCTCCCTTCTTCACGCCCTTCTTCTTGAGCACATTGGCAAACTTGCAGACTTCTTCATACAGCTGTTGGTAAGTGTATTTTCGGGCGTCTCCCTCCGGTTCGCCCTCCCAGATCAGGGCGATCTTGTTCTTCCGCTGGGTCTTCAGGTGCCGGTCCAGGCAGTTCACGGTTACGTTGATCTTCCCGCCCTGGAACCACTTGATGTACAGGTTGTCACCGAAGCTATAGTCCAGGACCTTGTCCCACTTCTTGATCCACTCCAGGGTTTTGGCCTGTTCACCCCAGAAGCCGTCAGGGTCCTTGATGGACCTCTCATACATCTTTTTGTAATCTTCCAAGCTTTTGATGTGGGCCTTGGAGCTGAATTCCTTGCTGGGAGGGAAGGTTCGTTTCTCCTCCATCATACTGGTAATTGTCTTCTTCTCTTCTGCCATAGATAACCTCCGATGGGATGTTTTAAAACAAAAAGTTATTATCCTTATTCCGCGCTTCTTCTGCAAGCCTAAGTTTCAAAAAATAAAGAAACAGCCTATACCTCTCCCTCCCCTTTCCCTATGAAAGGAAAGTTTTTTGGCTCAGGAGCGATGATTTCGGCTGTTCTAAACCTATATCCCCGTGGGTTTTCAGTGGGTTGAATCGGCCCGTAAGCTACGGGAGTACCCCATCCGGTGGACCGCCGGCTCTCCGACCAGGTCCATGATTTCCCCCAGCAGTTCTCGAACCCGTTCCTTCAGGAAACGCATCTCCGCGGCCATGGCCTGCTTTTCCAGAGCCTGTTTGATGGTCTTGTTCAAGGCCAGTTTGGTAAAAGGCTTGTGGATAAAATCGAAGGCCCCGGCTCGAAGAGCTTCCAGCCCCATTTCGGTCTTTCCATGGCCGGTCATCAGAATGACTTCCACATCGGGATGGATGGCCTTGGCCTGCTTCAGCAGCTTGTTTCCGTCCATTCGCGGCATACAGACATCAGAAAGGATCAGGTTGACTTCGTTCTCCTTCAAGACGTCCAGGGCCGCCTGACCGTCCTCCGCCGCCAGAACACGGTATCCTTCCCGTTCGAGAATCTTTACCAGGGTTTCGCGGATTGTCTCCCCATTGTCTACGACCAAAATCGTTTTCTTTTCCACACTTCCTCCCAAATCTGGAACAGAAAAGAAACCGGCTGACATCCCGTGACGATCCAGAAAATTTGAAGGGGTCCGATCTGATAGAGGAGGGTTGTTGTTTCGGTTGCCAGTCACAGATGAGCAGGGGAGTTCGCTCGTTCGTAGCCTGTGAAGATCGGACCCCTTCAAATTTCCCAATTTTAAAATAGATTAAGCAAGAGGTATGCCAAAAGAAGGATGGAAAGAATGATGGATTTAACTTGTAAGGATATAAAATTATTAATTTTTTATTAGAATTTCGGAAAAGGGATGGCGGCCTTTTGGGGTTTATTGGGAAAAAGAAGACAATTTGGCAATTTGCCATAAAAAGCCAGAATAAAATGGCAAATTAAGA
The DNA here is from genome assembly GCA_035624375.1 of Thermodesulfobacteriota bacterium. GTDB lineage: Bacteria > Desulfobacterota > SM23-61 > SM23-61 > SM23-61 > SM23-61. The sequence continues at coordinate 3,914 of DASPRR010000358.1, read as the reverse complement.
TACAAAAGAAGGTCATTTTGCCAAATTGTCATTTATTTTTTGGCTATCTTCAAGATCGCCTTCGCGGTCATCTTCCCTTTTTTCGCCCTCTTTCTTATCCTCTTCCATTTTTCTATAGATCGTCCGGGCGGAAATCCCCAGGATCTTGGACGCCAGATTCTTATCCCCCCGGGAGTACCTCAGCGTCTCCTCGATGACCCGCCTTTCGATCATCTCCATGGGGGTGCCAAGAGGGATCGATAGGTTTTTCTCGTCCATTAAAATTGGCTCCTCGGCCGCAAGATCCACAGCCTTCAGAATTTCGGGGGGCAGGTCTCCAGGGGCGATCATGTCTGCTCGGGTCAACACCACCGCTCGCTCGATGGCATTTTCCAGCTGACGCACGTTTCTCGGCCAGGAATACTGGAGCATGACCTCCATGGCTTCCTGGGTGAAACCTTTCACCGTCTTGTTGTTCTTCTTCTTGAAGATCTCCAGAAAGTGGTGTGCCAGGAGGGGAATATCCCCCTCTCTCGCACGCAAGGAGGGAAGGGTTAGGGTGATCACATTAAGCCGCGAGTAAAGGTCTTCCCGAAATGTCTTCCGTTCCACCGCCTCAAGGAGGTTCATGTTGGTGGCGGCCACGATTCGGACATCGGCTCGGATGGTTTTGGTGCCTCCCAGACGCTCAAATTCTCCCACCTGGAGAACCCGCAGGAGCTTTACCTGGACCGTGGGGCTCACCTCTCCAATCTCGTCCAAAAATAGGGTTCCCCCGTTGGCCAGCTCGAAACGGCCTTCTTTGCGGGCGATGGCTCCGGTAAAAGCCCCCCGTTCGTACCCGAAGAGCTCTGCCTCCAGCAGGGTCTCGGGCAGGGCCGCACAGCTTACCTTGATAAAGGGATTCTTGGCCCTGGGGCTCAGGTCGTGGATCGCCTGGCCAATGATCTCTTTTCCCGTTCCGCTCTCTCCCTGGATGAGGACGGTAGCCGAACTAGGGGCAACTTGAGCCACGATTTCCAAGATATGCTTCATGGCCGGACTGCGGCCCACGATCTTCTCCACTTTTTGGAAATCTTTGATCCGCTCCTGGAGAAGGCGGTTTTCCAGGACCAGGGATTGCTTCTCCAATGCCTTTCGGACCAGTTTGAGGACCTCCCGCGGCTTGAATGGCTTCGGGATGTAATCGTAGGCCCCGTCCTTCATGGCCGTCACCGCCGTATCCACCGTTCCATAGCCCGTGATAATAATCACCTCCGTCTCCGGGCGGATCGTCTTGGCCACCTTCAAGAGTTCCACTCCATCCATCTTGGGCATTTTCAAATCAGTCAAAACCAGGTGAATGAATTCCTGGCGCAGGATATCCAGGGCTGCTTCCCCGTCGTCGGCCGGAAAAACCCGGAATCCCTCTGCGCTCAGGATTTTGGCCAGAGTGTCGCGGAAGGATTTGTGGTCATCCACCAAAAGAATATTTCTGGGTTCTGGAAGGTCCATGAAACTCCTCTGGGATCGCTTGGGTCCTTATCCCCGGGCCGCCGCCGGCTTTTCTCCCCCCGAGGCCACCAGCGGAGACGAGGAAATCGGCAGGCGGATGGTGAAGGAGGTTCCCAGCCCCTCATAGCTTTCAAAACCGATCGTCCCCCGGTGTTCCTTCACGATGTGGGAAGTAATGGAGAGGCCCAATCCCGTGCCTCCGTGCTTGGTGCTGAAAAAGGGGGTAAAAACGAGATCCTGATTTTCCGGGGAGATCCCCTTGCCCGTATCGCTGATGGTGATCTGCACTTTCCCATCCCGTTGAGCCGTGGTAAGGGTCAATTTCCCCCCCTCGGGCATGGCCTCAAAGGAGTTCTTGACAATGTTTAACAAAGCCTGGCGAAGCTGCTTGGGGTCGAGCTGGACCGGGGGGATTTGGGGGTCCAGTTCCTCCACCAAGAGAATCTTTCGCTCCTCCAACTCTTCTCTGAGGAAAAGGAAAAGATCGGAGATCACCTCGTTGACCCCTCCCTCCTCCACCTTTATTTTCGGCAGGCGGGCAAACTGAAGGTATTCTTCCACCACCTCGAGAAGACGGTCCACCTCGGACTTGATGATGCCCAGAAGCTCCTGGCTTTCTGCGTTTCTCTTGGAGCCGAGCTTCTCCAATTCTTCTCCCAAGAGTTCGGCATTCAAAACGATGGTCCCCAGAGGATTCTTGATCTCGTGGGCCACATTGGCCGCCATGCGGCCTACCACGGCCAGACGCTCCGACTGAATGATCTGCTGCTGCAGCTCCTTCTCGGCGGTTACATCTTTGACGTATTCCACGACCTCCACTACCTCCCCGTTACGGTCGCGGAGGGGAAAGGTGAAGATCTGCAGGTAGTATTTGGTCCCTCCGGCCACCAGGCTGGCGCGCTCCCGGAAGGCCGGACGGCCGGTGCGGAAGGATTCCTCCGCCGGGCAGTTAATGCACAGGTCTGGGCGATTCTGGAATTCCTGATGGCAGGGTTTGCCGGTAAAATCCTCCAGGCCGCGTTTATACCAGGTCTGGGCGGTTTTATTGACCATGAGGATCCGGTAGCTCCGGTCCACGATGGCAATGGCATCCGGGGCCCCGTCAAAGAACGCCTGAAGGCGATTCTGGCTGCGCAGGATTTCCTCGCCCCACTTGACTTTCTCCGCCGCCCGGACTCGCTCTTGGTTGATCTTGTGCCCCACATAAGTCCCGGCTAAAAGAATGCAGGCCATAATCAGGATGAGGACGGCCGAATTCCGGAAGCTCCCCCAGACTAATTGGGTCACGTCCGAGTAGGGGACGACCACGGCCACGGACCAAACCTGGCCGTCCAGGCGGACCGGGGCGTAGGCGACCAATTTCTTGATCCTCCCTTGCTCTCCTAGATGCCACCCGCTGGCATATTCGCCCGTGCCTGCTTGGCCAGCCAGCATCTTCTCTCGCATGATCCGGTCGATCTGCTCCGATGAAAGGCCGGGGTCTCGGTCTTTGCGCGCGGAAAAAGCGTCCTTTCCCATGAAGCTGGGGTCTTCATGAGCGATGAATCTCCCTTCCCCATCGATCATCCAGGAAGACCCCCGGGCACCGGAGCTGATGGGGTGAACGAATTGCTCGTAGATTTTTTTAAAGTCGACCCCGGCACCCAGAAAGCCTGCGGGGTCCGGGCCCTGGAAAAGAGGAGACAAAATCAGGATGGACCCGAAACGAGAAGATGGATCGGGGGGTTTCTCCTCCGGGAAAGAACCCAAGTGAACCACCACCGATTTACCCGTGGTGTGTGCCTTCTCCAGATGGGACCGAAGATGGAAAAATTCCCCGGCTAGCCCCTCCAGCTCTTTCGATGGATAGGAGGAAAGCAATTTCCCCCCGCCATCGACCTGGAAGAGGAAATCAAAAGCCCCCCCGGATATTCCCCAAAGAGCCTTCAGGTTTTCTTCGTCGCCCTCTTTTTTCAGATTGCGGGCTTCGGGGGTCCGGGTCAGGACCATCAGGGTCTGCCGGAGGGTACCCAAATATTTTTCCATCCCCTGGGCGCCCTGCCGGGCCAGGACCAGCTGCTGCTGGTTGAATTGGTCGGCCATGGCCTTCTCCGCAGAGGAATAACTGTAGAGTCCGATGGCCACCAGGATTCCGATGATCAGGCAGGTGATGCCCCAGATCACCGGCATCAGGGGGAGGTGATATTTCTTCATCCCTTCTTCTAAGCGGGGGATAATGGCTTGGTTGGGCATTAGCTGGAATTATAGCGAACTCGGAAACCGAAGTCAAAGCTCCTGCGGCGCTTGCCACCCCCAGTTTTTCGTGCTTGTTGGGGTTCAGGGTGGAGGAATTTGGATCATCAGGCTCGGCGGGTGCTTATCTTTCCATGAAACCCCTCCCTATGTTCCGCAGGGAGAGGCCTGAGAGGAGATTCCTCCAAGCAGAAAAGAGAACCAAAGCA
>DASPRR010000354.1:0-2474 GCA_035624375.1 Thermodesulfobacteriota bacterium | reverse complement strand
ATGGGGGAAACCCCCTTCCATCCTGGGCCGTCGATCATAGGCCTTGATTCCCTTGATCATGGCCTCCCGGAAGGCCCCGTCTTCCTTAGGGATGAAGAATCGGCCGGGCGACCAGGTGGACCACTTCTTCGAGGGATGGAGCCCGGTCATCCCGCCGCAGACGAATTCGCACCGAAGGTAATTCTGCCTTTTGGCATAGGTAAACTCTTTCCCTCCCAGGGTCACCCGGGCTTCTTCTTTGGGGTCCATCATTCCGGAGCAGCACGCGGCCAGGCAGAGCTTGCAGCGGTTGCAGGTATTGTCTTCCGGGGGTAATGGGTCTGTAGGCTCCAGTTCCGCGGAGGTTACGCAGGTCCCCAGGATGACCGCCGCTCCGTACTCCGGGGTGATCACGTTTCCCGAAAACCCGAACCACCCGACCCCGGAACGGACAGCCAGGTAGCGGTGGGAGAGGTCCGGGTTCATTCCCAACCTTCCCCATGGCTTCTCATCCCGGTAGGATTCGTTCGACACAACCCCCTGGGAAGGGAACCCCTTTTGTTCCAGATGCTTGGCGATATGCGCCGCCAGCCCAGTAGCTAGTAGGTTCACCTGGAGGTTATCTCTTTCGTGGCTCAGGCGATCCTCCTTGGCCAGGAAGGGGCGGATGAATTTTCTGTTGAGCGGAAGGGCGAAAGTGATGGCCGACTTAGCCTCGGGTAGAATGTAGGTCAGGTCGGTGGAGGGCGGGCCTCCAACCAGCGTTTCCCGCGTGGTAATGCCCATCCGCGCCCCGCCATAGGAGCGAATGATCTCTTTTACCTGTTCCGTTAAGGTGGCCATCGTTCCTCCTCCTAGACTTCTTCCTCGATGATCAATTTGTCCTCAATCCGAATGCACCCGATGACGCTCTGGGCCGCTGGACATCTGACCAGATAGGTAGAGAAGGCTTCCTGGGCATCCTTAGCTTTTTCTTTGGGAATCTTCAAGTGGTAGCGGACCCGAATTCGGGTAATCTTTAGGATCCCGTTCACATCTTCGATATCCCCCTCCACCTCAGCCCAGTAATGGTCTTCGGCAGTCGGGATTCTTTTTCCCGCCAGCCCCCCGGCCAGCGTGCCCATCATTCAGCCGGCGGTAGCGGCCACGATATGGTCCAGGGTGGCCGCATGTTCCTTCTCCGGTTCCACCTTGTAGAATTTTTTGATCCCCCCGTGAACCCCGTAGTAGATGGGTTCGTTAAATCCTTCGATCACTGCTCTCCGGGTGGGGCCTTTCTCCCTTACGATCTTGATACGGGACGTATGCACCACTTCCCCCATGCCTCCCTCCTTTTTCGTTAATGGGTTTTACGAAACCTGGAACTCGAACCTTGAACCCGCTCTTTTCCTTCGTAGGCAAACGATCATCCCTTCAGGTCTTTCAGCATCCGTTTGAGCAGGAGTTTTTCTTCCAGCGAAAATTTCGCGGTTAATTCCTCGTTGATGGATCTTCTCTGCTCGGCCAGTTCTTCCCACATCCTCCTGGCCCTGGGCGATAGGGACACCCGGATCGAACGCCGGTCCTGCGGGTTCTCCTCCTTTTTGATCAGGCCCGCCTCCGTCATCCGGTCCAGAACCCCTGATAATGTGGCCCCATCCATGGCTACTCGGTCCGTAATTTCCGCGGGAGAAAGAAAATCCTCTTCCCCCAGAACGGCAAGGATCAGGTGCTGAACCGGGGTAATTCCGAATGGGGTGAGTTTCACCTTAAAAGCCGAGTGGGCCCGCTGGTAAGCCTTGGCTAAAAGGAAAACAATGCAGTCTTCATAGTGGACCATGGATGGAGGTCCCCCCCGCCTCGAAATTAATTTGTGTACAAAATAATATAATCTCATCCCCTCTGTCAAGAGTTTTTTAAGAGTGCACGGGTTGAGCGAGCCCTCTAGAGAAAGGGGCGCCCCGTGTGAATCATTTCCCGTAAACCAGGTTGGGGATCACGAGTGAGACCCACGGGACGTAGGTGATCAGCATCAACATGATCACCATGACGACAAGATAGGGGGCGAGGGGTTTGATCACCTCCGCCAAGGGCTGTTTGGAGATCCCGCAGGCCACATAGAGGCAGGTTCCCACGGGCGGAGTGACATATCCGATCCCTAGGTTGGCGATCAGAATGATGCCGAAATGGATCAGGTCCACCTCGAACTTATGGACCATGGGCAAAAGGATGGGGACCAGAATGATCAGGATAGCCGTGGCGTTTAGGAAACAGCCCGCGATGAGGAAGAGAATATTAACCAGAAGAAGAAAGACCCACTGGCTCGTGGATATGGACAGGATGAGGTTGGCCAATCTCAAGGGCGCCTGTTCGACGGTCAGGACCCAGCCGAAGACGCTGGCTAGCCCGAGGAGGAGACCCACGAAACCGGTGGTGACCGCAGATTCAACGAGAACCCGCGGGATATCCCCCCACTTCAGTTCCCGATAATAGAAAAGGGCCACGATAAAACCGTA
>DASPRR010000346.1:0-10941 GCA_035624375.1 Thermodesulfobacteriota bacterium | reverse complement strand
CCCTTGGGTACGTGCTGATCAACGGGATTTTGGGGAATTCGCTCACCCACAGCGGAGAGATTTCCTGCCTCAAAGGATTGCAGGGAAAGCGCGGCTACCCTGTTTGACGGAATTTTTCTCCGTCACGGGAAAAAGCCGGTCTCTGGCAATACAGCACATTTTTCAGGCCGCTGCATGGGGCCGCCCCCCTACAATCTGCTAGCCAGTACCTATCAGGACACCCCACTCTCCTAGCAAACTGTGTCGTAATTCCCCGGTCGCCCTTCGACAGGCTCAGGCTTCGTCGCGAGCTCAGCCGAGCAGGCGAGCGGCCAAGTGGCTAAATTTTAATGCGCTCATAATCCGTTCGTGGTGAGCTTGTCGAACCATGAACGGATTACGATACAGCCTCTAGCGGGAGAGGGTTTAGTCGTGAGCTCAGCCGAACGGTCGGGGTGAGGGCGAATTTAAAAGGAAAATTCTGCAATTCAAGGCCATTGTCACCCCCACCCTTCCCTCCCCCCCATCGAGGGGGAGGGGATAATAATTTGGGTTTCGGATGAGAATTCGCTAATTCCTGCATGACCTTTATGCGGGCCTTGATAATAAAATTTATTTAATAATAAAAATATGTTGCACAATTCGCGAATTGCGAATAAAATATAGATCATGAAAGGGCAAGATATAGTTGTGCTTTTAAAACTGGTTGCCATAGGGGATAAGAAGTTCCAGATTTATCCCCTCGCCCACGAATTGGCTATTAGCCCTTCCGAACTAAGCGCCTCTATCCGGCGCTCCATCTATGCCGGCCTAATCGATCCCATGGAAAGGAGATGCAACCTGCCGTCATTCGTTGAATTCATGCTGCATGGGTTTCAATATGTCTTCCCGGTCAAGCCGGGAGAAATAACCCGCGGAATGCCCACCGCCCATTCGGCTACTCCGCTCAAAGAAAAGATATTGTCGAATGTTGATTATGTTTGGCCCATGCCAGGGGGGACAGTTAGGGGACAGGCCATAAAACCCATCTATAAATCGGTCCCTTATGCTGCTCAAAATGACTCGGCGCTTTACCGATTACTCGCCCTGGCTGATGCTTTGCGGGTCGGTCTGGCCAGAGAAAGGAAAATAGCCTCGGATATTTTTAAAGAATTGATTTTGAAGGAAAACCCTTGGACATCATCCGACAGCTTGAACGGTTAGCCCAGAAGCTCGGCGACCTTGGCGATGAAATTGTCATCGTAGGGGGGTGTTCACCGGCCCTGATCTTAGACATAAATTTGGCCCCGGACCTGCGGCCTACTAATGATATAGACTTGCTAGTCAAAACAGAGAGCTATGGGAAATATGTCCTTTTTGTTGAAAGAATGAAGGAGAAAGGCTTCACCGAAAGGCAAGGCGATCCTATAGGCCGGTATGTGTGGGAAGACCTCGTAGTGGACGTGATTCCCACCGAAACCGGGGTTCTTGGATTTTCTAACCCTTGGTACAAAGAGGCCTTTGATAAAGCCATCAAGAAGCGATTACCGAGCGGAAGGGTTCTGAGGACGATAACCCCGATTTATTTCCTCGCTACCAAGCTGGAGGCTTTTAGAACTCGGGGCGAAGGTGATCCCTTATCAAGCCCAGACTTGGAAGATATCATTGCGGTGATGGTTGAATTTCCTGCCTTTGAAGAAGAGCTGAAAGAGGCTTCCCCGGACCTACGGCAGTACATTTCTGCCCAATTTAGGAGGTTGACCCAGTTAGCGGATTACCCCCATTTTCTTTCCGCCCATTTGAGGGGGGATGAAGCAAGCCAGGCTTTTTTGCCCAGACTCAGGGTAATCTTCGGGAGAATCTCCTCATTGACTTATGGAGTTACCGCATCATGAGCCACGATCCCATTCGATTTCGTTTGACCATCAACCTGATAATCCTCTTGGCAGTTTTGGTGCTGGGGACCCTGGGCTTCATGTACCTCGAAAACCGATCCCTCTTGGATGCTTTTTATTTCATCATCGTTACCCTGGGATCCGTGGGTTATGGAGATATCCACCCCACCACTCCATCGGCAAAGGTATTCGTTATTTTTTTGATCATTTTGGGGGTAGGCACTTTTGTGGGAGTGCTCGCCAGTGGCACGGAAATGATCCTCAGCCGGCGGGAAAAACTGAGCCGCATGAATAAGCTGAACATGGTAATCGGGGTTTTCTTCAGCGAAGTGGGAAACCGGCTGATCCGTATGTTCGCCCAGGCCGACCCCCGTTTTGAAGAAATCCAGAAAGGACTGATCATAACCGAGAATTGGACCCACCAGGATTTTCTAATGGTCAGAGACCATTTAAAAGGGATGAAATACGGGGTGGAGATTGCTCAAACGGACTTGGCGGCACTGAAGGATTTCCTCATCAAACAGAGGGATTTTTTGGTGAGGCTCCTGGAAAACCCCACCCTGCTGGAGCACGAATCCTTCACCGATCTGCTGCGGGCCGTCTTTCATCTCGCCGAGGAGCTGGCCTATCGGGAAGACCTTAGCCAGCAGCCCGGACCCGACCGGACCCACATCGCCGGGGATATAAACCGGGCTTACCATTTCCTCGTTCACCAGTGGGTGGATTACATGGAATACTTGAAGGTCAACTATCCCTATCTTTTCTCCCTGGCCATGCGGACCAATCCCTTCGACCGTCAGGCTTCCCCCATCGTGAAATAATTCTCCCCATTATTTGATCGACCTTCGAAATTCCATTACCGAGCTGATATTCAGCGCGACCCCCGGAATTTCTTCCTCCACTTTTTTCAGAGTTCCGCAATCATGGCTGAACCGGGCTTCTCTGATTCAAACCGGCCCACATTTCTCAGGTTTCTGACACGATTTCCGACAGGTCCCGGTTCAATTCCAGAAGCCGGTCCCGGAGTTCTGCCTGTTCCGCCAATTCCTTCGCCTCCAGTTGCGCCGTCCGACTGCGAAGTTGGGCTAGTTTTGCCTCCAGGTCCTGCAAGAGGAAAGCCCAATCGATTCGGGAGACGGCCTTCTCCGGGGATTCAACTCTCCGGAGCTTTTCTCCCAGCTCCAGGGTAATTTCTTCCAGATAATCGGGAATGCAAACCTCGCATCCCAACCGCTTCCGGATTAATTCAGCCAGGATTTGCTGGGCCTTGTATTCTCCATGGATCAAGATGATTTTCATGTCCCGGGTTTGAAAGTGCCCCAGCCAATCCAGAATCTGGCTTTGCCCGGCATGGGCGGAAAAACCATTGATAGTGTAGACCTTCGCCTTCACCGCAATCTCTTCGTTGAAGAGACGGACCGTCTTGGCGCCCTCCACGATTTTGCGGCCGGTCGTCCCAAGGGCCTGAAACCCGACGAAAACCACGCTGGCCCCTTCCCGCCAGAGGTTATGGCGCAGGTGATGGCGGATCCGGCCGGATTCGGCCATGCCGCTCGCCGAGATGATGATCGCCGGCCCCTTCAGGTCATTGAGGGACATGGACTCTTGAGGGGTCTGGCAGTAGCGGAGCTGGGGCAAAGAAAGGGGGTCCTCGCCTTTTTGGAGAATTTCCCGGGTGGACTCATCCAGGTATTCCTTATAGCGGCGAAAGATTTCGGTCGTTTGAATTGCCAGGGGGCTGTCCAAATAGACCGGCATGTCTTTCGGGAGTCTTCCATCCTTGGAAAGGAGGTAGAGAGAATAGATGACTTCCTGGGCCCGTTCCACGGCAAAGGACGGAATGATCACTTTCTCCTTGCGGGCATAGCTGAAGGCGATGGCTTCGGCGAGTTCGTTCAGACTTTGGGTTTCATCTTTATGGTCCCGGTCGCCGTAGGTCGATTCCAGAAAAAGGTAATCCGCCAGCCGGATTTGGCTCGGGTCTTCCACCAGGAGCTGAGCGGGGCGTCCAATGTCCCCGGAGAATACGACCTTGCTCTCCTCCCCGCTTTCTTTCACCCAGAGCTCCACGACCGAGGCCCCCAGGATGTGGCCGGCATCCTGGAAATTCACCTTTAGCCCGGGGAAGAGGTCGAAGGGTTCGTTGTATTTCTTGGCCACAAAAAGAGGAATGACGGCCCGGGCGTCCTCCTGGGTGTAAAGGGGCTGTGTCCGGCTCTCCCCGTGGCGGAGTCGCTTTTTGCTCTTCCACTGAGCCTCCGTCTCCTGGATGTGGGCGCTGTCCAGGAGCATGATCTCCAACAGGTCCCGGGTGGGCGGGGTGGTGTAAATCTTCCCCCGGAACCCCTTCTTGACCATGATTGGCAGGAGACCGGAGTGATCGATATGGGCATGGGTGATGAGAAAAAACTCAATCCGGTGGGGTTCGTAGATATCCGTGTCCCAGTTTCGCTTCTCTACCTCTCCCACTCCCTGGTGCATGCCGCAGTCGACGGCAAATCGGTGTCCCTGGGTTTCCAGGATATAACAGGACCCCGTGACCGTCCTCGCCGCCCCCATAAATTTAACTTTCATGTCTTCCCTCTTCCACAGTTTGTCTTTCTTCCTCCCCTTAGGACCGAATCGGAGTCTTCCACCCCAACCTTATCTCCCGGTTGGGAATGGCTTCCCCGGGGGCGGAGCAGAAAATTTGTTTTGCCTCTTTTTGGCTATTTTTCGTCCCTTTGCTGCGGAGATGAATCGGCGTTGGAAACCGAAAGCTGGAAAAGGGCCTGGAGGGCATCCAGGTAACGGGCCGCATTCCCTTCTTCGTCGGCCTTTTTCAGAAGGCTGAAGGGGGGATGGAGGATTTTGTTGATAATGGCGGAGGTGAGACCTTCCAGGGCATTCTTTTCCTTATCCGACAAATCTGGAAGATGGGAAAGGGCCTTTTCCAGTTCCTTCTTCCGGATTTCCTCGAATTTACCCTTCAGGGCGGATATGGTGGGGATCAAGGACAGGGATCGGTACCAGAGTACAAACTTGGCCAATTCGTCTTGAACGATGCCCTCTGCTTTTTGGGCTTCCTTTTCCCGGTCTTGGATGTTGTCACTGGCCACCTTTTGGAGGTGATCGATATTGTACAGGTAGACGTTCTCCAGGTCATCAACCCTGGGCTCGATATCCCGGGGGTCGGCGATGTCGATAAAGAAAATAGGCTTTTGCTTCCGCTCCTTCATGACTCTGGCCACCTGTTCATAGCCAAGGATGAAGTGGCTCGAATCCGTGGCGCTGATGACGATATCGGCCCGTTTCAATCCCCGGTCGATCGCCTCGAAGGAAACGGCTTCCCCTTGGAATTTCTCGGCAAGGCTCACAGCCCGTTCGTAGGTCCGATTGGTGACCAAGACTTTTTTTATCCCCCCCGATACGAGATGCTGGGCGGCCAATTCAGCCATCTCGCCCGCGCCGATCAAAAGGACCGTCTTTTCCTCGAGGGTTTCGAAAATCTTCCCGGCCAGATCGACGGCCACGGAGCTGACCGACACAGAGCTGTTGCCGATCTTGGTTTCCGTCCGGACCCTTTTGGCCACATGAAAGGCGCTGTGCAGGAGCCGGTGAAGGATCAGACCGGAGGTTTTACATCCTGCGGCCAACTCGTAGGCGTCCTTGAGCTGGCCCAGAATTTGAGGCTCCCCCACCACCATGGAATCCAGGCTTGAAGCTACGCGGAAGATATGCCGGACCGCCCCTTCCCCGGTGTGGGAATAGAGGGCGGATTCAAATTCTTTCAACGGCAGTTGGTGGTATTGGGCAAGGAAGGTTTTCAGGTCGAGGAGGGCTCTTTCGGTTTCCCGCACGGCGGCATAGACTTCCACCCGATTACAGGTGGAGAGAATCATGTTTTCTTTCAGGGACGGATAGCTCTGGGCCTTGCTGAGGGCTTTTTCCAACTCCCCTTCGGGAAAGGCCAAACATTCCCGCAATTCGATGGGGGCAGTTTTATGGTTTAATCCGAGGACGATGAGTTCCATCTTGCCCGCTACCAGTTGGAATAGGAATGAAGCCCGGGGAGCAGAAGGTTGACCCCCAGGAAGGTAAACAGGACGGCCAGAAACCCCGCAATGGCCATGAGGGCTGCCCTGCGACCCCTCCAACCCACGGCCAGACGCTGATGGAGCAAGGCGGCATATAAGAACCAGGTAACCAGGGACCAGGTTTCCTTCGGGTCCCAATCCCAGTAGCGCCCCCAGGCATATTCTGCCCAAATGGCCCCAGTGATGATTCCCAGGGTCAAGAGAGGAAATCCCCAAGCGAGAGATTGATAGTTCAGATCATCCAGCACCTGGAGCGATGGAAGTCTCCGGGCAAGGGCCCCTACATTTTTTGTTTTGATCAGGTGTTCCTGGATGAGATACATGAGTCCGCAGCAGAAGGCCAGGGCAAAGAAGGTATTTCCCAAAAAGGCAAAGACCACATGAAAGGGGTGCCAAAAGCTCTTGAGGACCGGAGCCAGGGGGATAATCTCCTCAGGCAGGGCCAGGGCAAAAAGCATGAGGATCAGGGCAATAGGGGACAGGAAAGCCCCCAGGACTTTCACCTTGTACCTTCCTTGTACGACCAGAAGTAGTCCCATGATCATCCAGGCGAAAAAAGAGAGGGATTCATATAGATTGGTCACCGGGGTATGGCCGGCCTCGCCGTACCGGGTCAGGAGGGCCAGGCTGTGCAGAGCAAAACCTAAAGAGATAGCGATCATTCCCAGCTTGGACAAGACCTCTTTAAGAAAGAGGATATACCCCAGGTAGGCCAGGGTTCCCAGGAAATAAAGAAAGGAAGAAAAATGGAAGAAAAAAATATTCATGGGAGGACAGAGAATACAAAGATCGTATTATTATGTTAATCGAGGAAAGTGGCCTCGTCAACTCAAGTCTGGCATTCAAAATTCTTTCCTCTTCTCACTTTCCGAAAACCAGTTGTAAGCCATAAACTCGCAGGCCTTGCCTGGCCCGGGTGCAAGGTCCGTTTCTGCCAGGACATGATAAGGCGCATTTTCTTTCATCGGCAAGGGCGGAAATGGACCTGTGGGAGCAGATGGTTATGCCTTTCCCGCCTCTCTCAGCGGAAGGGAAGCGATCTTCCATCGGTCCTCTAACCCCCGCCGATCCTGTCCTGCCAGAAACGGACCTTGTACCCGAGCCACGAGAAAAGTTACCTTAAAAGGGAAGGTAGGCAAAATTCAAATTCCCCTTGACCCACCCACCCCCTTTTTCTATACTGATTTCACCCTCTTGGGGTGATTTCTGGTTGCCAATCGACTACCCATGATTGATAGGTATGATTTAGCCACCCAACCTGGAAGGAGGAAGGGCGATGAAAAGGAAAAAATCAATTGCGCTCTACCAAAAGGCCTTGGGAATGATCCCCGGGGGGGTGAACAGCCCGGTCCGAGCCTTTAAGGCCATCGGGATTCCCCCCACTTTCATCGACCGAGGAAAAGGCTCGAAAATCTGGGACATAGATGGAAACGAGTATATTGATTACGTAGGGTCCTGGGGCCCCATGATCCTGGGCCATGCCCATCCTCGGGTGGTGGCAGCGCTAAAGAAGAGGGCCCCCCAGGGAACCAGCTTTGGGGCTCCCACGGTTCTTGAAGTAGAACTCGCCCAGAGAGTGAAGAAGGCTTTTCCCTCGATAGATTTGGTGAGAATGGTGAGCTCTGGTACCGAGGCGGTCATGGGGGCCATTCGCGCGGCCAGAGGCTATACGGGAAGGGACAAGGTCCTAAAATTTGAAGGCTGTTACCATGGCCATGGCGACAGTCTCCTGGTCAAGGCTGGTTCCGGAGCCATGACCTTCGGGATTCCCGACAGTCTGGGGGTCCCCGAAGACCTTGCCAAACATACTCTGACAGCTCCCTTTAATAATCTCCAAGCGGTTAAAAACTTGGTTGGCCAATATCCCGGGCAAATCGCCTGCCTCATCGTGGAGCCCATCGTGGGAAACATGGGGGTGGTCCTTCCGGAAAAGGGATTCCTGGAGGGATTGAGGGAAATCTGTGATCAGGAAAGGATAGTGCTCATCTTCGACGAGGTGATTACCGGATTCAGGATCGCCTATGGAGGCGCTCAGGAAATCTATCAGGTCAAGGCCGATCTGACTTGCCTGGGAAAGATCATCGGCGGAGGCCTGCCCGTGGGCGCTTACGGCGGCAAACTGGCGATTATGGAAAAGGTCGCCCCCCTCGGGGGGGTTTATCAGGCCGGGACCCTCTCCGGCAATCCCATGGCCATGACCGCCGGGATCGAGACCCTGGATATTCTCAAGGCGAAAAAGGTTTACCGTGATTTGGCTGGGAAGACCGGATATCTCACCGAAGCCATTTCCCAGAAGGCCAAAGAAAGAGGAATCCCGGTCACGATCAACCATGCCGCCGGACTATTCACCCTCTTCTTTGCCGAGGGCCCGGTGAAAGACTATGAAACCGCCAAAAAGAGCGATACCCAACGATTCGCCCAGTTTTTCATTCACCTGATGGAGCAAGGAATTTATCTCCCTCCCTCCCAATTTGAGGCCTGGTTTGTATCGCTGGCTCACTCTCAGAAAGATTTGCAGAGAACCATTGAAGCCTGCGATGCCGCCTTTCAGAAAATTTGAGGTCCGCTCTCGCTTGCCCGGAAGGGGTTAGGCCCCGGCATGGGGACTGTGCAACCCGAAAGATTGGTTGGCCAAGGAAGGTAAAGATGCTGGCCGTAGTCAAGGACTTTTCCCAGAAAGGCATCTCTCTGCGGGAGGTCTCCCAGCCAGAATTCAGTCCCTATGAAGTCCTGATCCGGGTGAGAGCCGTAGGAATCTGCGGGAGCGATGTTCGCATCTACAACGAGGTCCTTCCCGGGCGGAGGAAGATCATCATCGGCCACGAGCTTTCCGGGGAAATTGCCGAATTGGGGGAAAAGGTCCACAGTTTCCGAAAGGGGGACCGGGTCGCCACCGCCATCTGCATCGGCTGCGCCATCTGCCGGTATTGCCGCAAGGGATATTTCAATCTCTGCGATAAGCTGGAGGAAATAGGAGTCACCATCGACGGGGGCATGGCGGAGTATGTTTCCGTTCCCGCCCGCAATGTTCACCGGGTCCCCGAGCATGTCTCCTTCGAAGAGGCCACTCTGGCTGACCCTTTGTCCTGTTCCATCCGGGGGCTGGAGATGGTCAGTATTCAAAAGGATTCCTGGGTCTCCATTCTGGGTCCGGGGACCATCGGCCTGCTGGCCGTGCAGATCGCCAAGCGGGTCCTGAGGGCCAGGGTTATCGTCACCGGGACGCAGGATGACCGCCTGTCCTTGGCCCAACAGTTCGGGGCCGATGAAGTGGTCAACGTGAATCGTCAGGACCCGGTCGCTTTCATCCTGGAGAAGACCGACGGTGGGTCCGATTTTTCTTTCGAAGCCACCGGATCGGTACAGGCCCTGGAGAATGCTTTCCTTTCCACCAAGCGGAACGGATCCATCGTGGCCATGACGGTTCACAAAAGGGTCCAGATCAATATGGAACCGGTGATTCGCAATGAGCTGAAAGTATTCGGTTCCATCTGCTACAACTACAAGGAATTCGACCAAGCCCTGGATTTGATCGCCAAGAGGAAGGTGGACCTCGAGTTGTTTACCCGACATACCTATCCCCTGAAAGAATACGAAAAGGCCTTTGCCTTCGCAATATCGAGACAGGGGGTTAAGGCGATTCTCAAACCATAGCCTGCGACAGGAGGAGTCAAAATGGTTGCCGGCGTATTGATCCGGACAGCTCCCCAGAGGAGCAAAGAGGTGTACTGGAAATTAAAAAACATGGAAGGGGTGGCCAACATCGTCCGGGTTTTCGGACAGTACGACCTGGTGCTGATGATCCGCGCCCTGGACATCGATGCCGCCGGCAAGCTGGTCGCCAAAATCCGGGAGATCGAAGGGGTCAGCTATTCGGAAACCCTCATCGCTGCTCCTCCCCCGGACCAAGTGTGAAAACAAAGGCGGCGGGTTTTGACCCCGTCAGCAAAAATATCATTTCAGCCCATTTTAAAAGGAGAAACCCAAGATGAACTTGAACTCCCTTATTCTGCACCGCACTTCCCGGGATCAGATCCAGAAGGGGATCACCGTAATGGCCAAGGCGGAAGGAACGCACCTGGTGGATCAAAAGGGGAAACGCTATCTCGACCTGGTCTCCGGAGTGACCCGTCCGGTCCATGTGGGATACGGCCGGAAGGAGATCGCCCAGGCGGTCTACGACCAGGTCTGCGAGATGTCCTACATCACCCCCATGCAGTTTACCAACCTCCCGGCCCTCCGGCTGGCTGAGGTTTTGAAAGAGATCGCCCCGGGGAAGATCGATTATTTCACTTTTGTTTGCGACGGCTCAGAGGCGGTGGAAACGGCCATCAAGCTGGCCCGGCATTACCATGCCTGCAGAGGCGACCAGAAACGGTACAAGGTCATCTCCCGGCGGGGAGCCTATCACGGGGTCACCGGCGGAGCCCTGCGCGTGCTGGGAACCGTTATGCCCATGCGGCAGATCATGGAGCCCCTGGCGCCGGGGACCATCTTTACTGAATCTCCTTACTGCTACCGCTGTCCCCAGCATCTCACCTACCCGGCCTGCGACCTCGCCTGCGCGAAGGATGTGGAGCGGATCATCGAGTTTGAGGACCCCACCCAGGTTTCGGCCTTTATCGGAGAACCCATCCAGCAGGGCTTCGGGGCTTACGCTCCGCCCCCCGACTACTGGACGATCATCCGCCGGACCTGCGACCGCTACGGGATCCTCCTCATCATCGACGAAGTCATCTGCGGATTCGGGAGAACCGGGGAATGGTTCGGAGTCCAGCATTTCGCCATCCAGCCGGACATCATGACCATGGCCAAGGGGATTACCAGCGGGTACGTCCCCCTCGGAGGAGTCGGGTGTACGGAGGAAGTGGTCAAGCCCATCGACGTCTTCCAGCATCTCCACACTTACGGGAACCATCCCGTCTCCTGCGCCGCGGCCCTGAAAAACATCGAGATCATGAAAAATGAAAACCTGATCTTGAAGTCCAGGCTCATGGGGGGTTATTTCCTCG
>DASPRR010000315.1:0-13065 GCA_035624375.1 Thermodesulfobacteriota bacterium | reverse complement strand
GGGTCTGGCGCCGGGAGATCCCCCCGCCTCACATCTGGGAAGTTCCCCGGGACCACACTTTTAAATTCGACTATCCCACGATCCTGCGCTTGGCCAATAAATATCTGCGAATGGAATCCGTCCGGGGAGTTTCCCTCCTGTGGGGATTTCCCCGGTGGTCGAGCTTTCTCCAGCGGATCCCTCAACCAATGGCCTTGATTCTTCTTCGCGGGCTGGATAAAATCGCCAACTGGGTCCCGGATTGGAGCGACGTCCTGATCCTAGTGGGCAGGCCGCACAGCCCTCTTCCGGCAAAAGAAAGGAGTTCCTGAAATGGCGGATACCTCTCGGGTTTGGGGTGGTTTTTTCTGCGTGGCCATGGTCATTGCAGCGGTGGTCTTCCTCTGGGGGATTTCAGCCCAGAGCTACTGGGCCCTGGCCATCCCGGTGATGATCGGGTGCCTGGGAGTTCTGGCCATGGGATTCTGGATCGGATGGACCATTCTCACCATCAAGACCGCTCCCCCGGCTGCCGAACTTCCTTCTCCTCCATCGGGGGAGGCGAAAAAGCCGTCGCCGACCGGCTCCTCAGAACCCGAGAAAGGGATTCCCTAGGGGCCGAGGATGAACATCTGTCTCCTCTCCTACCGCGGCAATCCTTACTGCGGTGGGCAAGGGGTTTACCTCTATTTTCTCTCCCGGGAGCTGGCCCGGATGGGTCATTCTCCGACCGTTCTGGTGGGGCCTCCCGATCCCTGGCCCATGCCCTGGGCCCGCACCCTTCCCGTGGAGAGCTTGAACCTCTGGGGGGTAAGAAAGAATTTTCTCCCCCAGGTGTCGCCCTGGCGGATCTTCCGCCCTCTTAATTTTTTCGAGTTCGCCGCCACCCGTTTCGGGTTCTTTCCGGAAATGCTCATCTTCAGCGTCCGGGCGCTCCGGGCCTTGGAGAAAATCTTTCCCCGGGAAGGGTTCCAGGTCTTTCATGATGTTCAATCCCTGGGCTACGGGCTTCTCCTGGTGAAGCGGTTTCGCCGTCCTCTGGTCACTACGGTGCACCACCCCCTCACTATCGACTTTCAGCATAGCCTGGAGCGGGATCGGAACTTCAAGGAAAAATACTATACCGTCGTCTTCTATCCCCTAGGAATGCAGGGGAGGGTGATCCGCCGCTGTGACCGGGTCCTTACCTCTTCCCGCGAGACGGCTAGGCAAATCGAGGAAGCCTTTCGGGTCTCCCGGGACCGAATTCGCAATGTGGCCAACGGATTGGATACGGAATTCTTCCGGCCGGGGAACGGAACTCCGAGGGGGTCCCAACGGGTCCTTTTCGTCGGCAATACGGATGACCCCAAGAAAGGAGCCCGGTATTTGCTCCAGGCTCTGACCCTCCTGCCCGAGAAGGTGAATCTCACCATTGTGGATGAAGGGGGTCCCGCCAAGACCTATGCCCCGGACCTCGTTCAGAAATTGGGAATCTTCCGCCGGGTAACGTTCACCGGAAAGCTCTCCCCCGAAAACCTGCGCAGGGAATACCATTCTGCTCAGGTCACGGTAGTTCCTTCTCTTTACGAGGGTTTCGGCTTGCCCGCGGCTGAATCCATGGCCTGCGGAACACCGGTGGTGGTTACTTCTGCCGGAGCCCTGCCGGAGGTCGTCGGAGAAGACGGGGCCGGGATTCTGGTTCCGCCCCGGGATGCCAAAGCTTTGGCCATGGCTATCCGAGAAGTGCTTGAAGACAGGGGCCGGAGGGAACGGATGGCGAAGGCGGGTCGGGAAAGGGTGGAGAATCTCTTTTCCTGGAGGAAGGTGGCGGAACGGACGGTGGAGGTTTACAAAGAACTGCTTTAAATAAGCAGATTGCATGGATCATAGCGCATGGAAAAAAGAAGATGAGCGGTTATTTTAACGCAACACTCTATGCTCTATGCCCTCTGCCCTATGCCTATTCGGGGAGATCGTCGTGAAAATAGGCCTCTTGAGTTATCGAGGGAATCCGTACTGCGGAGGACAGGGCATTTACCTCACTTACCTGGCCAACGAGCTGGTGAAACTGGGCCATGAGGTCCACGTCATTGTCGGGCCGCCATTCCCCCTTTTTCTGAACGGGTCATTTGTCCACCCCATCGAGAATTTCAATTTTTTCGGAAAGAAAACAGATTTTCTACCCTCTGGAAATCCTTTCAAGATTTTCTCTCCCCTGAATTTCTACGAGTTCGCTTCCTCCCGCTTCGGGGTTTTTCCGGAGATCAAGGCCTTCAGCTTCCGCGCCTATTTCAAACTGCGGGAACTGGTGCGGCATCACCGTTTCCATATTCTCCACGACAACCAGTGCCTGGGGTACGGCCAGGTCCTGTGGAAGACCCTGGGCGTTCCAGTGGTGGCCACCATCCACCATCCCCTCTCCATCGATCGGGCCACGTGGTTCGAAAACCCTTCCACCCTCAAGCAAAAAGTCAAGAGGGTGCTCTATTATCCCCTCCTCATGCAGGGATGGGTCAGCCGTCGGATGGATCGGATCATCACCGTCTCCCACGATTCGGCCAGGGAAATCACCGACGCCTTCGGGGTGCCGCCAGAAAAAATCCGGGTAGTCTATAACGGCCTGGACAGCGAGGAATTCGCTCCTCTTCCGGGATGGACCAAAAAGACCGGCAACCTCATCTTCGTGGGAAATTCCGAAGACCGGAAAAAAGGCCTGCTCTACCTGCTTCAGTCCCTCGTCTATCTTCCAGAAGAGGTCACCCTCACCGTCGTTGATGGAGGAGCTCCCCAAAGGGCTTTCGGTCCCCTCCTCACGGAGAAATACAGGATTGCCCACCGGGTCCACTTTACCGGGAAGATCGGGCCCGGCGACCTTGTCCGCCATTACAACAATGCCGAGGTGGCCGTCGTCCCATCGCTCTATGAGGGCTTCGGCTTCCCCGCCGCCGAGGCCATGGCCTGCGAGCTTCCAGTCGTGGCTTCTTCGGCGGGAGCGCTGCCGGAGGTGGTGGGGAATGACGGCGCCGGGGTTCTCGTCCCGCCTCGGGACGCCAAGGCCTTGGCGGAAGCCATTCTTCGTTTCCTGAGAGACCCGGACCTTCGTCGGAAGACGGGGAAAGCGGCGAGGAAAAGAGTGCTGAAGCTCTTCACCTGGAAGAATGCGGCCCGGCAGATGGTGGAAGTGTACCAAGAGGCCATCGATGCTCACGGTTAATTTTCGAACCTTTCCCCTGGAAAAGGGGGACCTGGTCCTCGATGCCGGCTGTGGCGAAGGCCGCCACACCTTTGAGTGCTTTCGGCATGACTGCCGCATCCTAGGAATGGACCTGAGCCATCACAGCCTGCTTAAGGCCAAATACGTCCTGGGGCAGATGGAAAAAAAGAAGGAATCCAAAGGAAGCGTTCTTCTCCTGCGCGGGGATGCCCTTCGGTTTCCCTTTGCCGACGGCAGTTTCGACAAGATCATCTGCGCGGAGGTCATCGAGCACGTCGATGACGACCGCCATGGGGTAGCCACGCTCGCCCGCATTCTGAGCGAGGGGGGAAAGATCGCCATCACCGTTCCCACCCGGATGACGGAACACCTTTATGATTGGCTGTCCGAGGAGTATTTCCAGACTCCCGGCGGCCATGTGCGCAAGGTTATTCCCCGAAAGCTGGCTGGATATATGGAGGAAAACAACCTCCGCGTATACGCCGTGGGCTTTGCCCATGCCTTCCATTCTCCCTACTGGATGCTCCGCTGCCTCTCCGGCCTCCACAGGGAGAATGCTCCGATCCCCTCCTTTTACAAGAAGCTCCTCTACTATTCCCTCTTTTCCAAGCCTCTTCGCTTTCTGGAGCACGTGTGCAACTACTTCTTTCCCAAGTCCATCATTCTATACGCACAGAAGGGAAATCATCGGGATTAGAGGGGGGATGGCGCGATCGCCCTTTAACCGGCTTTTAGCCAGGGACACCGGGCCTGGATCTCGGGGAGGTCTTTCAGGGGGAAGAAGGTCTTTTCATTGGAGGGAAGGTTGAGCCTGCTGGGGGTTCCCATTTCTTCCCCTCCTTCGGCGGCGGGGGTAACCGTGGAAACCTGGAGGCGGTTGGAGAAGCAGAGCCCCTTGTCCATGCGGATCAACCCTTCCGCCGTAAGGTCTTCGAGAAAGGACTGGAAAACCTCCTTGGCCATGGCGTCCAAGCCTTTGACCCGAGCCGTGCTGCGCAGAGCGCTGTGCTTGTGGTCCATCTCCCCCATGAAGACCTGGAGGACATGGCTGAGGTCATCCCGGTTCTGACGCAGCCTTACTTTGTTTAGGGCCAGGGAAGTGAGGATCTTCATTTCGATTCCGAAGTTCTGCTTGAAGGGAACGGAAAGCCAGAACTTCAGCGTCCCGGCGATTTCCCCGGAAAGGAAGTAAAGCAGGTTTTTCAGAGGGTTCAGCGCCGGGTGGTCGAATACGGAAAGAAAAGGGGTAATGAAGGCGTTCAACCTTCCCCCGAAAGGCCGGTGGTAGACGATTTTGGCTACTTCGATCTTCTTAAACCAGAGAAGGGCTCCTGCCGGGTCGATGACCCAGCGCGGATTGAAGAACCCCTCCTTGATATCCGAATCGATGAACTGAATGATGGCCCGGGGATCGGTCAGCTGTCGATCAGCTACGAGGTGGTAGAGTAATCCCCGCATGGAAAGTCCCTTTCCCGAATCCCCCCGGCGGGCATCATTCATCCCGTTTCGATGGGCATGGAATACCTTGGCTCCATACTTTCTGGCCATCAGAGGAATGTCGTCGTGTTCGCTTCCCCCAAAAGCGATCCAGATTTCGTCGATAATTCTTCCCATAAGGGGCTGCAGGATCTGGACCTCCCGCTCCAGGGTCAGAAGCTCTTCGTCACCTCTCGCCGGGAAGACCACTATAACCGGGACTTTTTCTTCTTCCTTGATGCGTTCAACCTTTTCCCGGTCCATGGAATGGACGAGGAGGAGGGAAAGGGGGGGAAGGCTCGCCGATCTGCCCGCTCTTTCCGGGTCGACGGGTTCCATGGCTTCGATCCTCGGCGGGGCGAGCCATGAGTCCTCGATCTCTCCCGGGGACCCTGGAGAAGGGCAGGGAATGATTTTCTTTTCCGGCGATGATCCCATTGTTTCTATAAAAATGCAGCTATCAGATCTCAGCGATCAGCTTTCATCGAGTTTGCTCCACTTTGCTGGCTTTATCTCTCACTTTTGCCTTGTCGATGGATGGCTTTTCATTGACTGCTGACCGCGTTTTTCTCCCCCCAGAGCTGTCGGAGGATGTCCCGGCTTAGGAGCAGATATTTCCGCTCTTGAGAGAAGACCTCCAGGGTTATCGTCCCGTCATAGCCTGATTTCTTCAACAAGCCGATGATCTTAGGCCAGGGGATGGTTCCTGCCCGCAGGGGAAGATGGAGGTCCTCGCTTTTGCCGAAATTATCCGACAAATGGACATGGGCCAGCCGGTCGTGGAAGGCCTTCAGGAACTCCTCGGTCCGGTTTTTTTCCACATTCAGGTTGGCGTGCCCCACGTCGAGGTGAAAACCCAAACCGGGCATGCGCGCCAAGGCGTTCCGAATCTGGTCCACCCTGTTAAAGGTTCGGTCCATGTTCTCCAGCAGAATCGTAATTCCCAAAGGAGCGGCCATGGACTCAATGGCCTCCAATGACTCCAGGTTCTTCTCCCAGACGCCCTTCGAACCCAGGGCAAAAGGGATCGATTTATCCGGATGGACGGTTACTTTGGATGCCCCCAGTTCGGCGAACACCTCCAGGGTCGAGCGCATCTCCTTCAGGGCCGCCTTGCGAAGAGTCTCGAAGGGAGAAGCCCAGGGAAGGTAATAGGCGGTGTGGCCGATGATGTCCAAGTTTGCTGCCTTCAGGGCTCGCCGGGTCGGTCTTACCTTTACCTGCCTTGGATGCGCCGCGCTCGGCTCCAGGCTTAAATCCAGAAATTCAAAGCTGTTCTGGCGTGCCCAGGCGATCTCGCCCAGCAGATCAATTTGGGGGTTGTTCATCATGCCGATAAGCAATACCTACGCTCCTCCCTGCCTGCTCCGTTTTCCCACCGCATTTCCCGCGTAGACTACCAGCAGAAAAGGAAAGTGTCAAGATGTTTGAATGCGTACTATTCGCTCCCAAACCGTCCTTCTTTGGGCAAACTCAAGCCCTTTTCTTTGTTTCGAGATACAGCGCCCATGGGGCATTGGCCTTCCCTTCCCTATTTCCAATCCCCCCCCAATTTTGTGAAGTTGACAACGTGGCCTTAATCGAGTAAGTTGAATGCATCCCCTTCATTGATTTCATTTTCTTGCTTTCGCTATGCCCTAAGCGCTTTTCTTTTTTGGGTTGCCAGTTCCGATCATGTACGAAGTTAAAATCAAAGCCGATTTTTCCGCCGCTCACAACCTTCGTGAGGTAGGGGGGAAATGCGAGTCTCTTCACGGCCATAACTTCGCCGTCGAGGTGGCCGTGGAATCCGAGTCGTTGGATGAGGCTGGGTTAGTCATCGACTTTCGTCTCCTCAAGGCCAAGACCAAGGAAGTCCTGGATACTCTCGACCACCAATACCTGAACGAGCTTCCCTTTTTCCGCAACCAGAACCCGTCGTCGGAAAACTTGGCCGCTTATATTTTCAGCGAGGTCTCCCGCCGGATCGACCAGGGACCCCGACGGGTTAAGCGGGTTTCCGTCTGGGAGTCGGAGACCTCCCGGGCCACCTACCGAAGGTCGGGAAAATGATCGACATTCAAAGCCAGAGGGATCATCGCCGGGTGGGGATCAACAAGGTGGGAGTGAAGAACATCGAGTACCCCATCACCGTTCTTGACAAGAAGCAACGGGTTCAACATACCGTGGGCAAGGTAAACATGTACGTCAACCTGCCCCATCACTTCAAGGGAACCCATATGAGCCGATTCGTGGAAATCCTCAACGAATACCGCGGCACGATCAATATCAAGGCCATCGCCACCATCCTGGACAAGGTGAAGGAAAAGCTCAACGCCGAATCGGCCTACCTGGAGGTGGAGTTCCCCTATTTCATCGAAAAACGGGCTCCCGTTTCCGGGGCCAAGAGTCTTATGGGGTATACCTGCCAGTTCTTCGCTTCCTTGACCAACGGGCATCATAACCTGATCGTGGGAATCACCGTGCCGGTCACAACGGTATGCCCTTGCTCCCGTGAGATCAGCAGGAAAGGGGCCCACAACCAGCGAAGCCTGGTTTCGGTCAGGGTGACTTTCCGCAAATTCTTTTGGATTGAAGACCTGATCCGGATCGTGGAGAATTCAGCCAGCGCGGCGGTCTTTTCCCTGCTTAAGCGGGGAGATGAGAAGTTTCTCACCGAAAAGGCTTACGACAATCCCATGTTCGTGGAGGACGTGGTGCGCAGCATCGCCCTCCGCCTCAACTCCCACAAAAATATTACCTGGTTCAGCGTGGAGTCGGAAAACCTCGAATCCATCCACAATCACAACGCCTATGCGTACGTGGAAAAAGAAAGCAGATAGTTCTTTTTAGACCTCCCCCTTCTCTCCTTCAGCTTCCTGCCTATCCTCCGCGATTTGGATCATCGGGTGGGATTTCCGATGGACAATCAGTTCGAAAACGTCCGGCCGGGCATAATGGCCGGCCACATCCAGCATCCACTTGGGACCCCTCATCTGGGCGGGGTCCACTTCGGCATAAAGGATCTCTTCTTTCATCCGGACCGGTCCGGCGATGAATTCCCCGTCCGGGTTCACGATGGCGCTGTCCCCTTCGTTGATCCAATCCCGGGACCCGGAATAGAATTTGTCTTTGTACTCGAACTGGTCGGGGATATCTGCGCTGCGCAGGGCGGTGCAGCACCCGATGACGTAGACCCGTCCCTCTTTGGCGATATGCCGCAAGGTGGAAAGCCACGGTTCCCCGCGGTCCCAGGTTGCGGCGATATAAATCTGGGTGCCCCAGGCGTACATCGTGTAGCGGGCCAGAGGCATATAGTTTTCCCAACAGATCAGCCCGCCGATCTTTCCCAGAGGAGTGTCGTAGACCTCCAGTGTGCTGCCGTCACCCTGGGCCCAAACCAGTCGCTCGCCCCCCGTGGGAACCAGCTTACGGTGCTTGCCCATCAGGTTGCCCTCAGGACTGAAATAAAGCAAGGTGTTGTAGAGGCTGGCCCCGCTGGCCGTAGTATCTCTCTCGGTGACGCCCATGACCAAATAGGCTCCAGCCTTTCGAGCCGCCTGGGCCAGTGTCTCGGTCGCCGCGCCGGGAATTTCCACGGCATTAGCCAGAAAATCAGCGTACAACTGGTTAAGGATTCTTTCCCTTCCCGGAGGAACCGCCCACACCCAATCGGGATAGGTGGGGATGAAGGATTCCGGAAATACGATGAGTCGGGCGCCTTGATGCGCGGCCTCAGAGATCAGCCGGCAGGCCTTTTCCACGGTCGCCTCCCGGTTCAAAAACATGGGTGCAGCTTGAACGGCAGCAATTTTAAATGGGGTAGAGGGGGTTGGCATTTGGGACTCCTTAGACTTTGCTTTCCTTTTTTGTTCATTATACTCCACGATCGCCCCAAGGACTTCCAGCTATTTTTCAAAACCATTCACGGATTTGATTCTTTATAGCCTATAAAATCAACATCCAAACTCCAAAATTGCAGGCCTGCCCCCAATATTGCCGAATCAGCTCAGGGATTGATGGGACCCTTTCCGCTGTCCTGCCGCCCGCCCAGTGCCTCGTGAACCTTCTTCATCTCCTGGGCGATGGGGATGTGCTGCGGGCACTTTTCTTCGCACTCACCGCAATCGGCGCAGTTCGCCGCCCGCTGTTCGGGGGAGGTCCAGCGCTGGTACAGCATGAGACTGGTCTCGGGGGCCTGGAAGGCGAAAAGGTCGTTGTACATGGTGAAGTTATGGGGGATATTAACCCCTCGGGGACAGGGGAGACAGTAGCCGCAGGAGGTGCAGTCGACCCGGAGTAATTTCCGGTAAGCCTCGGTCACACGATCGATCAGGGCCAATTCTTCCGCTTTGAGAGAATCGGCAAGGGCTTCCTGGGCGACCCGGAGGTTCTCCCTCAGCTGCTCCATGGAGTTCATTCCGCTCAGCACGGTTGAAACTCCCGGGTGGTTCCAGACCCAGCGCAAGGCCCACTCGGCGGGCGTTCTCTTGCCGGGCGAGGAGTCCCAAAGGCCCTGCACTTCCTGCGGGATTCTTTGGGCGAGCTTTCCTCCCCTCAACGGCTCCATGATGACCACCCCAATCCCCTTGGCGGCCGCGTATTCCAGTCCCTCCCTGCCCGCCTGGTAATTCCGGTCGTAGTAGTTGTGCTGGATCAGGCAGAGGGCCCAGTCATAGGCATCCGCGATCTCCTTGAAGGTCCGTGTATCGTCATGGAAGGAAAACCCAGCGAAGCGGATCCTTCCCTCAGCCTTCACCCGCTCCAGGAAATCGAGCGCTCCCATTTCTTTCATTTTTTGCCAGCTCTCCCGGCCGAGCCCGTGGAGAAGATAGAAGTCCACGAAATCGGTCTCCAGCCGGAGAAGCTGCTCCTGAAGGACCTTCTCGAAATCTTCCTTTCCCTTGATGATCCAGGCGGGCAGCTTGGTGGCTAGGTAGACCTTCTTGCGGTATTCCCGGACGGCCTTGCCCAATAAAGGCTCGCTTTTCCCTCCGTGGTAGACATAGGCCGTATCGAAGTAATTGACCTCCTGTTCGATGGCGTAATGAATGAGCTCGATGGCTTTTTCTTCGTCGATGGCCTTGGCAGGGTCGAAAAAATCGGTCGGCTTATGCGCGTCTCTGACCGGCAGGCGCATGCAACCAAAGCCCAGAACGGAAACATCGCAGCCGGTCTTCCCCAGTCTTCGGTAGAGCATTCCTGAAAATTCCTCCTTCGTTTATCCTATCGAGGGGTCATAGCTTCAGCTCACCCCTCCGCATAAATTCTACCTCGCCCCGGAACCTTTGCAAAGCGGAGAGAAAGGCAAATTCAGAGTGCCATGTTTAGGTTTTTAAATTTGAAGCTTAGGGAAAGGCTGAGGCGATCGGAATTGGGGATACCTTCTTGAAGAGAATGGGCCGATTTCTATCCCCCCTAGGATAGGGCCGGGCAAGATAGCACCGGATGACTTCATTGACCACCTCTCCGATGGTTTTCCCCGTGAGCGCGGCACGACTTATCAAGATTCCGAATGGTAGTATCCATGTCACCAATGCAACCCAAATACCATTTGGATGCTATTTATTTTTCCATTTTCTCAACTAGCTGACGAAGGCCGCCTCTACCAAGGCCCGAAAAAGACGGCGGGTGGCTTCGCTCTGCGGGTCCTTTTCGGGGTGCCATTGAACGCCTAGGACTTTTGGATGTCCGGGAAGTTCAATCCCCTCGATGATTCCGTCTGGAGACCTAGCAACGACCCGCAGGCCTTTTCCCAGGTCTTTAATCGCCTGGTGGTGGGTGCTGCAGATTTCAAACCGGAGCGTTCCATCCATAATTCCCGCCAGCCTTGAGCCCGCTTCGACCGTCACCCCATGTCGGGCAGGACTCGAATCCTTTTTCCCCCGGTGTTCAATCGCTCCGGAAACCTGAGTGGGGATATCTTGGTAAAGAGTTTCCCCCAGGGCAACGTTTACGATTTGCATCCCGTGGCAGATGGCCAAGATGGCCTTGTCCCCACTCACAGCCGCCTGGAAGAGGGCTAAGTCGAAATCGGTCCTCTGGTCCGGGGACAAAACCACAGGAGCTGAGACTTCTTCCCGGTAATAGGATGGATTGATGTCCGCCCCTCCGGTCAGGATCAGACCGTCGATCAGGGAAAGGGCTTCCGGAATGAATTCCACTGAAGGAAGCGGGGGAAAATGCAGGGGAAGCCCCCCTGCGTCCTTCACGCACTCGGCATAGGCAAGGTCGAGAAAACTTGTCCTCTTTTCCGCCTTTTCACTGAGCTCAAGAGTAATTCCAATACGGGGTTTCATGCGAGCAATCATTGATGATCTCGTAAAAAGTCTCTTGAAATGTCACCCCGGCGAAAGCCGGGGTCCAGAATTATTTGAAATACCTGGATTCCGGCTTTCGCCGGAATGACATATTTTGGGGGTTTCGCCTTTTTACGAGATCATCATAATTTGGGTCAGAGTGGTCCAATTGATACATTTCTTGGCTTTACTGACACGAAGCACTGACACTTATTTCTTTATCCCGAGCTTTTTCAATAGGGCTTCCGACACTTCTTTAACTCCCGGACGACCGTCGAGCTCGATGATTTTCAAAGCTCCTTTGTCCCTTTTAGCCTTGTCCTTGAAGTAATTTACCGCGGCCAGGGTTCCGTCCTGGGTGTTGTAGTAAATGGCGTGGCGTTTGTCGATGGCATTTCCATCCTGGTCGTCCGAACGGGTCTTCAGTTCCCCACCGCAGACCCGGCAAACCTGTTTCCCGCCCTTTACCGCCGGCTTAATGGCCTCGATGAAAACATTATTGGGATGGTTGTTATCATTCACGCAGAGCCGCCGCCCCATGATCCGGTCCTTGGCCATCTTCCGGTCCAGGACGATTTCAATTATATAACTCAGGTTTAACCCCGCTGCATTCAGGGCATCATCCAGCTTTTTAGCCTGGTTGACGTTGCGCGGAAACCCATCCAGGAGCCACCCCTTGGCGCAATCGGGCTGTTTCAGACGATCCAGGATCATCGGGATGGTAATATCATCCGGCACCAGTTCTCCCCGGTCAATGTAGCTTTTGGCCTTTTTCCCCAGATCCGTGCCTTTCGAGATGTTTTCCCGAAAGATCACTCCGGACTCGATATGAGGAATGTTATACTGTTTCTGCACGATCGCCCCTTGCGTTCCTTTCCCGCTTCCGTTAGGGCCGAAAAAAAGAATGTTCATCCCTTTCTCCTTTCTTCCCTCCTCCTGACCATCTTTAACTCAGATTCAATGGAAAAATCAAGAATTTGTTGCTCCCTACTGGTTTCTGGTTGCTAGTTGCTGGTTACCGGTTACTCGTTCCTTTTTGCTCCATCATTTCTTTTCTTTTAACCAGTAACAAGGAACCAGCAACCAGCAACAAAGATTGTGCAATCAGCAACGGTTTTACTCGAAAGCCTCTTTGGCCCATTGGACCCTGGCCTCCGCCGAGGCGAGAACCTCAGGAGGGGCTTGGTCTATCTTGTCCAGCCGATCCTTGAGCCCCTTCCGATTGGCCAGTTGAATGGCCAGCCCCGGGCGCGCATTGAGCTCCAGGAGAAGCGGTCCCCGGTCCTGGTCGATTACCAGGTCCACTCCGATATACCCCAGCCCGGTCATTTCAAAAGAACGGGCGGCTATCCACAGCATCTTGTCCCAATAAGGAACCTGGGTCCCGCTTACCGGAT
Source organism: Thermodesulfobacteriota bacterium (assembly GCA_035624375.1). Classification (GTDB taxonomy): domain Bacteria; phylum Desulfobacterota; class SM23-61; order SM23-61; family SM23-61; genus SM23-61. The sequence goes on along the minus strand of DASPRR010000315.1, from coordinate 739 downwards.
TCCCGGTATCTGGATGGGTTGAAACGACCCTGGAGCGGTGAACGGCCGTAATCGTTATCCCCGTATTCAATTCGATTCCCGCGCCGATGGCCCCGCGATGGAGGTTGGCCTTCCCATCCGAGGCTTTGGTCGGAAGGCGCACCATGGCCATGATCGGCACCCCCCGATAGACAACGATCCGCACATCGGGAACTCCCTGGTAACTTATTGCGTCAAATACCGGGTCAGGATGGATCAGGGCTTCCAGGATCGCCCGGTCTTCAAGACCGGAAAGGGAATAGATTCCCGAAAGGATATCGGAAATATGATAAAAGAGGTTCTGCGGAGAGATGAGCTCCCCGCTCTGGGTCACATACCCCTTCTCCGTGCAATCCCGGATCAGGACGATTCCGCTTCCCCCGGTCCCCCGGGCAGGCTTCACAACAAATTGACAAATGCCGCGAAGGGCTCCCTGGAAGCCCGGTACGTCTCCATACCGATCAACCACGTAGTAAAGCATCGGAGCAGGAATTTCAAAAGATTCCGCCAACTTTTTAGTCAATACTTTATCATCCACGAGAGGGAAGAATGATCGCGGATTGCAGCGCATGATGTATTCAGCGTTCCTGCCATTCACCCCCAATACCCCGGCTTGCTTCAAGCGGCGGAAGGCCTCAAGGATCATGAAGAACCCCCCACCCCACGAAACCTGAAAAGTTCGGACAAGCGATAACCGGTATACCTCCCCAGAAGGATTTGG
>DASPRR010000311.1:0-2417 GCA_035624375.1 Thermodesulfobacteriota bacterium | reverse complement strand
AGAGGAGGCGTATTCCTCGAAGAGGGCTCTCGCTCGGGAAAGGTCTTCTTCCGAGCAGGCCGGAATAAGGCGAATCATTGCCTTTCAGCGCTTGTAGTATCCCCATTCCACCAGGCGCGCGTAGGCGTGCTGGGCATATTTTCCCTCTTGGACCACCTGCAAATACCGGTGGTACTCCTGGGCCGATTCGGGTTTTTTCCCCATTCCCTCTAGGGAAAATCCCTTGAAGAATGCTGTATTGGGATTTCCAGGCAGAACCTTTTCATTAGTGCTAAAATCCAGGTAGGCCCCGGCAAAATCCCGGGTCTGGAGCTTGGCGAACCCGCTCAGGTGGTAGGCCTGGGCTTCCTGGGGATAAACGGCCTTGGCCGCTTCCGAGTATTTCAGGCTTTCGCCCGGCTTTTTCTGGACGAGCTGGCAGGTGGCCATCATGACCAGGCCGGCATAGTCATTGGGGGTCTGGTTCAGGGCATTCCGGAAATGGGTCTCCGCCTCCCCCATTTTCTCGCCGTTCATCGCCTCTTCCCCCTTTTGCAGTTCCTCGATGGTGCCCTTCATGGCGCGGAGCCTGGCCGTATGATCCATGTACCTTTCCCGGTTCAGGGGAAGGTTCTGGGCGGAAGCATATTTCGTCCGGGAGTTCTGGACTGCGTTCTCGTAGCGCTCATCGCTCATCGGGTGGGTGGCAAACATGAGCTCAATGGCGCTTGGTTTGGACTTGGAGAGGCTTTGGAGCATCTCCATCAAACCCACCATCCCCTGCGGCCCATAGTCGGCCTTGACCATGTATTCCATCCCCAGGGCATCCGCCTCCCGTTCATTGTCCCGGCTGTAAGACGCCAGGAGAGCCCCGGCGCCGACGCTGCCCAGAGCCCCGGCCACCTGACCCAGTCCTCCGGCCACCGCCCCGGCTACCACGGAAAAGCCGCCCACAATCGTGTTGGTCAGCTTCCCCTTAGACATCTGCTGCGCCGTGTGCCGGGCGTTCACGTGTCCCAGCTCATGGCCCAGGAGGGCCGCCAGTTCCGCTTCATTGTCCAGGGAAAGAAGAATTCCCCGGGTACAGGCGATACTGCCGCCTGGAAAGGCGTAGGCATTCACATAGTTGGCATTGACCGCCCGAAAGGAATACGGCATCTGGGGCCGGTGTGTTCGGGCCGCCAGGCTCTTTCCAACTTGCTGGACATAACTGTTGAGGCTTTGGTCCTGGATCGGCCCGTAATCCGCCGAAAACTGAAAAGGGGCGGCCTGCCGGTCCATCTGGATTTCTTCTTCTTCGGACACCAGCATCAGCTGGGTTCTCCCGGTAACCGGGCTGGTGGCGCAGCTGACCGCCGCCCCGGCGGCGGACATGGACAGGAGCCATAAAAAATGCCGGCGGGTGAACAAAGGAAGCGGCCTTTCAAATAAGGGAATTTCGTTCATGCTTCCTCCTTCCGGAACTTTCGAGTCGAGAATATTCTATTTTTACCACAAGAATGCGGATAAAAAAAGAAGGCGCCGGTTCTGCGGGCAGAAAGGATTCGCCATTCCCTTCCTTCTCCATGCGGTTGTAGAATATCCGGTAAAGGGAAACAGCTAAAAAGCTGCTACCCCCCTTTCCCCGACCCGGAGGATCGGGTAACGATAATTCTAATCCGGAAAGCAGTCGTCGGAGAAAGGAGCGGCCGAACGGGAGCGGGCGATTGCCCAGGTTTCCCGGGCGGTGTACGATTTTTTCTTGTATCAGCAGACCGCTCGTGCGAAGATTCAATAAAGGACGCCCGAAACGGCGACCCAAGGGATCAATGGAGGTTTTATGAGGTTCTTAAAGATTGGAATCTGGGTGGCTGTCTGGGTCCTGGTCAGCAGTTTCGCCCTCGCCCAAACCAAGGACCCCAAATTCACCCCTGAGGAGATGAAAAAAATGGCTGAGACCACCGCCGTAATCGAAACCAAGCTCGGCAACCTGGAACTTAAATTTTTTCCCGATGTGGCCCCCAACCATGTGAAGAACTTTATTGATCTAGCCAAGAAGGGCTTCTACGACGGGACCATCTTCCACCGGGTGATTCCGGGATTTATGATCCAGGGTGGAGACCCCAACACCAAGAACCCCGATCGCTCCAAGCATGGGATGGGAGGACCTGGCTACACGGTGAAGGCGGAATTCAACGACAAACCCCATAAAAGAGGGACCCTGTCCATGGCCCGGGCCGCCGACCCAAACAGTGCTGGGTCCCAGTTCTTCATCTGCGTGGCCCCTGCTTCCTTCCTGGACAAGCAGTACACGGTCTTCGGGGAGGTTGTTTCGGGAATGGAGGCAGCGGACAAAATCGTCAGCGCCCCCCGGGATAAGAGGGACAATCCGAATGAGCGGATGGAAATGAAGGTAAGAATAGTGGAAAAACAATAACGGTGACAATGTCAGTGTCAGT
>DASPRR010000260.1:0-2678 GCA_035624375.1 Thermodesulfobacteriota bacterium | reverse complement strand
AGAGGCCCGTCTGTGCCATGGAATCAAAGGCGCCTTATGGTTTCTGCGTACAATGCCCTCGCCCCGGGGCCCGGCAAGACCTCCCAGGACTTGACCTCCATTCCATCTACCGACAGGGATCGGAGGCCTGAGAAGCCCCTTGTTTTCCTCTGGGAAGCATGGATAAAATGTTAAATAGTGCAGGAGAAGACGATGAAGAACTTCACGGACTGGGAACGGCGCGAGCGGGAAAGGAAAGTGAAGGAGATTGTCCGCTCCTTTCTCCTCGCCTTTCTGGCCTTTCGCCGGTTGCATGGCGAATATCAAAAAGGCTCCCTTTGCTTTTCCGACCTGGCCCATTTTGTGGATGATCGGGGCCAGAGCATTCTATTTGCCCTCAAAGAAAGCTGTCATTCCCTTTTTCGCGGGAGCAACGCGGGGGTTTCCGAGAAGGAACAGGTCTTCGACCTCATTGTCGGAACCCTCTTTCATCTGGCCATGAAATTGAGGGAGGACCTGTACCAGCTCGAATTCTATGGGCCCAAGTTCACCCGGTTGAGTGAAAAAAATGAGGGGCATCCGGACCCCAAGGGCCTGGTCCGACAATTCCAGGAGCTCATTTCCCGCGCCCGGAGGGCTTTGCAAGAAGAGATGGAGGAAATGGACCACCTTTTCAAGGAAATCCTTCCTCGCTTTCAAGACCTCCTCCGCGAGTACCGAGAGAACGGCCTTCTCCTTCGTTTCCTGTTGGAAGAAAAAGAATTGTTGCGGGAGGTTTGGGGGGGAAAGGCTTTGGAAACGATCCTGGAAATGTTGTACGGCCCTGACTCGGCGCAGCCGGACCGCCTGGCCGGCGAGTCCTATTTTCAGAGTGCCTTTTATCCCCAGGCCACTCAGGCTTTCACCCGGGCCTTGAATAAGAATCCGGGGGACGAAGAGATTCAATTCCTGTACCACCTGAGCCGGGGCATGGACCAGTTCCATTGCCTCGCTTCCCTGTCGGCTCTGGAGTCTTTCGAAAAATGCCTTTCCCTTTGCATATCGGATGAGCTCCTGGAGAGATACCGGCCCACCATCCTCACCGCCTGCCAGAGGTTCGGACAAGAATGCTCCGGAAGGAGAAAGAATGACCAGGACCCGGAGCTGGTCGCCCGGGCCCAATCTCTCCAGCAGCGGTGGGATCAAAACACGAAGTGACGGGATTCAATATCTCAGGGTGGGAATCTGCTCATCCTTGGCGGGAGGGACCCGGAGGAGCCCTCTGAAGTCTTCCCCGTTCTTTCCGTACTGCACCTCAACCTTTTCCTGATTCTTGGCCTTGCTGTAACGCGCTACGATGGAGGCCGCCAGCCTTAGGTCCTCTTCATCCGCCGGTCCCCGGAGAAGACCCAGCGGCCCCGGGATTCCTTGCACCCGCAGGAGGGTGTCCCCCTCCCGGGAGAGGTCCAGCAACCTCTGGTTCTCCTCTTCCCTCCTGCCCACGACCAGATGCCGGTCTTCGGAAAGCCGGAAATGCCTCCCCACCTGGAGAAGAAGGATTTCCTCCACGGTGATCGAAGGGGATTGGCGGAAACATTTCCGAAACCGGTTGGCCAGCTCCGGATCGGTGAGCAGACATCCGCCCGCGGGAGCCGGATAGTGACGGACCCCCATCCGCTCTGCCAGCTCCATCTGCGGCTTCCGTCCTCGTCCGGTGATGGCCAATAGCTTTTCCCGGCCCACCAGCCCTTCCAGTTCCGGCCGGGTAGGTTTAAGGAGCTGGGCGCAGAGGGGACGAAGGAGAACTCCCTCCGTTTCCGAATCCCTCTCCACAATCCTCATGGTATCCCGGCGCTGGGACATGGGCCGCTGCCCCAGGACTTCCCCGGAAATCAGGAAATCCATCTTCTCCTCTTCCATCATGGCTTTGGCCCTGGAGAAGAGAAAGATCTTGCAGTCGATGCAGGGATTGAAATTCTTTCCGTATCCGTACCGGGGATTCCGCAGGACCCGGAGGTATTCATCGCCTACGTCGATGACCCGGGCATGGATCCCGTATAACCGCTCCCATCGCTCCTGGTACCGGGCCTCCTGGCCCTTCTTCTGATACCCGAAGAAGGGGGTGATGAAATGGAGGGCCACCACCTCTATTCCCTGATCCATGATGAGACGGGTGGCCAAAAGACTGTCCAGCCCTCCGGAGAGCAGGGAGAAAGCTCTCCCCTTTCTCATGGCTTGGTCCTTGCGGGCGGGTTGGTTTTGGGGGAGGGAGGCGGCTGGGGAGTCCTTCGGGGAGGAAGAACGAGATCGACCTCTTTCACCTCGCCTTTCCGGGCCTGAAGATTCTTTTCCACTTCCCCGTAGCCTTCCGCCCGAATGGTCACCCGGTAATCCCCGTCATTCAGCCCCAGAAGAGAGTAAATGCCATCCTCAAAGGGGATGATTTTCCCCTGAATTCCTTCCCAAAGGACCAGGCTTCCCTTGAGGACGGATTTTCCTGAAGAATCCTTGACTTTGCCATGGATCGTGCCGAATTGCTGGGAACCCGTCTGACGCGCCAGAAAATCCTTCTTGGGCATAGGAAGCTGGTCTACCGCAAGGGTGGCGTTTTCTTCCTGGAAGATGGTGAAGGTGGTGGCGTCTTCCACATCCAGGCTTCCTCCGCGGATGTTCCGGGGATTGAGGTTGACCCCGTCGGTGTACCGCAGAACGTGGAAGGG
>DASPRR010000075.1:0-12248 GCA_035624375.1 Thermodesulfobacteriota bacterium | reverse complement strand
GATCTCCCCGTGCTGTTCGTTTGCCAGAACAACCAATACGAAGAGGGGACTCATTGGACTTATTGGGGCGGGAGGCTTAAATCCCTGGCCGATCGTTCCTCGGGGTACGGGATTCCAGGCTTCAGCGTCTATGGAAACGATGCGGTCGCCGTAGCCGAGGCGGCGGCGGAAGCTGTGGAGAAGGTCCGGAAAGGAGGTGGCCCAATCCTCCTGGAAGGGAAGACCTACCGTATCCACGGGCACCACATGGGGGATCCCGGGACAACCTACCGGACGAAGAAAGAAGTGGAAGAATGGAAGGGAAAAGACCCCATTCACCGGCTTTACTCCCTTCTTTTTCAAAAAGGTCTCATCACCGCCGAGGAGAATTCGAAGATCGAGGTCCAAATAGAACAGGAACTGGACGAGGCGGTTCAATTCGCCCTCGAGAGCCCCGAAATTGATCCCCACACCACGTTTCGGGATCTGGTCTACTTTGAACGGCCGGTGGGTCTGAACAAAATCTGACGAGGTCAGCCGTGCGCGAAAAAACTTACCGGGAAGCCTTGCGGGAAGCGATGCGAGAGGAAATGAGGAGGGACGAATCCGTCTTCCTAATGGGAGAGGATATCGCCCATTTCGGGGGGGCCTACAAAGTCACCCTGGGATTGTCCGATGAGTTCGGTAAAAAACGCGTGCTGGACACTCCTCTAGCGGAAGCGGGGATCATGGGGGCGGCTATCGGGGCGGCCATCATCGGGATGCGGCCCGTTGCGGAGATCATGTACATCGACTTTTCAACTATCGCCTCCGACCTCCTCATTAACTTGGCCGCTAAATTCCGCTTCATGAGCGCGGGGACGTTCAAATTGCCCCTCGTTGTAAGGACCCAGGGAGGAGGGGGTGTTTCGGCCGGTCCCCAGCATTCCCAATCCCTGGAAGCAATCTACGCGCACATTCCGGGACTCATGGTCGTGATGCCTTCCACCCCGTATGACGCCAAAGGGCTACTGAAATCATCCATCCGAGAAGACAATCCCGTCGTATTCATCGAGCATAAAGGACTGTATGGCATGAAGGGGCCCGTGCCGGAGGAGGAATATTTGATCCCCCTGGGAAAGGCGGATATCAAGCGCCAGGGCCGAGACATCACGGTGGTGACTTACTCTCGAAGCGCAATTCACACGATGGAGGCGGCGAGCTTTCTGGAAAAGGAGGGGATCAGCCTCGAAGTGATTGATCCGATGACCTTGAAGCCCCTGGACGAGGAAACCATCCTCGAATCGGTCCAAAAAACCGGAAAGCTGATGATCGTCCATGAAGCCCACAAAACGGGAGGGTTCGGGGCGGAGATCGCCGCTCTGGTGTCCGAGAAGGCCATCGACTGCCTCGATGCGCCGGTCAGGAGAATCGCGGCCCTGGATGTCCCCATCCCCTTCGGCCTGAAGATGGAGGGTTTCGTCCTCCCGAATGTAGAGGATATCGTTGCCGGCGCCCGGGAACTGGCGAAATGGTAAGCCAAGGAGCCGTGCAAGCGCGAGGTGGAAGATGGCTGTCGTGATCATATTGCCCAAAATCGACGAGGCCATGACGAAAGGAAAAATCGTCGAGTGGAAAAAAAAGGAGGGGGACCGGGTAACAAAAGGGGAAGTGGTTTTTATCATTGAAACCGAGAAGGTTACCTGGGAGGTGGAAGCCCCCGAATCGGGGATTTTGCAGCAGGTCAGATACGGGGTCGGAGAAGAAGTGGCCGTGGGAACGGCCGTGGCCTTTATCCTTGGTGAAGGGGAAACCTGGTCTGAAAAATACCTGGACCAGGTTGCGGTTAGGGAGATTGCATCCTCAGCCGGGGTCGAGAGAAGGGATTCTCCTCCGGCACCGGAAGGATTTCCGCAGAGGCGCGTGAGGGCAACCCCCTTGGCCAAAAGAATTGCCCGGGAGCAAAAGATCAATCTCCTGGACATCCGGGGAAGTGGACCCGGCGGAAGGATTACCGGGAAGGACCTGCGGCAAGCGCCAGGGGATGGTCAGAAAAGGGTCCCGCCCCTGGCCGTCCCAGCGACTCCTTTTACCCAGGGGAAAAAAATTCCCCTCTCTTCAATGCGGGAGACGATTGCCCGCCGGCTGACGGAGAGCTTCCAATCCGTTCCCCATTTTTACCTTTCTCTGGAAGAGGATGTGGAAAAATTATGCCAGGCCCGGGAGGATTTGACGCCCCTGATTGAAAAGGAATCAGGGGTGAGGATCTCCCTGACCGATCTGCTGCTCAAAATAACCGCCAGCGCTTTGGCTGAGCACCCGGAAATCAATGTCCAGTGGGCGGGGGATGGAATCCGGCACCTCGCGGAGATCAATATCGGCCTGGCGGTTGCACTCGACACCGGTTTAGTCGTCCCTGTCGTTCGTCTCGCTAATTCGCTTTCTTTAGCCGATATCGCGAGGGTCCGGGCCGACTTCGTAAAACGGGCTCAGCAGGGGAAGATTCGCATGGAGGAGATGAGAGGCGGCAGCATGACGATCACCAATCTGGGGCCATTGGGCATTGACCAGTTCTACCCGATTATCAACCCCCCGGAGAGCTGCATTCTGGCGGCGGGGCGGGTTTTGGAGAAACCGGTGGCCCACCAGGGGCAGGTGGTGATTCGCAAGAGAATGAGCCTTACCCTCGCCATTGATCATCGGGTCTTGGACGGGGCTACAGGAAGCCGGTTTCTGGGGACCATCCAGAAGCTTATGGAGCAGCCCTTGTTGTTGATCTAGCGATTCCCCTTCGGTGAATGACCTTTCCAAAATCGGTGGCCATGAGAGGAAACAATGAAAGCGGCATTATGGCATGGGCGTGGGGACGTCAGGATTGAAAATGTTCCGGAACCTACCCCGAAAGCAGGGGAAGTGAAGATCGCGGTTAAATGGTGCGGCATTTGCGGCACGGATGTCGGCGAATTCCTGAACGGCCCGGTTTTGATTAAGAATCCCCCCGTGATCCTGGGGCATGAATATTCTGGGGAAATTGTGGCTTGGGGAGAAGGTGTCCAGGGGTTCAGGAAAGGGGACCGGGTCACCGCAATGAATGTCAGGTCCTGCGGCCAATGCGCCAACTGCAAGGTTAGAAGCTCGATGGCCCTGGGGAAAAAAATGGAGCTTTGCGAAAATATGGACACGACGGGGCTAACCTCCACTGCCCCGGGGGCATTTGCCGAATTCCTCTGTATTCCAGATTACCTCGCGGTGAAATTCGACGATGCCCTCTCCTGGGAGGAAGGCACCATGATCAATCCCCTCAGCATCGGGATCCATGCAATCAAACGGGGGAATCTGAGGCTGGGTGAAACCGCCGTGATCATCGGGGATGGAACCATCGGCCAACTTGCCCTGCAGGCGTGCATTGCCTGCGGCACGCGGGCGGCTTTTCTGGTCGGGGAGCAGCCTTTGCGATTGGAACTCGCCAGAAGAGGGGGGGCCCACGGGGTGTTCCACTACCAGGAAAAGAATCTAAAGGAAGAAATCAGGGAGCTTTTGGGAGGACGGCTGCCGGAGGTGACCTTCGATTGCGTGGGCAGCGAAACTTCCCTACAAACGGCCTTAAGTCTGGCTGCGAAAGGTGGGAGGGTACTTCTGGTCGGGATCTATGAGCGCCCCTGCCGAGTGGATTGTAAGAACATCGTCGTCCAGGAGAAGACGCTGTTGGGGGTCCTTTCGCAGGATTACGAAGACTATTTCATTGGGAATGCCCTTCTTTCCCAGAAAAAAGTGGCTTCAACCCCGCTGATTACCAAGAAAATCTCCCTCAAGGACCTGGTCGATGGCGGGATCAAGGAACTTATTGCCAATCGGAAGGAGCAGCTTCGTATCTTAGTACACCCGTGAATAAACCAAAGGGTTGGCATGGGAAACAGGCCAGAATTTCCCATGCCACTTGGCCAAGATTCGAATCTCAGAAGGTCACGATACTGCGAGCCACTTCGCCCTTGATGAGGTTATCATAAGCCTCGTTGATCTGGACGAAAGGGTATTTCCGGGTGAGAAGTTCGTCGAGCTTTAACTTTTTCGCTTTGTACATTTCCATCAGCATGTTGGTGTCCTGCCGGATTCTTGCCGATCCATAGAGCGATCCCGTCAATACCTTTTCCTCGAATACGAGAGCCATGATGGGAACGGCTACCTCTTTCGTCATGGGCGCCACGCCAACGGCCACACACATCCCTCGTTTGGCGAGGCAATCGAAGGCCTGGCGGATCGTCTCGGGTAACCCGACCGCCTCGAAGGCGTAATCAACCCCTGCGCCGTTGGTCAAGGCCTTGACCGCCTCCACGGCATTCTTCTTCGTGGCGTCGATGACATGCGTGGCTCCAAAGGTCTTGGCGTAATCGAGTTTTTTCGCGTTGACATCAACAGCGATGACTTTCGACGCACCCGCAATAGCCGCACCTTGGATGATATTCAAACCAATTCCGCCGGTTCCAATAACAACCGAGGTGCTTCCCGGCTTGACCTTGGCGCAGTTGACGGCGGCGCCAACCCCGGTGATGACCCCGCATCCCAGGAGGGCGGCAATGTCCAAGGGAAAATCCTGGGGAATCTTGAGGGCGGATCCCTCAGGAATCACCGTGTATTCCGAAAAGGTGGAGGCCCCGGCAAAGTGTTTGATCTCCTGACCTTTGTACTTGAAACGGGTGGTCCCGTCGAGGAGCTTGCCGGTCGAACGGATCTGAGCGCCTGCCGGACAGAGGGCGGGACGCCCATCACTGCAGTATTCGCAGATCCCGCAGGAAAGACGCCACATGATGATAATATGATCTCCGGGTTTCACGGCAGTCACCCCCGGCCCGACTTCAGCGACGATGCCGGTGCCCTCGTGTCCAAGAATGGCCGGAGAGGGGCCGAAAAGATGGCCGGTCATCACATGATAGTCGCTGTGGCAAATGCCCGCGGCGGCCAGTTTGACGAGAACTTCCCCGGCATGGGGCTTCTCCACATCGACTTCCTGGATATCCAACTTCTTTCCCACTTCCCAAAATATCGCTGCTTTCGCTTTCATAATAGAACCTCCCTTTCATAATATTGCGGCCGGGACCATCATACTAAAAAAGAAATAAAAAGGGGAGGGTTTTTTCATGCAAAAGAATTAACCAAAAAGGGCCGAGGGGGTAAAGTCTTTTAAGACCTTGACAAAGATTTTGGCTGGATGTATGAAGGGAGAAATTCCCTTGATGAGGTGTTCATGGATTAGGTTTTCGCGGAAAATAATTCATTACCTTTTTTGATCGACCCCCCCCTCTTTCATCCATAGGTGGTGAGAAGAACGGTAAATTATTAGAAAGCCTGGACTTCTGAAAAGGATAGCCAGGCTTTATTTTTTGGGGGGCGCAAGTTGGCCAAACTCTAAAATGGGAGGTGACTCTATGGAAAAAGAAGAGGAAGGCAAAGAGAAACTTGAGGTCGTGGAGTTAGAAATACCTGCCAAGCATCCAAGGGCCATAGAAGCCAATGTGATGATCTTCAACATCATTCTTTCCGTTATCGGAGCGATCATTGGCCTGCAGATCCTCACCACCCTGGGGATCACCCCGAATACCGCAATCATCGGCGTCCTTCTGGCAATCGCGATCTCAAGAATTCCCGTTCCTTTTTTAAGTGCCTTCAGGTCAATCCATCGGCAAAACCTGTTACAATCGAATATCTCCAGCGCGACTTTTGGCGCGGCGAACTGCTTGCTTTTACCAATCGGCATCCCCTTCCTCTTGGGGCGGCAGGACCTGGTTCTCCCCATGCTTTTGGGAGCCACCATGGGAATGCTGGTAGACCTGGCCATGCTCTACTGGTTCTTTGACTCTCGCATATTCCCCGGCGAAAATGCCTGGCCGCCGGGGCTGGCTGCTGCGGAAGCAATCATCGCTGGCGACCGGGGGGGCAAGAGGGGGAGGTTGCTTATCTACGGCACCGTTGTCGGCGTCATCGGCTCTTATTTCAATATTTCCATGTCTGCCTTTGGAGTCGCTTTTATCGGGAACATCGTAGCTTTGGCGATGTTCGGAGTCGGTCTCCTGATCCGGGGTTACGCCCCGGCCCTATTTCACGTCGATATCAACAAATTATACATCCCCCATGGAATGATGATCGGCGCGGGGCTTGTCGCCCTGATCCAGATTATTGTCATCCTGACCAAAAGGACGGGAAAAGAATCCGGAGCGACGACCCAACCCGTCAGCTATACGCGCTCCGAAAATTATGTACGCCGTAAACTCGTAACGGGCTGTGTTCTCTATCTGATAGCAGCCATCATTGTGTCTCTCGCGACGGGTTTATGGGCAGAGATGTCTTTCGGGAAAATATTGTTGTGGGTCGTTTTTGCAGCCTTTGCCTGTGTAGCCGCGGAATTCATCGTAGGCCTTGCGTCCATGCACGCCGGCTGGTTTCCGGCCTTCGCCACGGCTCTCATCTTTCTCGTCCTGGGTATTCTCATGGGTTTTCCGCCTGTGGCGGCGGCCATTCTCGTTGGCTTTGTGGCCTCCGGTGGCCCCGCATTTGCGGATGCGGGATATGACCTAAGGGCCGGATGGTGGCTTAGAGGAAAGGGGAAACACCTCCAATTTGAACTCGATGGACGGTGGCAACAAATCATTGCCGGATTTGTAGGGTTGATGATTGGTCTGGTAATGGTTTTTTTCTTCCGGGATCTCTATTTCTCCCAAAACCTTGTTCCACCCGTTGACCGGGTATTTGTAGCTACGATTAAGGCAGGAGTAGACCCCTCGCTGATTAAAAGCCTCCTCATCTGGGCCATGCCGGGGGCGATTATTCAGATTTTGGGTGGTTCGACTCGGCAGATGGGGATTCTGCTGTCAACAGGCCTTCTCATCATGAATCCCCTGGCCGGTTGGGCGGTTTTGGTCGGTATTGCCATCCGATATGCGCTCAGAACAAAATACGGAGAAGAGATGGAGACTCCCATGACGATCTTTGGTGCAGGATGTATCGCCGGGGACGCTCTCTACGGGTTCTTTAACTCGGTTTTCAAAGCCAAATGGCGTTGATCCCTTACCGATCAAATGGACCGCCAAATAGTCACAAGTTATGGCGGCAATCACGCCAAGCGCGTGCCCCCCACAATATCTTGTTTGGCGGAATATGCCAGGTCAGGAGGTTAGGAAATGGCAAGAAGAGTCGTAGGCATAATCCGGGTGGTCACCCTCACCGACCAGGAAATAATGAATCGCCATGGAAAATTATTGGAGAGCCTTTTCCCAGATTTTACTACAGTTACGGAGTGCATCCCCAACCAGCCCAACGGGATCCACAATGAAGAGACCGAAACCACGGCCATCCCTAAAATTATCGCCCTGGGAAAAAAGATGGCTAAACGGGTGCAAGCCTTAATCATCAGCTGTGCAGCGGACCCGGCGGTTGAAGACCTTCGTAGAGTTCTGAGTATTCCGGTAATTGGGGCCGGCTCTGCCGCAGTGGGGGTGGGGATAGCGCTGGGGAGTCGAATCGGGGTGTTGAATCTGAACGAAGAAACCCCCAGGGTCATATCTTCCTTGCTCGGAAAGATGTTGATAGGAGCGACCAGTCCGGAAGGGGTCAACACAACGATTGACCTCATGACCCCGGTGGGGAAAACGGCAGCCGTGAAGGCCGCCAATCGCCTGGGTCAAATCGGGGCGGATGCCATCGTCATGGCTTGCACGGGCTACGCTACGATAAGCCTCGCTCCCGTCTTGCGAAAAGAGAGCAAAATTCCTATCGTCGACCCGATTGAGGCCTCAGGTTTAGTCGCCCATGAGGTCCTTCGTTACCGGGCATGAAGTTCATCGTTTTCCACTTCCTGCGGGTAAGGCGCTAAAATTTGGGCCGTCGGGAGGCTTAGAGGAGTATCCATATCTTCATCGGAGGTGAGCGGGGAATGATATTGGACAGAAAAACAGTGGAGGCGATGGTTTTCGGCGGAGGTTTTTTGGGGGGCGGTGGCGGCGGATCGATGGAAGAAGGCCGGCGGATGGGTCTCCTGGCCCTGGAGGTAGGGAGTCCCAGGCTCATCCCGATTGATTCCCTATCCCCGGACGCCGTCCTGGTGACGGTTTCTGCGGTTGGGGCTCCCGGTGCGCCCGAGAAATCTGTGAAGCCTGTCGACTTCGTGGAAGCGGTCAAGGTCCTATCAGGTCATCTTGGAGCGAAGATTGCAGGATTTATCTCATCGGAGAATGGGGGTATTTCTACTACCAACGGGCTTATCCAGTCTGCCTTCCTGGGAATTCCCCTCGTGGACTCCCCCTGCAATGGAAGGGCCCATCCGACGGGAATCATGGGGTCCATGGGTTTGAATCGTCAACCCGATTTCATCTCCCAGCAAGCCGCGATAGGCGGGAACCCCCAAAAAAGCCGGAGAATTTCCATTTACGTGGAAGGAAACCTTGTCCAGGCAGACGGGCTCATCCGCCAGGCCGCCGTGGAAGCGGGGGGAATGATTGCCGTCGCGCGGAATCCCATTGCTGCTTCTTTTGTGCGGGAGAATGGGGCGCCGGGCGCCATCTCCCAGGCGATAGAACTTGGACAATTCATCATGGCCGATAAGTCGAACCCCAGGACCCTTGCAGAAAGGATTGCGAAGAGATTCTCGGGGGAGGTCATCACCGAGGGAGAAATCTCCTCTTATCAAATGGAAACCCGCGGGGGATATGATGTGGGTAGGATTGAAATCGGGGGATTTGAACTCACCTTCTGGAACGAGTACATGACCCTGGAGAAGAAAGGAGAGAGGATCGCCACCTTCCCGGATCTTATGGTAACCCTCGATGCGGAGAAAGGATTCCCCCTTTCCTCCTCCGAGCTAAGCCGGGACCGGCGGGTTATCGTAATCCATGTGCCGCGCCAAAACTTGATTCTTGGGGCGGGGATGAAAGAGAAATCGAATTTCATTAAGGTGGAGGAGGTTTTGAGGAAAGAAGTGATCCGTTATATTTTTCCATCGTAGGAGGGAAGAAATGGCTCTGAAACAAGTTCTGGAAATAACCGATCTTCTGGATCGGGCGGCAATCACCGGCGAAGGGGTAGCCTCTTTCTTTCGCCAAAGAGGGGTCAAAAATTTGGAAGTGCAAACCGTTCGGGGAGAAAAAGGCAAAACCGATTTTGTAAAGTTTCTCATCCCGGGGACCAAAGGCAAGGAGGGGAAAGGAGATGCCCCGACCCTGGGGGTCATAGGCCGTTTGGGTGGACTGGGGGCCAGGCCGAATGTGCTCGGATTGGTTTCCGACAGCGACGGGGCGGTCTGCGCTCTATCTATCTGCCTGAAGATAATCGACATGCAAGCCAAAGGCGATTTTCTGAGCGGGGATGTCATTGTGGCAACCCACATCTGCCCTGACGCTCCTACCCAACCCCATGAACCCGTGCCCTTTATGGGGTCTCCGGTGGATATGGCCACGATGAATCGGCTCGAGGTGGACAAAAGGATGGACGCCATTCTCTCTTTTGATACCACCAAGGGGAACCGGGTGATCAACCACCGGGGCTTTGCCATCTCTTCAACGGTCAAGGAGGGTTATATCCTGAGAATCAGCGAAGACCTGCTTGAGATCATGCAAATTACAACCGGAAGATTGCCGGTGGTTTTCCCCATCACGATGCAGGATATCACCCCTTATGGAAACGGCCTTTTCCATCTGAACAGCATCCTGCAACCCTGTATTGCGACCGATGCGCCTGTGGTGGGGGTTGCCATCACTGCCGAGGTGGCGGTCCCCGGGTGTGGAACCGGAGCGAGCCATGAGGTCGATATGGAGCAGGCGGTTCGGTTCGGGGTTGAAGTAGCCAAGACTTTTGGGAAGGGGAGTCTGCGATTCTATGACCCGGAAGAATTCTCAAGATGCATTGCTCTTTACGGCTCCATGAAACATTTACAGGGAATGGGGACCAAGAGATGAGGAAGGGGAAGAAGGGGATAGGAGTGGTCACGATCGGTCAATCTCCCAGGACCGATGTCTTACCCGAAATGAAGCTCTTTTGGGGAAGAGAGGTCGAAGTTCGGGAATGCGGTGCCCTGGATGATCTCAGCCGAAAAGAGATTCAAGATTTAGGGGCGAATATCAAAGGAGACCTTCTGGTGACCCGTCTTCGGGATGGAACCGAGGTCAAGGTGGGACATGAAGATGTCATTCCTCGGGTGGAAGCTTGCATCCGTAAATTGGAGAACGAGGTTCCGGTAATCATCTTGATCTGTACGGGCACCTTCCCCCCATTCAAGTCAAAAAGTTTCATCCTCTATCCAGAGCCGATTCTTTATCATGTGGCCCAGAGCGTGCTCCGGGGGGGAAAATTAGGCGTCTTGACCCCAGGGGTGGAGCAAATCCAATATCAGCAAGAGCGATGGATGAAGATATTTCCCGAAGTGTCCGTACGGGGTGCATCTCCTTATGTCAAAGACGGGGAAGAGGTAAAGGAGGCGGCCCGGAAGTTAAAGGAAGAAGGTTCGAACCTGATCGTCATGGATTGTATCGGTTATACCTTGATGATGAAAGATTGGGTGAAGGAGGTTACGGGGAAACCTGCCCTTCTCGCCCGGTCCACTCTGGCGAGGGTTGCCGGTGAGCTTTTAGGATAAGCAAGGACGGGGGCTATGATGAAAGACCTGATATCCATCAGTGAGAAGCTGCTTGGGGATTGTCTAAACTTGAAGGGCGGGGAGACTTTTCTGGTCGTGACCGATCGTATGAAGAGGGAAATCGGAGCGGCCTTGTATCAGGCTGGTTTCAATCTCGGAGCAGAGGCCATGCTTCTGGAGATGAAAACCCGCACCCGGAATGGGGAAGAACCTCCTTTGCCCGTGGCTGAGGCCATGATATCCTCGAAGGTCGTCGTTTGTCCCACCCAGTATTCCCTCACCCATACTCAGGCACGGAAGAGGGCCGTTGAAAAGGGGGCGCGGGTTGCCACCATGCCGGGAATCACGGAGGATATGTTCGGTCAAGGTGCCATAACCGCAGATTATCGCGAGGTGGAAGAGTTAACCAATAAAATGACCGACATCCTGACGAGGGGTAAGGAGGTTCGGATTATGAAAGAGGGAAGGGAACTCCGCTTCAGCATTGCCGGGAGGAAAGGGATTGCCAGCACCGGTATCTATCGAGAACCGGGGCAGTCAGGAAACCTGCCCTCCGGGGAAGCGTACATCGCCCCCCTGGAGGGAACCGCAGAGGGAAAAATTCTGGTCGATGGTTCCATGGTCGGAATCGGACTGCTCAAGGATCCCCTGGAAATAACCATCTCAGCCGGGAAACTGACCCGGGTGGAAGGCCGCCGGGCCAAAGATTTCCTTACGTCTCTGGGTGCTTCTGAACCGGCCAGAAATGTAGCCGAATTTGGGATCGGGACAAATCGGAAGGCACGGCTTACGGGTATCATCCTGGAAGATGAGAAGATATACGGTACGGTCCACGTTGCGTTCGGTGATAACTCTACCTTTGGGGGTTCGGTGCAAGCCGGAATTCATCTTGATGGTGTGATCTTAAAACCAGATGTCTATGTGGATGATGCCAAAATTATGGACCAGGGGGAAATCATCAATCCCTAGATGCATTGGAGATAGCAGCGTAGCCTTTTGAAAACCTTTAAAATCCTCCTTTTCTATTCACCCCACTATCGTAAGGCTGAAAATGCGTGCAGCGCCGAATCTCCGGCTGGATTCGTTTAATGGAATCGTCAATCGAAAGATGCCGTTTCGCCATAATATTCCGCCCAAGATCAATCTTTAATCATGACCTCCGGCAGAGCCGGAGGTATGAAAAACAGTGAACCGCTCAAAGCGGATTGAAAGGGGCGCCACCTAAAGGTGGCCCTCAATTGGGTGCCAGGTCCGGGGGCAAGGACCTTCTGGGCAAAAACCATGAGGCAGCTTCCATTTCATGGACCGGGCGGGCCAGCACCCGAACCCCCCTGAAGATGTTCTCTCAGCGTAGGGTCACCGGCCGGTTCCCCGGTCAGCCCGCCGCATTCTGCGGAAGCCGGCCGAAGCCTCCCAGAAGAGGGCAGCCCGGCCGATGCTTTTTGCCCAGAAGCTCCTTGCCCCCGGGCCACAACCGAGGCATTCCGGAAATGTCAATCCGCCACAGGCGGACCCTCGGCAGAGCCGGGGGTTTACCATGATGAAATGCACATTCCCAAAAGGAAAGGGGCCATCAGGAAGGTTCAGAATAAGGGCGTGAGATGGTCAAGGATACCGAAGGAACGACATCCAAGGCTCAAGGCATTAAGGAATCGGTCCGCCGGACTATTAG
>DASPRR010000234.1:0-5634 GCA_035624375.1 Thermodesulfobacteriota bacterium | reverse complement strand
AGGACGGTCAACCCAGTATAACGTGGTCTACGGATCGCTGGAGGCCATCGTCATCCTGGTAATCTGGGTGTTTTATTCATCGATCATTCTTTTATTCTGCGCGGAGGTCGTCTCGGCTTACCGGCGGAGAGACATTACCCTCTTGGAGAAAGCCTTTCTTTAGGAAAAGATGAGTTAGGCAACGGAGTGAACGGAGCAAGGATCATGAAGGTCCGAGGATCAAACGCTGAAGGCTAAGCCGAACCTTTGAATCGCCAAAAAAGCCAAAACCGCTTCCGCTCCCTTTTCTCATTCTGCACCTATCACTTTATCGACGATGGATTCGCCGATTCCATCTATCTCCTTCTCCCCTTCATCGCCGTTGAACTCCATCTCTCCTTCAGTCAGGTCGGGCTGCTGAAAGGGGTTTTTTCTGGAGCCATGAGCCTGCTCCAGCTTCCCATGAGCCTTCTAGGGGAAAGAATTGGGGAGCTCACGGTGGTTTCCCTTGGAGCTTTTGGCCTAGCCGGAGGTTTTCTGCTCCTGAGTTGGGCCTCCACCTTCCTTTCGGTTTTTCTGACCCTCATCCTGGCCAAAGGGACTGCAGCAGGCCAGCACGGCCTGAGCTCGTCCGTGCTCTCCCGGGTTTTTGAAACCTCCGGGCGCCGGGCAGCCATGGGAACCTACAATTTCTCGGGAGACGTGGGGAAAGTGGCCGTCCCCTTCCTTCTGGCCCTGCTCATAAACTGGCTGGGCTGGAGGCACGGGATCTTTGCCCTTTCTCTTGCCGGCATCGGCGCTGGAGCGGTCCTCTGGGCTCTGGTCCGAAGGGGGAGAATGAATTCCGCTGTACCCCAGCCCGAACCGAAGGCAGACAGCGGGGAAAGGGGATGGGGGATCCAACATCGAAAAGCCTTTTTCGCACTCCTTACCATCGGGATTTTGGATAATGGCACCCGGTCATCCCTACTCACCTTTTTGCCCTTCCTTCTCCTGCAGAAAGAAATCCCGGCGGGCCAAGTGGGTTTCGCCCTGACCCTGCTTTTCGCCGGGGGAGCGGCGGGGAAATTCGGCTGCGGAATCCTGGCCGAATGGTTCGGGATCATCCCCATGGTGGTGGTTACCGAGGCTTTAACCACCGCCGGGATCTTATCTCTCTTCTGGGTGTCCCCATCCGGCATCTGGTTTATCCTGCCCTTTGTGGGGGTCGTGTTGAACGGAACTTCTTCCGTGCTTTATGCAACAGTAGCGGAGATCATATCCCCAGGTGGACGCTCCCGGGGGTATGGGCTTTACTATGCCATCACCCTGGGGGCTGGAGCCGGGGCGCCGGTGATCTACGGTTTGGTGACCGATTGGCTCGGACTCTCATTCAGCCTGGTATGCATCGCCCTGATGGCTTCCTTAACCATTCCCCTGAGCCGCTATCTCTCCAAGCCCGAACCCTCCTCTCCACTCCCCACCTGAGTGGGGGCCGGCAGAGCCTTGTTTTTTGAGAAATTCAAGATACAATAGAAAAAGCGATGATGGAGTGGGATTATCCTTCTTCTATCTGCCAGTAAGCCATCCTCTGGAAAGTCCCGCAAATGTCCATCCTGAAGAACGGCGGCCGAATCGAAGCCGTCAGGGGGGAAAGTTTTACAGCGGCTGGGGTGCAAACTTTAAAGGAAGGAAACTAGCCATGGAATTAAAAGAGATTTACCGAGTTGCCAAGGAAAAGTTCAAAGGGGCCTGCCGGGTCTGCCCGTTGTGCAACGGAAGGGTCTGCGCGGGAGAGATGCCCGGAATCGGGGGGATTGGAACCGGCTCCTCTTTCATCGCCAACTATGAAAGCCTGGCCCGGATCAAGTTGAACCTGCGGACCATTCACGATGTCCGGGAACCGGATCTCACCTATGATTTCTTCGGGCGGAAACTGAAAATGCCTATCCTCGTGGCGCCGGTGGCTGGAATGGTCATCAACATGGGAAACGCCATGGACGAGCGGGAGTCCCTTTCGGCCATGGTTGGGGGTGCGAAAGAGGCAGGGTCCATGGGCTGCACCTGCGACGGCCCGAATCCCATGTTTACCGACCTGGGAATGGAGGTCCTGCGGGATAACGACGGCTGGGGGATGCCCACGCTGAAACCGCGGCCGGAGGGAACTTTCCTCCCCCTGGCCCGGAGGGCGGAAGAATGCGGCGTCAATGCCATCGCCACAGACATCGATGCCGCAGGCATTATTCATTTGAAGAAGGCGGGACAGCCCGCCGGACCCTGGCCGGTGCAAGACTGGAAAAAGGTTATCTTCCAGGTGAAGGTCCCAGTGATTCTCAAAGGAGTCATGACGGTTGAAGATGCCCAGGGGGCCGTAGAGGCGGGGGCTGCAGGTATCGTAGTGTCCAACCACGGGGGCAGAGTTCTCGATCACACCCCGGGGACGGCGGAAGTGCTTCCAGCCATTTCCTCGGCGGTGAAGGGCAAAATCAAGGTCTTCGTCGACGGCGGGATCCGCAGCGGGGCGGATGTACTGAAGATGCTGGCCCTGGGAGCCGAAGCTGTCCTGGTGGGTCGGCCCATGGCCATCGCCGCGGTGGGGGGAGGAAAAGAGGGCGTAACCTTCATGCTCAACCAGTATGCCGACCAGCTGAAGACGGCCATGATTTATGGCGGATGCAGGTCGCTGGCCGATGTTTCCTCTTCGGTCTTGTATTCCTCCGAAAAAGATATCAGGGCCACTGGGAAGAAAGCGAAATCCCGTTGAGATTTTCATGAAATTCGGCCTTGTCCTTTTCCGGCCACTTTCAAAGGGGTTCAAACGGCGCGCAGACGGCGCTTCTTAACCTTTGATGACAGGGAGGGAGTTTATTCGGCCAGTAAACCAATGGGAGGTGTCTATGAAAATCAGACTTGGTGAAGTGGAAAAGCTGGCGAAGATTCTCGGCACGGGATTCATTGAAGGACCGTCCTGCTGCCCTGATGATGGCTAGTTGTATTTCGTTGAAATTGAGGCTGGATGCACTTCCCGCGTCTCAATGGAAGGAAATCTCTTTGAACCATTAACCCTAAAATGAAAGGAGAGGAAAGATCATGAGGAAGAAAACGTTACTTCGGACGATGATGGGTGTCAGTTTGGTGGCCTTTTTGATCCTGGCCTTCGCTGTTCCGGGGGTCCAGGCGCAGGGAAAGTTTCCCGACCGCCCAATGAGCATGATTTGCCCCTACGGCGCCGGAGGGGGAACGGACGCCGTGGCCAGAATGGTTGCGGTCCTGATGGAGCAAGACCTGGGGCAGCCGGTCAATGTGGTGAACCGGACGGGCGGAGGCGGAGCCGTCGGGTTCACCGCGGGCGCGACCGCCGCTCCCGATGGGTACACCATGACCCTCGCCTCAGGGGATATTACCATGCTCCACTGGATGGGGACAGCACAGGTAAGCTATAAGGAATTTAGGGCCATTGGGCAGTGCAATTTCGATGCATCGGCGATCAATGTCCGGGCCGACGCACCATGGAAAACCGTGAAGGAGCTTCAGGAATATGCCAAGGCGAATCCCGGCAAACTGAAGGCCTCGGGGACGGGAAAGGGCGGATGCTGGGACATCGCCCGGGCGGGCTGGCTGATTACAGCCGGTATTTCCCCTGACGCCATCCCCTGGGTCCCCAGTAGCGGCGCTGCCCCCACCCTTCAGGATATGGTGGCGGGCGGTATCCCGGTGTCTACCTGCAGCCTGGCGGAAGCCCGAGCCATGATTGAAGCCAAAAAGGTCAAATGCCTCGCGGTCATGTCGGACAAGCGGCTGAACATCTTCCCAGATGTTCCCACTCTCAAGGAATCGGGGGTGAACTGGAGCTTTGGTGTGTGGAGAGGAGTCCTGGTCCCCAAGGGCACCCCGGATAATGTGGTTGCTATCCTCGAAAAATCCCTGGAGAAGGCGTACAAGAACCCCAAGTACAAGGAATTCATGGACAAGGCCGGTTTAGGCATGGTGTGGAAGTCGGCCGCCGAGTTTGACAAGTACATGGCCGAGGAGGACGCGGGCAACCAAAAGGTCATGAAAGCTTCCGGAATGATTAATTAACCCGAACCTTTTTCATGGGAAAGCGGTCGGGAAGGTTCCGACTGCTTTCCCTAACTCGAGGAACACCGATGGGAAAGAATGAATATATTGGCGCTGGAATTTTCATTGCCTTGGGTGTTTTTACCTGGGCGGTCTCGTTTCAATTCCCGGTCCTGCCAGGCGGGCACCCCGGGCCCTCTCTCTTCCCCCGTGTCCTAGGCACCCTCTTCATCTTCTTCTCGCTGATTGTCATCCTGCAAGGCCGGAGTAAGTCCAAAACGCCACCACCTCCTCCTGCCGAAGATGAAGGAGGAAATGTAACATTAATAGGAAAAGAGAATTATTTCAATGCGGTTCTCGTAATTATCCTTATTGCTGCCTTTATTGCCTTTGCCAAGCATTTGGGCTTCATCATTACAGGCGGGGCGGTTCTCTTCATACTGATGTTGAAATTGCATGTCAGGCCACTCGCAGGCTTCATCATATCGTCCATTGTCGTCTGCTTCATATATACTGTGTTTGCAAAGGGCTTGAGGGTTCCCCTGCCACACGGCTTTCTATGGTGGTGAGAATGGATTTCATGATTCAAAGTGATGATCAGAGAACGATCAAGGGACAGTGAAAACTATGGATGCTTTTGTTAACGGAATAGTCATGCTTCTTTCTCCAACGACCTTTTTGACAATCGTCGCCTGTTCCTTTTACGGCCTCTTCGTCGGCTCGATTCCCGGCTTGAGCGCCACACTGGCGGCTTCCCTGCTGGTCCCGTTCACTTTTTTCATGGACCCCCTTCCCGCCCTGTGCTCCATCGTGAGCATGTCGGCCATGGCCATCTTTGCGGGCGACATCCCCGCGGCTCTCATTCGCATCCCGGGGACTCCTTCATCTGCCGCCTACACCTACGATTCTTACGCCCTGACACAGCAAGGGAAATCGCAATTGGTTCTGGGCGCGGACATAATGTTTTCTGCTGTCGGCGGCTTGATGGGCGCCGCGGTGCTGATGACCTCAGCGCCGCTCTTGGCCAATGTCGCCATGAAATTCTCGACTTTTGAGTACTTCTGGCTCGCGGCCCTGGGGCTCAGTGCTACGGTCATGGTGTCCGCAGGTTCGCAGGCAAAGGGCGCCATTGCCATGTGCCTGGGGCTTTTCCTCTCCACCATTGGTGTGGACATTACGCTCGGCTACCCCCGTTTCACTTTCGGAAGCGTTGACCTTCTGAACGGGGTTTCCTTTATTCCGGCCATGATCGGCGTTTTCGGGATTTCCGAAGTCATGCGCAATGTCAGCCAGAGGCGGATGGATTTTGCGATCACCAAAGTCAAGACGAAAGGCATTTTTACGGGCGTCGGACATCTCTTTAGGAAGTATCAATGGAATATGTGGAGGTCCGGGGTTATCGGAACCATCATCGGCGTTCTCCCAGGAGCCGGCGCCGATATTGCGGCCTGGATAGCCTATGCCGCCTCCAAGAGAGCTTCCAAGGAGAAGGAGCTCTATGGAAAAGGTTCCATAGAGGCGATTGTGGATTCGGGCACGGCCAACAACGCCTGCCTGGCCGGAGACTGGGTCCCGGCGCTCGTCTTCGGGATTCCGGGGGATTCGATCACGGCCGTC
>DASPRR010000220.1:0-25365 GCA_035624375.1 Thermodesulfobacteriota bacterium | reverse complement strand
CGGTCTTCCGGCACCGTTCCACCGTTTCCCGCACCATCTCCGTTCCGCCGGAAGCATGCAGGTTGAACATGTCCACGCCTAACTTGACCGCCTCTTCGGCGGCACGGGAGACGGTGTTGGGAATGTCATGAAACTTCAGGTCCAGAAAGATTCTTCCCCCCTCCTCCTGCACCGCTTTCACCGCTTCTTTTCCATAGGCCGTGTGGAGTTCCAGACCTACCTTGAAAAATCCAGTTCGTCCTTTCAGGAGTCTGACGAATTTTCGGGCCTCTTCCAGAGTGGGAACGTCGAGGGCAAAGATCACCTTTCCAGCGGCGGATGAAGATGGATTCATGGGGGCCAGACCTCCTGCTACTCCTTGAGCTGTTTAGGGGATTTTCCCTGCACCTGGAGACCTTCCTGCAAGGGCCTGGCCGGCATTACTTTTCCCGCGGCCACTTCCCGCAGCGCCAGGACCACTTCTTTGTTGTCCGTCTGGACGCGCGGTTTGGACCCTTTATACAGCTGCTTGGTCCGGGCCACGGCGAGCAGGACCAGGGCAAAACGGTTGGAAACTTTCTTCAAGCAATCTTCCACGGTGATTCGAGCCATTTGGGTTCCTCCTTGCTTTCATCAGCCACAGAGCACACAGCGGGGCTATGCCGCAAATAAAAGGAAGTGTCTTAGGTGTGCTTAGTGTACTTAAGTACCTCGAGTTAATATTGAATTTTTCGGCACAAAATATAGAGATCTTTGACCTTCTTTGGCAGAGACGGGCACGGGGCGGCCGCTTCTCCGAAATACCCTCGCCCCCTTTCGGGGATGGAGGATAAAGCCAGGGGCTATGGACCTCTATGAATTTTAAAAAAAATCTCCTCTACTTTTCAACCAATAATTTATCGATAGCTTCGGTGAGCTTCTCTCGCCGGCAATGCTCTGCCAGGATGATGGCCTGGAGTCGGGCCTTAGCCGCTTTCAAGTAATCGTTGATGATCACATAGTCATACCAATGGGAATCCGCAATCTCAGCCCGGGCTTTTTTGACCCGTTCCTCCAGTGCTTCCTTTCCTTCGGTCTTCCGGTTCATCAGACGCCGCTTCAACTCCTCCAGGGAAGGGGGGAGGATAAAGACGAATGCGCCGGGGATATTCTGGTCCCGCAACTGCCGAGCTCCCTGACCGTCGATGTCCAGGATCAAGTCCTGACCTTCTGCGCGAGCCATTTCCAACATCCGCCTCGAAGTTCCGTAGCGGTGCCCATAAACCTCGGCCCATTCTAAAAACTCCCCCTGGTCGATCATCGTCTGAAATTGTTGCGGAGGGACGAAGAAGTAATCCCTTCCCTCTCGGTCCCCGGGGCGCCGCGGACGGGTGGTGTGGGAAATGGAGAAACGAAGATTGGGAAAGCTCCGCAACATAGCCCGGCAGAGGGTGGACTTCCCCGTTCCCGAAGCGCCGGAGACGACGAACAATATCCCTTCGTTCTTTTTCATCAACGCATCACCACAGAGACACAGAGGGCACAGAGAAAAAATGAAAATTGGAAAGCAAAAGACCTTCACCGCAGAAGGCGCAGAGAGCGCAGATAAAAAAATTCATAAAAATAAAACTTTTCAGCCCAGATTTTAATCCGCTTCCAATTATCTTTATTCTCTGTGCCTCTGTGGTGAATGATTATTCCACGTTCTGAACCTGTTCACGCATTTTTTCCAATTCGCTCTTGATTTCCACCCCCACGTGAGCGATGCTGGCATCGTTGGCTTTGGAGCCGATGGTGTTCGCTTCGCGGTTGATTTCCTGGAGAAGGAATTCCAATTTCCGGCCCGTCGGCTCCGGGCGGCCCAGTAAATCCCGGAACTGAGCCAGATGGCTGCGGACCCGAACCAACTCCTCGGTGATATCGCTCCGCTCCGCCAGGAAACCCACTTCCTGGGCCAGCCGGGTCTCATCGATTTCCAGACCCCCGCTCAGCTCCTGAACCCGCTGGGCCAGGCGGTCGCGGCAGGCCCGCAAAGCCAGGGGAGCTTTCTCTTCGATCTGCTGGACCATTTTTTCGATAGCCGCCAGTCTCCCCAGGAAGTCTTCCCGGAGCTTGCGTCCCTCTTCGCCGCGCATGGCCTCCAGACCGGACAGGGCATCCTCCAGGGCCGTCCGGAGGCATTCCCATTCTTTTTCCAGATTGGGCTCCGCTTCCTTTCGGCCAAAAATATCCCGGAAGCCGGCCATGGTTTCCAGCCGGACTTCCCCCGGTATTCCCAGATTTTCCTGAAGTTTTTTCAAGGCCAGATAGATGTCTCGGGCCAGGGGCAGGTCAAGTTCCAGCTTCTGCTCCGGTAGAGACGATTCGTCCAATTGAACAGAAACCTCGATGCGCCCCCGGGAAATACGCTGGCGAAGCAGGTTTCGTAATTGGGTTTCCAGCGGATTTAGCCTCCGGGGGAGGCGGATGGAGATATCGCAATAGCGGTGATTGACCGCCCGGATTTCTACCCCCAGCTTCTTTCCATCTCCTTGCCATTCTCCCCGGCCGTAACCGGTCATGCTTTTGATCATAGAATCCATCCCTGAAATGATAGGGCAAAAAGGGGTGAAAAGGGGGAAAGGCCCTAGCTTTTTTCTCCGTTTCCCCGTTCCCCCCTTTCACCCTGTTGTCTGATCTGCCACAGATATCTCTTGCGCAACAGATCGATGATTCCCAAGAGGGGTTGGGAAGCATAATCCGGATAGGTCCAGGGCAGGGGGGAAAGGCCCCCTTTGGGTACGATTAGAGTGATTTCTCCGTAGATCCCCCCCCCGAGGTAAATCCGGTGGCTGTAATCTTTGCCCGTAGCCAGGACGAATTTGGACCCGGCTACATATCCCGGGTCGATGTTGACCCGCCGGCCCCCCTGTTCGTTCCGGCTTTGACTCTCCACCCGGTTGGCCCACAGCTTGATGGAGACCAGCTGCTCCGGGGCGATCAAAGGCTCAAAACCAACCATCCTACGCCACAATCCTTTTCCCATTTCCCTTTCATAGTAATCGGTAAAATGGAAGGAAAGCGGCTCGCTGACCAGGTCCACTGGCCCGTATTCGGGATCGGCTTCGGCGATGGCCGAAGCAAAGTCCTCACCCCGGGAACAGATGAAGCTCATCGCCAACTTAACTGCTTTCGGGGGTCGGGGGAAGCTCACGGGGCTCCTGGGGCGTTGGGAACCGATGGGTTGCTCTTACTCCGGACGCCGTGTTTGACGGCATCCTCGAGTTCCGAGGCTTTCAGGGTGGCGGTTCCCACTTCTCCCACCACGATACCGGCCGCATGGTTGGAGAGAACTGCGGCCTCCTTCACGCTGGCTCCCACCGACATGGCCAGAGTAAGGACCGAAATCACCGTGTCCCCGGCGCCGGTCACGTCGTAGACCTCCTTAGCCATAGCGGGAATGTTGGTAATTTCTCCATTCTCCTGGAAGAGAGTCATCCCCTTCTCTCCCCGGGTGATCAGGACGGATTGTGCCTGAAGCTGCCCGAGAAGCTGGCGGCCGACAGAAACCATGTCCTCTTCGTTCTGAATCCACCGGCCCGTAGCCTGGGCGGCCTCATGGTGGTTTGGGGTGATGACCGTCACCTTCTGGAAGAGGGGGAAGTTCTTCACTTTCGGGTCTACGGTCAGGATTTTTCCCGCTCCCAGGGCGAGAGAGCGGACCTGCTCTACCAGTTCCGGGCAGATGACCCCTTTTCCATAATCGGAAATTAGAACCGCGTCGAACTCCCGGACCCGGTCCTCCACCACGGAAAGGATCTTTTTCAGGGCCTCCGGACGGATGCTTCGGACCACTTCCCGGTCGTAACGGACCACCTGCTGGTGATGAGCGATGATGCGAGTCTTGACCGTGGTGATCCAGTCAGACTCCACCGCCACGGCCCGGGTGTCAACCCCCATTCGGTGGAGGTCCTGGATGACTTTCCGCCCCATCTCGTCATTTCCCACGATCCCCCCGATCCAGACCTTGCCTCCCAGGGTGTAGATATTGTTCACCACATTCCCCGCGCCCCCCAGACGCAGGCTCTCCGAAGTCACACTGACCACCGGCACCGGGGCCTCGGGGGAGATCCGGGAGACACTCCCCCAGATGTACTCGTCGACCATGAGGTCCCCGATGACCAGGATCCGCGCATTCTTGAACTTGGATATGAAGGAAATCAAATCCTGGTTTTTCACTCTAGAGGCTCCTCTCTTTTCCATTGCTTTGCAGGATGGAATCCAAACGCTTCAGAATCTTTTCTTTTCCCAGCAACAGGAATACCTTCTCCAGTTCGGGACCCTGGGTTCTTCCGGTAAGGGCGGCTCGCAAGGGCATATAGAGGTTTCGACCGGTAAGGCCGACCCGTTTGGCCAGACCGGCGAGGAGGGCCCGGTAATTTTCCGGCCCCACTTCTTCCACCGAACGAAGTTCTTCCCGCAACCCCCGGATCACCCGCTGGGTCTCTTCCTTGACCACCAGAGTTTCGGCATCCGGCTCCAGGGTCCACCCCTCGTCAAAAAGAAACCTCAAGCGCTCAGCCAGTTGAGAAAGGGTGTCCACTTCCCCCCACACTGCCTCCAAAGCCGCCACCAGCCAGGATTTAGGGACTGCCTCCAGTTTTTCCCCGGAACGGCGGAGGAAGGGGAGGGCCAGGTTGAGGGCTCTTTCTCCATGAATCCCTTTCAAATGAGCCCGGTTCATCCAATTCAATTTTTCCGGGTCAAAGACTGCCGGGCTGCGGGAAAGGCGCTGGAGGGAAAACTTTTTTATGAGTTCTCCGAGTGAGAAAATTTCCTGGCCGTCTTCGGAGGACCATCCCAGGAGAGCCAGATAATTCAAAAATCCCTCGGGCAGGTAGCCGGCTTCGCGAAAATGGGCGACGGCAGTGGCCCCATGACGTTTGCTTAGGGGAGTCCGATCCGGTCCCAAAATCATCGAGAGATGGGCAAATTGGGGAGGGGCGAAACCCAGGGTCTGATAAAGGAGGATTTGGCGGGCCGTATTGGCCAGATGGTCTTCCCCCCGGATAACGTGGGTGACCTCCATCCGGGCGTCGTCGATGACCACGGCAAAATTGTAGGAGGCAACCTGATCTGAGCGGAGGATTACAAAATCCCCCATCTTCCGCCCGTCAAAGGACATGGCCCCCTTGACCAGGTCCTGGAACTCCGCACTCCGGGCGTTTACCCGAAAACGTACCGAAGCCGGGCGGCCAGAACGGATGAAGGACTGTTCTTCCTCCGGTTTCAAATAGCGGCAGCGGCCGTCATACATGGGTGGTATGCCTTTGGCCAGCGAGCGTTGTCTCTTCTCCTCCAGTTCCTCATCGGTGCAATAACAGCGGTAGGCGTGTCCCTTTTCCAGCAGGTCCATGGCGTAGCGCCGGTAGGTCTCCAGGCGCTCGGATTGGCGGTAAGGACCGAAATCCCCCGGCCGCTCCGGCCCTTCATCCCACTCCAATCCCAGCCAGCGCAGGTCCTCCAGGACTGCTTTTTCCGCTTCGGGGGTCGATCGCTCCCGGTCCGTATCCTCCAGCCGCAGAATGAAGGTCCCTCCGGTCTGGCGGGCAAAGAGGAAATTGAACAGAGCAGTCCGGGCGTTACCCAGATGAAGCAGGCCGGTGGGGCTGGGAGCAAATCGGACGCGAACATTCATACCCATTGCCTAAAATATGCTTACTCGCAATTTCGCAAGCTCAAGTGCCACAAGCTAACCAAAGGTTCGTGTTCAGGGTGGAGTGATAGAACCCCAGAATCCGTTCCAATCCAAAAGGAGGAATGCTGTGATGCTGCCATTCTTCCGCGCTCATTTATTACCCCTGCCAGGCAACCCCAGGGCAAAACCGCGGCTCCCTTTAAGCGTTAACTGGATACTTTGCCAGATTCTTCTTTTAAGAGAACCACTGCGTAGGCCGCGATCCCCTTTCCTTCTCCGATAAACCCGAGATTCTCCGAGGTGGTGGCCTTGATATTGACCTGCTGAGGAGCTATTCGGAGCACCCGAGCGATTTGTTCCGCCATCCGGGGGATGTAAGGCCCGATTTTGGGGTTTTCCGCGACCACCGTACTGTCCAGGTTCTCCACGAGAAAAAACTTTTGGGCCAACTTAGAAGCTACGCCTTCTAGAAGCCGGAGGCTGGAAATGCCCTTGAATCGAGGGTCGGTATTGGGGAAATGCTTTCCAATATCCCCTTCCGCGAGGGCTCCCAGAATTCCGTCGCATATGGCGTGGAGGAGAACGTCGGCATCCGAGTGGCCTTCCAGCCCCTTCTCGAAGGGAATCTCCACGCCTCCCAGGATCAGCTTTCGTCCCTCTACCAGAGGATGAACATCGTAGCCAAAACCGATACGCATAAGGACATTGCCTAGAATGCCTGAAGTGAGCTAAAGTGCCTGAAGTCTGAAAGGGACTTTGGGTTCAATGAGGTTACATCTTCTAATGGAAATCGCTGAGCCCCCCATTTGAGAATCCTTTTACTCCGAACTCCGAACTGTATTTCAGCAGCGCCTCTGCCAGGACCAGGTCCTCGGGGGTGGTGATTTTGAAGTTAAACCGCGACCCTTCGATGATCTTGACCGGAATACCCAGGCGCTCCACCAGAGAGGCGTCGTCCGTTCCCACGAATCCGTCTCTGCGGGCCTCTTCATGAGCCCTGCAGATCAGTTCATAATCGAAAGACTGAGGGGTCTGCATCATCCAAAGTTGGCGGCGGTCCACGGTTCTCAAAACTGTATTTTCCCGGGCAACTTCCTTGATGGTTTCGCTGGCCGGCAAGGCAACGGCTACGGCCTGGAAACGGCGGGCCTCCGACAGGGCCCGCTGGATCAAGTCCGGGGTGACAAAAGGCCGGACCCCATCATGGATGATGACCGCCTCGGCCTTTTCCCGGATAGCCCTCAATCCTATAAAGACGGATTCCTGGCGCTCCGCCCCTCCGGGCATTATTTGGGACACTTTTTGCAGGCCACCTTGGGAGACGATTTCCCGGGTCCAGGCCACTCCCTCGCCGGGGGGAACCAGGGGAATGACTTCATCCACCTGCGGGCAGGCCTCAAACTTCCGAAGGGTATGGGCCAGAATGGGCAGGACGCCCAGGGAGATAAAGGCTTTGGGCCTTTCGGTTCCCATTCTTTTTCCCTGGCCCGCGGCCGGGATCAAGGCCACTACCCGCAAGGTCGATTTCCCCCCCCTGCCCGCCCGTTATGCGCAAATCTTATGAGGCGGGATTTAGGCATCCCTGTTCGGGCCATGGGACGAGAGGTTGTCCCTACCGCTATAAAGAGAACCCAGGATGGATTTCCACCCTGGGTTCTTCCGTTCCCGCCTGGAAAGCGGTTTCGATCAGTGATTGATACTCTGGTAAAAGTTCTCGGGAGCGTCTTCCTTCAGAATGGTGAAAATCATCCGCCCGGCTGTGGTCTGGAGGACGCTGGTGACCGTGACGTCCACGCTTTTTCCCATGTGGCGGCGGGCATTATCCACCACCACCATGGTTCCGTCGTCCAGATAGGCGACTCCCTGCCCGGGCTCCTTTCCCTCTTTCAGGATTTTAACGTTCATTACTTCGCCGGGGAGGACGACCGGTTTAAGAGCGTTAAAAAGCTGGTTGATATTGAGAACCGGTATGCCCTGGAGTTCCGCGACTTTGTTCAGGTTGAAGTCGTTGGTCACAATCTTGGCGCTGATTTCTTTGGCGAGAGCGATTAACTTGGCGTCGACCTCCTGGATCTTCGGGTAATCCTGGTCGACGATCCTGACTTCCAGATTGCTTTGTTTCTGAATCCTGTGGAGCACATCCAAACCCCTGCGTCCCCTTCCGCGCTTCAGAGGGTCAGAGGAATCGGCAATGTGCTGCAGTTCTTGGAGGATAAATTGGGGGATGATGAAGGTCCCTTCCATGAATCCCGTATCGCAAATGTCGGCGATGCGCCCATCGATGATCACACTGGTATCCAGCACTTTGTGGCCGTCACACCCTTCCCCCGGCCTTTGGGAGAACCAGGGAAGGCGGGCCAGTTCGAATTCTTTCCCCTTCTTTACCCCCAAGAGGAAGCCCAGATACCCAAGGGCGCTGTTGATCAAGAAATAGCCGGGAAAATAGATGCCCAGTCCTTCAAGGATTCCGGAAAAAAAGGAGTTCATGAGAACGTTGGCCAACATCAACCCCAAGACCAGGCCGATGGCTCCCCCGATGGTTATTTTGAGAGGAACCCGCCGGATGCCTCGTTCCGCAAGGATCACCAGCAACCCCAGGGCCCATCCAATCCCCAATCCCCAAAGCCCGGCCTCGGGGAAAGATAAGGCCTGAAGGGCTAGGAAGTATCCGCTTGCCCCGGTCGCGGCGAAAAGCAGGACCCGGAGAATAAGCAATCCCACCGCTTTTCACCTCCTTTCCGTTTTGAATTTTTTAAAAAAAGAGAGAAACTTCAGGCATTGAAGATGCTCAGCAGGCGGACGCGCATCTTTTCTTCGGAAATGTTTTTGGCGCTGGCGAGTTCCCTGACCAGGAGGTTCTGGGCAAGGTCGAGCATTTGCCTCTCCCCAAAGGAAAGGTCTTTGTCGCACTTCAAGTGAAAGAGGTCGCGCAGGACCTCGGCCACTTCAAAGACGGAACCGGATTTGATCTTCTCCATGTACTCCCGGTAACGGCGGTTCCAGGTCTGGCAATCCACTTTCCCGTTCTTCTCCGAGAGAATCCGGAACACCTTGGGAACATCCTTTTTTTGGATGATTTCGCGCAATCCTACATTCTGCACGTTGTCCTTGGGGATCATGATGGTCATATCTTTTTCCAGGATCCTCAAGACATAAAACATCCGCTTGCATCCCCCGATTACCTTGCATTGAATATCTTCGATGACTCCAACCCCATGCGCAGGATAGACTGCCTTGTCGCCAATTTTAAACATGTCCCCGCCTCCCTGAGCTTGACTCATTTGTTATTTTAACATCGAAAATCGCCCCGGGTCAACACTAATTTGGCTGGCCACGGAGCCATAAAATGAGCTTTTGCCGCAGAAAACAATGCCGGTTTATGCCGAAATTCAAATTTCTCACAGGCCATCATTCCTCGATTCTTTTTATTGGCTAGCTCCTCGGTGAAGAGATTCGAATAGTCTTGGCAAATAAGTTATAACCATTTGATATAATAAAACTTTTTACCTCTTGCCCGGATCTGCATGGTTACCCGCCTTTAGCATCGAGGTTTAAAGAAAAGACCAGAATTCGCCGATAAAATTATTGAAAATCGTTATCCATTTTCAATCCTTTCAGCTTCTCAAAAATGCCATTAGCGAAGTGGGCGATCTCCTCTGAGCCCGGGCTTGCCCGCTTAAGACGGGATGAGCCGGACAGGCGAATCTTGAGGGGTGACTGCACGCCAGAGAAGCTCAGCTTATCTAATCGTTACGGTTATGATTTGGGGAAAAGCCCTTTTGGAATCACGGGGAATCGATCTCTTTGAGGGGGATTGAATGCTGGCCATCGTTGGGATTCTGGTTGTCCTGCTAGCGGTTTTGGGCGGATATTTGATTGAGGGCGGGTCTTTTCTGGTTCTCATGCAGTTTGCGGAGTTCATCATCATCGGGGGGGCGGCTGCCGGGGCGCTTCTTATCTCCACTCCCCCCAAGCTGTTAAAAAAAATCCTGAACCGGGTGCTCTTGATTTTCAAGAAATCGAAAGTTGAAAAGGAAACGTATCTTGGCATCCTGAAGATGATGTATGAATTCTTTCAGCTCAGCCAGAAGGAAGGGGTGCTGGCCCTGGAATCCCACATCGAGCACCCGGAAAAAAGCACCATCTTCAGCAAATACCCCCAGTTTGTCGGGCAGCATCATCTCCTCTCTTTTTTGACTGACACCATGCGGATCATCCTCATGGGAAGCGTGTCCCCCTATGAAATCGAAGCGCTCATGGATACGGACATCGAAACCCAACAGCAGGAAGGAACCAAGCCGGGGATGATCCTGCAGAAAATCGGAGACTCCATGCCCGGGCTGGGGATCGTAGCCGCCGTCCTTGGAATCGTCATTACCATGCAGGCGATCAACGGCCCTCCCGAGCAGGTCGGCCATAAGGTAGCCGCGGCCCTGGTGGGAACCTTCCTGGGCATCCTCCTCTCTTATGGATTCATCCAGCCCCTGGCCACAAGCCTGGACCTCATGCATGAGGAGGAGGCCCGCATGCTGGAAGTGATAAAAGCCGGACTGGTGGCCTTTTCCAAGGGCTTCAACCCCATGATTGCGGTGGAATTCGGTCGAAGGTCCATTTTCGATGATTCCCGGCCCACCTTTAGGGAGATGGAGCAGGCCCTCCGGGGAGGGAAGGCGTGACCCGGGAGAAAGATCAAGCTCAACCTCGGATCATCGTGAAGAAGAAAAGCAGCCATGGGGGCCACCACGGCGGGGCCTGGAAAGTGGCCTACGCCGATTTTGTGACCGCCATGATGGCTCTCTTCATCGTCTTGTGGATCGTGGGGCAAAGCAAGACGATCAAGGAGATGATTTCCCAATACTTTAAAGACCCTGGGGCCTTTGCCGAAAAGGTCAAGAACGGCGGAGCGGGGATCCTTCCGGATTATGCCCCGCCCGGCACCCAAGCGGACCCACCCCCGGCTGTCCGCCTAAGCAAGGACCCGGACGTAGACATGAAGCAACTGGAGGAGGAGAAGAAGAAGCTCGAGGAGATGATCCGGAAGACCCCGGTCTTCGACAAATTCAAAGGTCAGGTGGAAATCACCGTGTCCGACGAGGGCCTGCGGATCGAGCTGGTGGACAACTCTTCCGGCCTCTTCTTTGATGTGGGCAGCGCCCACCTCAGAAAGGAAACCCTCCAACTTTTGGGAATGATTGCTGGGGAGATCGGCAAGCTGCCCAACCGGGTGATCGTGGAGGGCTATACAGACGCCCGACCCTATGTGGGCCCCAATTATTCCAATTGGGAGTTAAGCGTGGACCGGGCCAACACGGCTAGAAAAATTCTGGTGGAAAACGGCCTGCGCAAGGACCAGGTTCAGGAAGTCCGGGGTTTTGCCGACCAGAGATTGAGACGTCCGGAAAACCCGATGGATTTCTCCAACCGGAGGGTCAGTATCCTGGTACCCACCCTCCCCGCACCGGCTCCACCCCCTTTGAACCCTTCCGGGGTCCAAGTAAAGGCCGGAGGTTGACGCTGGGTTTCCTGGGCCGACCCTCCCGGAATAAGCGCATATCCCCCCATTCCCTTTTTAAGGTCGCAGAAGAGCTCAGGCCGTATTTCCCCGGCCTTACTGAACCCCCGGAACAGCGAACCCGAGGAGGACTCCGCCGTCAATCACAATCTCAGCCCCGGTGGTATAACTGGAAGCATCGGAGGCCAGGTAGATGGCTGCGCCGGCGATTTCCTCGGGTTCTCCAACCCGTCCCAGAGGGGTCAACTTCCCTAGAGCCTCTTTGGCCTTTTGGGCCTCTTCGGGGGGAAGGTTGAACCAGTGAGAATCCAGCATCTTGGTGCTGATCGGCCCGGGAGCGATGGCGTTCACCCGGATGTTGTAAGGGGCCAACTCAGCGGCGAAAGCCTGGGTGACCATCCGAACGCCTGCTTTGGAAATGCTGTAGATGCTAACTCCGGGTTCGGGCTTGAATCCATCAATGGAGGCCACATTGATAATTCTCCCGCCCCCCTGCTTCTTCATTACCCGGGCAACCGCCTGGCTGGTGTAGTAAAGCCCTTTGAGGTTCAGGTTGATGACCGTATCCCAGAGGCGCTCGTCTGAATCCAGAACCGAACCCATAGCTGGGCTGGTGCCGGCGTTGTTGACCAGGATGTCGACCCGGCCAAACTTGCCCAGCACGGTACCAACCATTCGGCTAATCTCCTCTGCCTTGGCCAAGTGAGCCTGGACCGGAAGCGCCTCGCCGCCAAAACCCCTGATCTCCGCGGCAGTAGCCTCCAGGTCGTTGATCTTGCGGCTGGTAATGGCCACTTTAGCCCCAGCCTTGGCAAAACCCTGGGCAACGGCCTTTCCAATTCCGCGGCCGCCCCCGGTCACAATGGCAACTTTACCCTGAAGAGAAAATTTCGAAAGGTCGAACATGTTTTACCCTCCTTTCTTTCATCAATATTTCCAGAATGCCTGGGTCGTGGCCCGGCGGCGAGGGCATTGCATGCAGAAAGCATCGGCCGGGTCAGCCCTTTTCCCAGACGCTTCGCCGGATTTCCGCAATGGGCGGCGGGCCCTGGGGCGACCCGCCGGATCGCCCTTACAAGGAACGGACCCAAGCACGGAGTTCAAACGCTGTGCCCACCCGTTCCATGGAATCAAAAGCGCCCCATGATTTCTGCATGAAATGCCCTTGCCCCCGGGCCGGGAAACGGGGGGAAGACCCCCTTTGGGTGACGCCATTCATTATTTGCTTTGAACGGTTCCCTGTTTTCCAAGCCTCTGTCAGAGGTCGTGATTCAATAGACCCTGCCGAAAGATCCCAAGTTTCAGGGAAGAAAAAGGCCATAGAAAATTCAGGAAAGCCTGATCTTCTATGGCCTTGGACCTGTAGAGTCTTTATCTATTTTTTGGGAATCAACCAATCCAAGCCCAAGAAGCTGAGCCGTCCTTCGGTCGGCACCCCGGTTTTCGGGTCCCATCCCATGGCCTGGTAGTAAAGTCTCAGAGTATTGGCGAAATCTTCCCGGGTAATCTTTTTCTCCCGGGGGGTCCCGGCTTCCAAGGTCTCATACAACCGCTCGGGGAGATAATCATCCTTGCTGGATAGGCCTTCCCGCATGTTGAACATCCTCGCCATCGTGATTGTCCGCTCCCCCAGTTCCATCAACTCATAAAGGCTGGTATTCCAGCCGGTAATGGCCTCCACCGCCTCGGCGAGCGTAACTAGGGGAAAAGCGGTATAAGGAGCCGCGGCAAAGTTGCAGACTCCCATGGAGTTGAAGGAGTTCCAGATCGCCTGGGTGTGAACAAACTGGCGAACCTTTCTGGGTCCCATCTCCATCGCCGGAACGGGCTCCATGACGCCAGCTGGCCTGGATGCTTTCAACGCCGGGCCATCGGTTAAAAAGGAAGTATCATGGGGAGCTTCGATATGATCCGCCCCGGTGGGCGAAGTGGCATAACTCAGGGACAATCCTTGCTTTCCCCGCGGATCATGCATGGGCAGTTCCTGCCCCTTGATATGCATGGCATATTTTTCGGTCCCTTTGCCGATCTTTTGGGCCGCTCTCTGAACCC
This sequence comes from Thermodesulfobacteriota bacterium, assembly GCA_035624375.1. Classification (GTDB taxonomy): domain Bacteria; phylum Desulfobacterota; class SM23-61; order SM23-61; family SM23-61; genus SM23-61. Next base: position 12,166 of record DASPRR010000220.1, on the reverse strand, counting down.
CTTCTGCCAAAAGGTCTCCAAACCCTTCCCTTCTGGCGATCTTGCCGATCATGGCCAGCATCGCATCCGTATTGCCGAATCGAAGGTCGATTTCATCCGTTTCCCTCGGGGTAAGAATTCCCTTTTCCACCAATTCCATGGCAAAGGCGATGGAAACTCCCACGGAAATGGTGTCTAATCCCAACCGGTTGCACATCTCATTGCCCTGGGCGATGGCTGCGAGGTTATCGATTCCGCAATAGGACCCGAGGGAGGCTACTGTCTCGTATTCCGGGCCTCCGTATTCGGGAGAGGCTTTGTATTTGCCTTCCACCTTGACCGCCCGCTTGCACTGAACCGCGCAGGCGTAGCAACCCTCCGATTTGGTCAGGATAGTGTCGGTCATCTTCTCCCCGCAAATGGCCTCCGCCCCTTCGAATTGTCCTTTCTGGAAATTGCGCGTGGGCAGGATCCCGGAATTGTTCAGGGGCATGACAAACATGGGGGTCCCGAATTTTTTCAGATTCTGGGCCAGGACAGATTGGGGAAGGAGCTCGAGGACTTTTTTCCCGATCTCCCGGACTTTTTCCGGATCGGCGGGCGAAGGCTTTTGCGTTCCCCGGACGGCAATGGCCCGCAGGTTCTTGGACCCCATCACTGCTCCCATCCCCGTGCGGCCGTTGGCATGCTTCAGCTCGTTGACCACGCAGGCATAGCGCACCAGCTTCTCCCCGGCCGGGCCGCACTGGGCCACGCGGACCCGGTTGTCTCCCAGTTCCTCCCGAATCAGCCGTTCCGCCTCCCCGGTGTCTTTTCCCCAAATCTTGGAAGCATCCCGAATCTCCGCCTTGCCGTCTTTGATCCAGAGATACACCGGCTTCGCCGCACGGCCCTCCACAATGACTCCGTCAAATCCCGCCATCTTCAGCTCGGGCCCGAAGAACCCCCCCGCTTCCGCTTCCCCGAATGCACCGGTCAGGGGAGATCGGGCCGCCACCGTGTACCGGGTCAGGCCCGGCAGCGGCGCCCCGGAGATCACGCTGGACATAAAGATCAACTTGTTTTCGGGTCCGAGGGGGTCTACACCGGGTTTCTGCTCCTTCAACAAGTAATAGGAAGAAAGAGCGGACCCCCCCATGTACATGCGGTAGACGTTTTCCGGGGGGGTGTCCTCACTGATCGCTCCGGAAGTCAGGTTGACCCGTAGGATTTTTCCGTTGTATCCATTCGGCATATTGAATCCTCCCTTAATTCTCGAAATCTACTCCGATAAAATTCTATTATCTTTGCCGGCCAGGGTCAAGATTTCTTTCGGACATCGGTGGCCCCCCGACAGATATTATCTTCCGCTTCCCAAATAGTACTGGCTGATTTCCTTTCCCTTAATCTCCTCGGCGGTCGACTTCAAGGCCACCCGTCCATTGGCAATGATATAGACGAACTGCGAGATGGGCAGAGAAAGGGAGGCATTCTGCTCAACAAGGAGAATGGTCGTCCTTAAATTGTCGTTGATTTTTTTTACCTCGCCCATCACCGATTCTGCCATCAGCGGGGCCAGGCCCAGCGAAGGCTCGTCCAAGAGCAAAAGCTTTGGCCGGGTCATCAGGGCCATGGCGATTACCAGCATCTGCTGCTCGCCCCCACTCAGCGTGCCGGCCACCTGCCCTTTTCTCTCCTGCAGGCGCGGAAAATAGGACAGGATGAGCTCCAAGTCCCGGCGGATTTCCTTCTTGCCCTCGACGCGCATGAGGGTCCCCACCCTTAAATTCTCTTCCACCGTGAGGGAGCGGAAGATCTCCCGGCCCTCCATGACCAGGGAGATCTTCGACCGGGCGATCTCCGCCGGGTCCATCCCGTCGATCCGGCGTCCTTGGAAGAGGATTTCCCCCCTGTGGACCCGCCCATTCTCCAGCATAAGGACCCCGGAAATAGCCTTCAGAATCGTTGTCTTTCCGGCCCCGTTCGCCCCGAGGATGGTGACGACATGGCCCTCGGGGACCTCCAGGCTCACACCCTTAAGGGCCAGAATGACGTTGCTGTAAAGAACCTCGATATCCTTGAACTCCAGAAGCATGGGCTCTTCCCGGAGAAAAAGGGGGAGGCCGATTCCCTCCCCCCTGGCCTTCTAATGCGTTTTGATCCAGTCGCTGATCGAACCGTATTTGGCGCCCCGGATTTCCAAAATCCGGGCCTGGGTATGACCCTGGTGGTCCTTGTAGGTAAGAGGGGGAGTTCCCCCGCCGGTGTCGAAATTACTCAGCTGTTCCCATTCATCCCTGAACATCAGGCGGAACTGGGAAATTTCCGGGAGCTTCCCACTGCTCTTCTTGAGCACCCGGGTAGCCACCTCGTGAATGACCTTGCCCTGCACCCAGCCCTTCGTATAATAGGTATCCTTCTTGGCGATCGTGTGTGTCTTGGCGTATTCCTCGATCTCCTTCATCATGGGGATATTCTCGCCCCAGTCGGCATTGATCTGGATGGCCTTGAACCCCTCCGCATCCTTGCCCAGGGTTTCGGGAATAATGTGGCTGAAGTCGTAGTTATTCCCGATGAACTTGGAGGCCGGGACTCCCACCTTGGCGGCGTCCCTGAGCACCTTCACGCAGTTGTTCACCGAATCCTGAATGTAGACATAGTCCGGGTTCATTTCTTTGATCCGCAGGAGTTGGGGAGTCAGGTCCGGGGAAGCTCCGGGGTATTCGATATCCCCGAGGACTTTTAATCCCAGTTTCTCCGGTACCTTCTGTTCGATCGCATTCCGGCAGGGGGCCCGCCCATACTCGATGTCCGCGTGGATGAAGGCGAAGGTCTTGGCCCCCTTCTGCTTGGCCCAGTTCATGGCGATGATGACCTGGTCCTCGTAGGTCGGCCCGAGCAGATAAATAAAGGGGTACTTCTCCGGGTCCAGGACATCCTTGGAAAGCGACTGGGCCTGGAAGGGGACTTTGACCAGGGTGTTGATCTGGTCCCGCAGGGCCTTGGTTCCGCCCGTCGACCACCCATTGACGACCACCACCTTGTCCACGTCCACCAGCCGCTTGAATACCTTGACCTCCTCCGGAATCTGGTTCTTCCCATCCAGCAGCACAGGAACGTATTTGTGACCCATAACCCCGCCCGCTTTCTCGTTGATATAGGTCAGATAATCCTTCGGACCATAGGACATTCCATTCACGTCCGTGTCCGTCCCCGTTAGGGTCCCGTAGACCCCTACAGGGATTTCCGCGGCATAGGCGCCGAGGCCCATGAAACCGATCAGGCACACCACCGCCAACCCTACCAACCTCTTCATAAAAAGCCCTCCTTTCTATATTTTGCTGTTTCCAGTGCCCGGCAGACTCTCGTTCTGAACCGCCTCCTTTCTTTTCCGATTGGAAACCTTGCTTCCCAACCTCGAAAGGACCTCCGCGAGACCCTTGGGCTCAAAGACCAGAAAGATGACGATGATCACCCCAAAGACGATCTGTTTGAAGGCCGCGAAGGTATATTCCATGTGCAACACCGGCTGCAGAACTTCCATGAGACGCTGGATCAGTTCCGGAAGGAGAACGACGAAAATGGCCCCGTAAACAGAACCGAAGAGGGTGCCCATCCCCCCGACGATGATCATGGCCACGTAATCGATGGAAATGGAGAGCTGAAAGGCTTCCGGGTTGATGATGGTCATGTAATAACACCAGAGACCGCCGGCCACCCCCGCATAGAAGGAGCTGATGGCGAAGGAGACGAGCTTATACTTGAAGACGTTGATGCCGATCAATTCCGCAGCGATGTCCCGATCGCGGATGGCAATGAAGGCGCGGCCCACGTTGGTGCGGAAGAGATTGCGCGTGCCGATGACCGCCAGGATAGCCAGGCTCACGGAGAGAAAGTAGAAAACCCGGTCGTTATTGATGTGGACGCCGAAGACTTGGGGCGGGGTGATGAAGAGGCCCTGAACCCCCTGGGTCATGCTTTCCCAGTTCTTGAAGACGTACTCTAGCAGGAACTCGGCGGCCAGGGTGGACATGGCCAGATAAAAACCCTTCAGCCGCAGGGAGGGAGTACCGACGATGATCCCCACAAGGGTTGTGATGATCCCGGCCGCAGGCAGGTTGATCCACATGGGAAGCCCCACCTTCGTGCTAAGAATGGCAACCGTATAAGCTCCAACCCCCATGAAGCCGGCTTGCCCGAGGGAAATGAGTCCGGTGTAACCGGTCAGGATGTTCAACCCCAGTGCTCCGATCACCCCGATGGCGGTCATATTCACCAGGAATAGAATATATTTGGTGTACTGAAAAAGGCTGAAGGGAAAGAGGATGAAGACCGCCAGAAAAAGCAGGAAATAGGGCCGTCCTTTGCGATTGGAAAGTCCCATTTTCAAAGCCTCTCGATTTCTTTCGTCCCGAAAAGCCCGTAGGGCTTGATCAGCAGGATGATTAACAGGAAAACGAAGGACGCCACCTGCTGGAAAGCCCCTCCCAGGTACGGGGCAATGTAAACCCCAGCAATGGCTTCCAGACTCCCCACGATGAGACCGCCGACCACTGCCCCGGCAACGCTGTCCAATCCCCCCAGGATAACCACCGGGAAGACGACCAGCCCGATGTAGCTGAGATTCACGTGTAGAGCGCTGATGCTGGCCAACAGGATTCCCCCTGCCGTGGCCACTGCCGAAGTGATGATCCAGGTAAGAGAAAGGACCCTCCGGGCGCTGATCCCGAGGACCACCGCCAATTTCTGGTTGTCCGCCGCGGCCCGCATGGACAGACCCATCTTCGAATACTTGAAGAAGAAGAGGAATACCACCAGCAGGACCATCGAGGCCAGGAAACTCCAGAGGTAGACCGAGGAGACCTTGACCCCCCCGATCTGCATGGAAAAAGGAGGGAAAAGTTTGGGATAGGTGAAATTACTGGACCCCCAGGTAGCCAGCGCGCCCCCGTCCATGATGTAGGAGATCCCCATGGTCACCATGATGACCGAGATGAGAGAGGCTCCGGCGAGGTACCGGAGGACGAAGCGTTCGATGATCATCCCCATCAGCCCGGCGATCAGGAAGGTTAGGGCGAGGCTGAGCAGAATGGGGAGCTTGAATTGAACCACCAGGGCATAGGTGATGAAAGCGCCCACCATGACCATGGAGCCCTGCGCAAAGTTTATCACCCCACTCGATTTGAAGATCAGCACGACCCCCAGGGCAATGAGCGAGTAAATACTGCCAATGGTAATCCCGGCGATCAGGACTTGGATCAAAAGTTCCATGATTTCGCTTCCCCTACGTCTCCGCGTAGGAATGCCCCAGGTAGATGCGGATGACCTCCGGGTTCTTCTGGACCAGAGCCGGCGTCCCCTCGGCGATCTTTTGGCCGAAATTCATCACCACGATCCAGTCAGAGATGTTCATGACCACTTCCATATCGTGTTCAATGAGGAGCACCGTCAGCCCCCAGGCCTTTTTGATGTCCAGAATATGGGTGATCATATCCTGGGTCTCCTCCCGGTTCATTCCCGCGACCGGCTCATCCAGGATCAAAAACTCCGGCTTGGCAGAGAGCGCCCTGGCCAGGTCCACCCGCTTCTGCAGCCCGTAAGGCAGGGTGGCCACCACCCGGTTTTTAATAGGCGTCAATCCAAGAAATTTCAGAATCTCCCGGTCGAGGAAAGCCTCGAGCATTTCCTCTTCCCGCCGGGCTTTGCCCAGGTAAACCATGCCCGCAAGAGCTCCCGACCGCAGGTGGATGTGTCTTCCCAGCTTGATGTTTTCGAGGACAGTCATTCCCTTAAAGAGCTCGATATTCTGGAAGGTGCGGGAGATTCCGGAGCGGGCCACTTCATGGGGGCGGAAGCGGGTAATTTCCCGGCCGTTGAAAAGGATCTCTCCGGCATTGGGTTCATAGAATTTGGAAACGCAGTTGATCAAGCTGGTTTTCCCAGCCCCGTTGGGACCGATCAATGAAAAGAGGATTCCCCGGGGGATTTCCAGGTCGACTTGGTGAAGAGCCTGGACTCCCCCGAAATGCAGGGAAAGGCCCTGAATTTGCAGATGAGATGGCGTTTTGTCCACGGGCCTCCGAAGGCCATCAGAAAACATGGTCGAAAATTTCTTGGAGTGCGGCCACGGTCACCCTCCGGCGATTAAAACTCAGGAGTCTGGTCACCTGCACCGGGGGCTTCGGCCATGGGCCGGATATCATTCATTCCGGTTTTCATCCTCTATTTGGGAGCGATGATCGCTCGGGCGATCGATCTTTTTTCAGAGCGCTCGAGAGCTTCTCTGGCCTCTCCCAGAGAGTATTCGCGGTCGGAGAATTTTTCAAAGGGATATTTCGCCTGATTTTTTTCAAGGAACTGGAGTGACCGGTGCAGGTACCACGGGTCATAGCGCACCACGCCTTGCACTAGGATCGCCTTCCGGGTGATCAGCCCCGGGGAGAAGGATACTTCAAATTGGGGCCCGATAAGAATATTGCCGATTTCAATCACCCTTCCGCCGATGCGCACGAGCTGTAAAGCCTCCGCGAAGGCTGAAGGAACCCCGGTGACCTCAAGGACCACATCGGCCCCGTCGCTTCCGGTGATTTTCTTCACCTGCTCCAGCCTCTCCTCGACCGTAGGAAACTCCTTCAAGCCGATTAAGTGATCCGCACCAAAGGCTCCGGCAAATTTCATTCTCTCCGCCGCCCCTTCAATCACGACAACTTTTGCCCCCTTTTCTTTGGCGATGGCGCTCGCGTAGAGACCCAAGCCCCCGGCTCCCTGGATGACAACCGTTTCCCCCATGGATAAACCGGCTTTATCCAATCCGTAATACACCTGGGAGAGGCCGCAGTTAGCCCCCGCCGCCACCGCGTCGGCCAGGCGATCGGGGACCTTGTAGAAGTATTGGTTGGAGTGGACATAATAGTGGGTGGCATAGGAGCCATGAAAATGCGGCGGCGTCTCCGGTGGAGACGCGGTAAACTTATAGGCATTCAGGCAAAGGGAGAATTGACCGCGCAAACAGGGGGGGCATTTGAGGCAGGTAAGGAAGTAAGGCGCCACGATTCGATCCCCGACCTTGACCGGTGTGTTGGCATAATCGGTTGTAACCCCTTCCCCCAATTTAAAAATCCGACCGATAAACTCATGACCCAGCACAACCCCCTTCTTGATGACCGGGTGAAGACCGTGCCAGATATGCACGTCGGAACCGCAAACGTTCGCCTTTACCACCTCCACCAAAACGGCCCCGGGTTCCACCGAAGGTAAGTCCATTTCCTTAATCGCGATTTCCCTTGGACCCATCAAAATTGCCGCTTTCCCTTTCATAGAAATACCTCCCTTCCGAATATTTACTCGGGTTTCCTTTTTGGACCCGTTCCCCTGCCTTCCAAATTCTGCCCCAAAAGTTCTTTGGAAGAACACCACGCCAGCCTAAAGACCGATCCCAAGGTCCTAAGCTAGGCGCGGGATTGGGGCAATGCCTTAAACTTGAGACTTCTCGAAGGGTACGTTACCATTCTTTTTTTCTTCCAAAAGGAAAAGACTACTCAAAGCTAGAAGTTCTTTATATTCATTCCCAAATGATGTCAAGAGAAAAATTAAAAAAAAGACCTCCTCTGAGATTTTCCACTTGACCTTTTTGGACGATTCATTAGAATGAACCAGTTTTTCCAGGGAAGACTTGACAACGAGCCTAGAATCAGCGGGAGGAGTTCCGGATCATACCTGCGCCGATTCACGATTTCCACAGCGTCCCTTGCGCGCAGAGTCTTCTTTACTCCTCCAGGAAAATGTTCGGACTTCTCTGATCTCGCGAGGCGACCTCCAAATGCAGGGGTTTTAAGGTTCGAGTTCTAAAAGAATCATTCATTCCAGCAGCGCGGCGAGAATACCAAATGGCTTTATTCTCGGCTTGAATTGGATGGGGGATCATGAGTATTCTGGAAATCAAGGATCTGTCTAAAAATTTCGGTCATGTAGCGGCTCTTTCAAATGTCACTCTGTCGATTCGCGAAGGAGAGATTACCTCTCTCATCGGACCCAACGGTGCGGGGAAGACCACTTTTTATAATCTAGTAACGGGCAAATTCCCTCCTACTACCGGCAGCATCAATTTCCGAGGGGAAGAGATTGCCAGTCTTCCTCCCTATAAGGTCTGGAAAAAAGGAATCTCCAGGTCTTTCCAGATTACCAATATTTTTAAAACCCTGACGGTTCTGGAAAACATCCGTTCGGCTTTAATCGTTCATGAGGGACAAAGCCTGAACTTCTTCAAACCCATAGACTATATCGAGGATTTATACAAAAAGAGCTTGCAGATACTGAAACTGATTGGACTGGAAGACCAGAAAAATGTTCCCTGCTATGCCATTTCCCATGGAGACATGAGGATTGTCGAAGTGGGAATTGTTTTGGCTAGCGAGCCGAAACTGGTCTTCCTGGACGAGCCCACCGCGGGAATGAATCCTGAAGAAACCAAAAAAATGGTAACCCTCATTAAAAACCTCTTTGAGACCACCGGAACCACTTTCTTTCTCACCGAACACGACATGAACGTGGTCTTTTCCATTTCCCACAGAATCATCGTACTCAATTATGGAAAAATCCTAGCTGACGGGACGCCCGAAGAAATACGGCAGAATGAAGCCGTTAAACAAGCCTATCTGGGAGGGTATCAAGAATAATGCTGCAGGTGAAAGATATCCACACCTATTATGGAACCAGCTATATTGTCCAGGGTCTCTCCCTGGAAGTTAAAGCCGGGGAGATCGTCTGCCTGATCGGCAGGAATGGGGCGGGAAAAACGACGACGGTAAGAAGCATCATGGGCCTGACCCCCCCCCGCCGGGGTTCCATCAAGTTTAAAGGCGAAGAAATCATGGGGAAGTCCCCCTTTACCATCATCCGCAGGGGAGTTGGGTTTGTCCCGGAAGATAGAAGAATCTTCCCGCGCCTTACCGCCAAGGATAATTTAGAAATTGCCCAAAGAAATTTTCGTCCAGACGGATGGACTCTGGAAAAGATCTATGACTTTTTCCCAAAACTCAAGGAATTGGAAAATCATTTGGGCACGGAAATGAGCGGAGGGGAGCAGCAGATGCTCGCCATTGCGCGCAGCCTGATGGGAAACCCGGAGTTAGTTTTGGTGGATGAACCGACTCAGGGCCTGGCTCCTCTCATTATCCAGTCCATGGTAGATTTGATCAAACGTCTCAAGGAAAAAATGAGCATCCTTCTGGTGGAGCAAAACGTTCTTTTTGCTTTCCAAATCTCGGACCGAGGTTACGTGATCGATAAAGGCAAGATCCTGTATCAGGGCTGGATCAGTGACTTGAAGGGAAACCGGGAAGTTCACGACCGGTATCTGGCCGTTTGACTGTTCCCCAAAAGTTAGAGGATTGCTTTAAGGCCAGCCTTTTCAAATATCTTCAGGGCTGGCCGTAAAGTCAAAAAAACAAAGTAAGGAGGGAAAAATGGAAAAATCTCCAAAAAGGAAGACCGGAAGAAAGGGGTTGACCCGGCGAGAATTTTTGAAGACCTCGGCTGTCTCCCTGGTGGGGTTGGGTGTGGGATCACACCTGAGCCCTCGGGTCGCTCATGCTCAAAAAGCACCGATTCGGATCGAAGGCATCAGCAGCTTTACCGGAAGGTCGGCCGTGACGGGGGTGACCACCCGAGATGCGGTCCTTATGTGGGCGGAAGGACTCAACGCCCAAGGTGGGCTTTTGGGCCGGAAAATCGAGGTCCGATTCCGCGATAGCCAGGTAAAAATCGAGGAATCCACCCGGCTTGCCAGAGCAGCGGCGGCCTCCAAGGAAGCGGACCTTCTCCTCGATTGTTGCAGCAGCCTGGAGTCTTTCGGGGTAAAGGAAGTCTCCCGCGACCTCAAGATGTTAACCATCACCGGAACCTCGAAAACCACCGAGCTCACCGCAGACCCGAAGACTTTCTCCCCTTTTCACTTTCGGTCCTCTCCCTCCAACATCCACGACATGGCCGCCGGGGCCAAATATGCCGCCGATATCTGCAAAAAGAATGGCTGGAAGCGGTGGGCCATGATTGCTCCGGATTATGCCTACGGCCGGGAGAACGTGATGTTCTTCGTAAGGTTCCTGAAAATCTTTTATCCCGAGGCGGAAATCGTCGCCGAGGTTTGGCCCAAGCTTTACGAGCCCGACTTTACCCCTTATATCAATAAGATCATGGGGGCCAAGGTCGATGCCTGCTTTACCTCTCAATGGGGCGGAGATATTGTGGCCTTATTGGAGCAGGGAGGCCTGTATGGATTTTCAGACAAGGTGAAAATCTTTAGCATCGACCTGGGGGATTTTACGGCCATCAACCCGGTCATCAAGGCCTTCGGAAAATTTCCGCCGGGGATTTTCATGGGCACGAGGTCGAATCCCATCGTACCGGATACCAAGTTAAACAGCGATTGGTTCTATGCCTTTCAAAAACGATTCAACTATGAACCTTCCGGATGGTCCCAGCAGACGTATACGGCCTGCCTCTTCTACCAAAAAGCGGTTGAAAAGGCTGGCACTACAGACCAGAACGCGGTCCGGGCGGCGCTGGAGAACCTGGAGATTGTTTGCCCCTGGGGAACCCCTCCGGGCCAAAAATGCGTCATGAGGGGGAGGGACCATCAGATAATCCTTTACACGGAGGCATGGGGAAAAACCATCTCGAAAATGCCGTATGTGGAAGAGGTATTAACCATGTCCTGGGATGACATTATAAAGGTCGAAAGTGATTGGCTTAAGGAAAAAGGTTGGCTCAAAACTTGATTGGCGGAAGGAGCCCTGGCCGTACCTTCCAGGGCTCCTCTTCAGTCTGGTTTGCGGCGCCATTCGAGGGCGGGAAAGACTTTCGGGAGAATATCGATGGACCTAGCGAGTTTATTCAACTGTTTGGCAAGTCCCGGGTGCATTTTGGGGCAGGTCATCGGTGCGTTAATCATCGCCATGGTGTTGTTTCTCGTTGCTTCCGGGCTCAGCCTCATTTTGGGGGTCCTGGGGGTCATGAATTTTGCCCATGGATGCCTATACATGCTTGGAGCTTACTTTACCTATACGGTAGTGGAACATTTCGGGAATTTCGGCCTGGCTTTATTGCTGGCCCCAATTGGGGTGGGAATCACCGGGGTCATCCTGGAGCGTTTTTTCATTAAAAGGGTCTATGGACTACCCGACCTTTATCAACTCCTGCTCACCTACGCCTTTATTTTGGTCTTGGACGACATGGCCAAATTAATTTGGGGGATCTTTGACCTATCCGTTCCGGTCCCCGGCTGGTTTCGTCGGCCTCCAATCAACATTATGGGAACGCTTGTTCCCTTTTACTATTTATTTATTATGCTGGCGGGCGCTGCGCTGGTCTTGGGGATTTGGTTCTTTTTGGCCAAAACGAAATTCGGCAAAATTATCAATGCTGCGGCTTCCGACCCGGAGATGTTGATGTGCGTGGGCATGAATGTTCCTCTGGTGTACACTTCGGTTTTCGCCCTGGGAAGCCTCTTGGCGGGGCTGGGCGGGGTCATCGCCTCCCCCTTACGTTCCATCGTTCCGGAGATGGGAAATTCGATTATCATCGAATCGTTTATTATCGTAGTCATCGGAGGAATGGGGAATATTATCGGCACCTTTCTTGTTGCCCTTCTATTCGGGTTGATGCGATCCTTTGGAATCCTGGGATTCCCCTTCTTTGAGCTGGCTTTTATCTACATTTTGATGGCCGTTGTCCTGATCATCCGCCCGTCCGGATTATTCGGCAGGGCCACGGTCTGAAGAGGAAGGATATGCGATTCATTCGATCCAATAGCTGGATGCTGTTTTTGGCCAGTTTCTTAATCATCTTTCCTTGGTTATTCCCCCTATTATCCTTTGTGAACATCGTTTCCGAAATGCTCATCATGGCTCTTTTTGCGGTAAGCCTTAATTTGCTGATTGGATACACAGGGATCATCTCCTTCGGCCATGCGGCTTTTTTCGCCGTCGGGTCGTACACAGTTGGGATCATGCTTCAAAAACTTTCGGGTTCTTTGCCGCTGGCCATACCGTCCGTGCTGCTTTGCGCAATGATTTTTTCGGGAATCGCGGCCCTGGTGATCGGCTATTTTTGTACTCGACTCACGGCCATATATTTCTCCTTTCTTACCCTGGCCTTCAGCCAAATTGTCTATGCGGTAATTATCAAATGGGCAAGCTTTACCGGAGGA
>DASPRR010000216.1:0-8642 GCA_035624375.1 Thermodesulfobacteriota bacterium | reverse complement strand
CTGGGGCATCCTCTGGGCGGCCTTTTCCATGATCTCCGATGCCGGAGTGATGGGATAGCCGGCATAATACCGGCAGCCGGCAAAGATGGCCCCTTCCACGCAGGCGTCGCTGCCGAAGAGGTAATAGTCTCTGGGAGGGAGGTGGCCGTGCAGGACTTTTTTGGCCTCCTCCTCGGTCATGAGGGGTTCAAAGGCGGAATCTTCAACTTCGGACATAACCCATTCCTTTCTTGAAGGCCTCGAGGTTCTGGTTCAGAGTCTTGGGGGGAACAGACTCCTTGATGGCCTTTTCCAGAGCCTCTGGAGAAATCACGCCAGTCAGCGAGGCCAGAGCGCCGAGGGCGACCATGTTCTGGAATTTCTTGTTTCCCACCTGCAGGGCGATTTCCGCCGTCGGGACTTTGAACACTTTGATATCGGCCCGGGGGACCTCTTTGATCACGGTCAACGGATCGATGATTAAAATCCCTCCCGCCTTCAAATCCTTAAGGTAAATGTCCAGAGCGGGCTGGGATAGAGCGACCAATACATCCGCCATTCGAACTTTGGGGTAATGGATCTCTCCATCTGAAAGTACCACTTCCGACTTGCACGCTCCACCCCGCGATTCTGGGCCATAAGACTGGGTCTGAACCGCATTTTTTTTATCGTAAAGGGCGGCGGCAACCCCGACGATCTTTCCCACGGTCACCACCCCTTGCCCGCCGAATCCGGCGATGCGGATTTCATAGCGTTTCATTTTTTCCCCTTTTATTGGTCCAATCTGATCATTGGAATCCCTCCAACCCCTTTCGACAAAAGAGGAAAAGGGAGGACCTGCGAGATGACATTTAACGAAATGCCCTGGCCCGTTCGTCTGCCTCAAGCATGCCCCGATAAAGCTTCTGTTCGTCCACCAGGAAGGGCATGTTGTGCACGGAGCTGCCTTTGACGCAGGTTCGTTTAAGCCCTTCCCAGAAGAGCGGGTCTTCCACATTGGTGAGCCCGAGACTCTTCAAGGTTATCGGCAGGCCGAGCCGGGAGAAAAAGGGCAGGAGGGTCTTCAGCTCTTTTTCGTTCTTCTCCAGGCAGAGCTGAACGATGATCCCAAAGGATACCATTTCTCCATGGAGGTTTTGATGGACCTGGGGAAGGACGGTCAGGCCGTAGAGCAGGGCATGGGACACGGCCACACGGAACTTGGACCCTCCTAAACCTCCGATGACTCCGGTCAGGAGAACGTTGGCTTCGACGACTTTCTCCACGGCATAGGAATTCCTTTTGGCTTCCACATCTTTTTTAGCCTCCAGGCCCACGGCAAGAATCGCCTCCTTGGTCTGAGTGGAGAGGCTCAGCGCAGATTGGGTCGCGGAGTCCGGTTCCTTCATCCGGTCGTAACAGGGCTTCCCCTCGTACCACTTGGCCAGGGCGTCGCCCATGCCTGAAGCGAGCAAACGGGTGGGGGCCTGGGATAAGATCGTGGAATCCACCAGGACCAGGTCCGCCCCTTTCCCGTTCACCGTAGCCTGGCGGATTCCCTTTTCGTAGACGACGGCCGCCGCAGAGGCCGCCGAACAGGTGGCTGCACTGGTGGGGATGGTGATCAGAGGAAACTTCAGCTGCTCGGCAACCATGCGGGAGGTGTCGATGGATTTCCCACCCCCGGTGCCCACAATGAAATCCAGGTTCTCCTTCCTGACGATTTCGACCAGGCGGGAAATCTCGGCCATGCTGCACTCTTTGCCGAAGAGGACAAAGAAAGGGGAAAGTCCCGCTGACTTCAGACGGTCCTCCAGGGTGGGTCGAATGATGGAAAAGACCAGCTCGTCTCCCAGAACCATGGGGCGCCGTCCGAAGGGTTTCAGGTGGTTTCCGGACTCGCCCAACAATCCTTCTTTCTGGATGTATTGTTTGGGGCCAAGAAAAATATCGATCACGGTTCGTTCCTTGTTCCTGGTTGCTGGTCGCTAGTTACTGGTTTCTCGTTCCTGGTCAGTCGCTCCGGGGTATGGTTTGCTCCGGCCGGCTTTTCTTCAACTAGCAACGAGCAACCATCAACTCTCTTTTAAAAATCCGCCTTTCGCCCGCCCCCGTGAACCTTCAAGGGATGCAAATTCCCCTGGCCGTCGAAAGACATGGGCCTGGGACCCTCCAGGGCCTCCAGGTCGGATCGTTTCTTCATTTCTTCCAGGTAGGCTTCGGAGGCCTCCACTTCATCCACATGCAGGGTGTTCTTGATCCGGACAATCCTGCTTTTCTCCGAGGGAGTCAAGCCGATCGATCCTAGAGCGATCTGGATGGCTTCCTGATCAGTGGGGAAGTGCATGGGCACAGCGGCTTTTTCTATGCTGATCCCGGTAATGCAATTCATGTAAGTCGCCTGGTAGTTGATCTTGTCCACCAACCTCTTGGTGGTCAGGTCGGCGAGCCCCAGCCCGGTGGCGTTGCCGTTGGAGTTTTCGGTCAGGTCACGCACAAAGAGGCGCTTCACGTTGACCGGATGGGGGAAGACGCCCAAAAGGTCGCGGTTGCGGCCGGTCACGTTAGGATCGATTCCCGTGCCGCTAATGTCCTTGCCCATCTCGTCCACGATGAGCAGGTCGACCTCGTTGAAGGGCAGCCGGGGCATCATCTGCTTGGCCAGTACCAGGAGTTCCCTCTCCCTGGCTTCGATCTCCTGGGGGAGGATGGCCGCAATTTTGGCCGTTTCGTCGTATCCGTTCTCTACCATCCCCAGACCGCAGAGAATGGGCGCCTTCTTGATCACCTCTCGTCCCGCATCGACGATGATTTTCGGGAAGGTGAACTGGATGGCGGCCTTGTGGTAGTACTCGGCGCCCTTCTGTTTTCCCATGCCGATGGCCATCATCTTCATCAGCCCGCTTTCAATGGGGGCTTTGAATTTGGTATGCGGTTTGATCCGGTTGGCCACGATGATCCAGTCTGCCTGGGAGGCGTTCTTGTCGATGTAGACCGGAACCCCGTCTTCGGTCGTGCTGATCTCTATAACCTCCATGGAGGAGAGGACCGGCGCACCGGTGAAAGCTTCGGTGACGTTGTAATGAGCCAGAAGGTCCGTCTGCCCTTCAGCCTTAGCTCCGCCATGGCTGCCCATGGCGGGGAAGATGAAGGGCTTGGCCCCTATGGATTTGAGGTATTCCGCCGCCGCTTTCAGGATGACGGCGATATTGGCCACCCCCCGGCTTCCCGCGGTGAGCGCCACGCGTTGCCCCGGTTTGACCTTTTTCTCCAAGGAGAGTTTCTTTAACTCGCCCTTCACCGTTCCCGGAATATCCTGGACCTGGGTTCGATCGAAAGCCTGGCGGATTCGGTAGATGCGGGGAAAATTCATAACAACCTCCTTACGAGATGCACAGGGCATAGCGCATAGAGCATGGCATAATAAAGACTAAAGATTTTTTTCTCTATGCTCTATACTACTAACATGCAGAATCTTAGATTTTGTTAACCAAAAAACATCCCCCCCCACCCTGACCCTCCCCCTCGAGGGGGGAGGGCAGGGAGGGGGTGATTCCTTGACTCATGAGTTAGAAGTAAACGATTTCTTTTGGTTGCGGCTACGCCGCAATGTGCCCTCTGCGCTTTGCGTATTTTCTATTTGTAAACTTCAATGGCCATATCCGGACAGACCCGTCCGCAGAAGGTGCAGGACGTGCATTCACTTCCATCCTCGAAAATAATGAAGTGATATCCCTTGTCGTTGAACTCCTCTGAAAGGCGGAGGCTCTTCTTCGGACAGGTCACGATACAGAGCTGGCATCCTTTGCAGCGTTCCTTGTCAATCGCAATCTTTCCCATTTCTTTTTCCGTTCAAACATGAATGGGACGCAGATGAACGCAGATTTTCAGGATAATTATTTTTTGTTTTTTCCTGTCAAATATTTCTTTTCTTATCTGCGTGTATCTGCGTTCATCCGCGTCCTATTGTTTTTTGGCGGCTTCGGCGCCGCGGCGCAGGGCCTCCTCGTTCACTGATAGCAATTCCTTCCGGTGCTCGGGGATCATTCGCCGCAGGGCGATGAGGACCGAGTCCAGCGAAACAACTCCTCTACCGACCACGTAGGCTCCCAACGCGGCCATGTTGGTCACCTGCAGGGTGCCCGCCTCTTCGGCGATCCTATTGGCCGGTACCTTGATATACTTGAGATCGGTGCGGGTAGGCTCCCGGTCCACCAGGGACGAATTGATGACCAGAAATCCGTTCGGCTGGATGGCGTTCTCAAACTTATCCAGGGAGGCTTTATTCATGGCCACCAGGGAGAAAGGATAGCGGGTTACGGGAGAGCCCACTCGGTCGGAAGAGAGCATCACCGTGCAATTCGCCGTCCCCCCGCGCATCTCTGGCCCGTAGGAAGGCATCCAAGTCACGTTTTTCCCCTCGTGCATTCCGGCGTAACAGAGGAGCTGGCCCATAAGCAGGATTCCCTGCCCCCCGAACCCGGACATAATCACCGATTCATGCATAAAAACTCCAATAAAAGCATCGACCACCGGTCAGCTTTCAGCCATCAGCCAAAACCTTTTGTTTTTGGATTTTAGCTGGAGGCTGAGAGCTGACCGCTGATCGCTAATTTCTTATCGTTCCGTATTCCCCCAACGGATAATAGGGGATCATCTTTTCTTCCACCCAATTCAACGCCTGGACCGGGGTCACCTTCCACTGGGTGGGGCACATGGAGAGGTATTCCACCATGGAGAACCCTTCGTTGTTCATCTGGACTTCAAAAGCACGGCGGGTGGCTTTGGCGGCTTGGTTGATGTGCTTCACGTCGTGAAGGGAGACCCGAACGATGTAGGACTCCGGTGAAACCAGGGAAAGCATTTCGGACATTCTCAGCGGATACCCTCCGGTCCGTGGGTCCCGCCCTCCGGGAAAACTGGTAGTCTTCTGGCCCAGGAGGGTGGTGGGGGCCTGCTGTCCTCCGGTGGCCCCGAAAACAGCATTGTTGACGAAGATCACCGTGATTCGCTCGCAGCGGGATGCCGCGTGAACGATCTCTCCGGTCCCTATGGCAGCCATGTCTCCGTCTCCCTGGTAGGTGAAAACGATGCACTCCGGGGCCGTACGTTTCAAACCCGTTGCCACAGCAGGACCCCGGCCGTGCAATCCCATGGTCATGTCGCAGGCAAACTGTTTCCAGTTTCTCACCGAACAGCCGGCCGAAGTCACTCCGATTGCCTTGCCCACGATTCCCAGCTGATCCATGGCCTCGCCCACCAAGCGTTGGACGATCCCGTGACCGCAGCCTGGACAGTAGGGGTAGGGGAAGTCAGTCAAAGCATCCGGCTTTCCAAAAATCTTCTTCATTCAAAAAACCTCCATCCCGCCTCCTCCCAATTCTCCCCCTCGAGGGGGAGGGCGAGGGCGGGGGGGGGAAAATTCATTTCATCAGCTTTTTGATCTCTTCCAAGACTTCATCCGGATAGATGATCTTCCCTCCACCTTGCCCCAGATGGTAGACGGGAAAATCGGGCCCGATGACCCGCTCCAGGTCCTCTTGCATCTGACCGGCGTTCATCTCCACATCCAGGAAGGCCTTGGCCGAACGGCGAAGTCTGCTGAAGGCCTTCTTGGGGAAGGGCCATAGAGTAATTGGACGGACCAAACCCACCTTCATCCCTTCGGCCTGGGCGGTCTGCACCGCATCCAGAGAGGCACGGGCCGCGCTGCCGAAAGCGACCACGACCAGTTCAGCCCCCTCGACCTCCACTTCTTCCCAGCGCTGTTCCTTCTCCTCGATTCGGCGGTATTTTTCTTCCAATTCCTGATTCAGCTGAATCAAGCCCGGATCGTCGAAGGGAGCGGCATAGACCATCTTGCGGGGTCCCTCCCCCTTTCCGCGCAAAGCCCACGGCTTCTCCGGGATTGGGAGGGGTTTCACCTGGTCAAAATCTACCGGCTCCATCATCTGTCCCAGCATCCCGTCCATGAGGATGATGACCGGGTTGCGATAAAGGTCGGCCAGATAAAAAGCCAAGTTCGCCAATTCGGCCATCTCCTGAGTTGAAGAAGGCCCAAGGACGATGGCATGGTAATCCCCGTGCCCTCCGCCTTTGGTCACCTGACGGTAGTCCGATTGAGCGGGAGCAATCCGGCCCAGCCCCGGACCTGCCCGGGTCACGTCCACGATGACACAGGGGAGCTGTCCGGCGGCCAGGGTGGTCAACCCTTCGGACATGAGGCTCACGCCGGGGCCGGAAGAAGAAGTCATGGCCCGCATTCCCGTGCAGGCCGCTCCCCAGATCATGTTGATTCCGGCCACCTCGCTTTCGCACTGGAGGAAAGTCCCTTCCGCCTGCGGCATCCGCTTGGCCATGTATTCGAAAAGTTCATTCTGAGGGGTGATGGGATAGCCGGTGTAAAACCGGCAGCCGGCGCGGATGGCCCCCTCGGCTACCGCCTCGTTCCCGCGCATCAGTTCAAAAGCCATTCAAAGCCTCCCAAAATACGGGTAAAAGGTTAGAGGTTGGAGGTTAGAGGTTTGAGGCAATAGCCTCATCCCTAACCTCCAACCTCTAACCTTTTCTCACCATTTTTCTGGCGCCAGAACCTTCTTCATCTCCTCTATCGAAGAGCCTTCTTCGATCACCTGGATGAGGCGCTCCTCCTTTTTAGAGGCCTCGATCGCCAGCCGGATTACCTCTTTTATCAACTCTTGCGGAACGATCACAATGCCCGTGTCGTCCGCCACCACGAGATCGCCGGGATGAACGGAGACCCCGGCGCAGACCACCGGGCCGTTGATTTCCCGAGCCTCAAAGCGAAATTTTCCCGTAATCGGGGTGATCCCCCGGGACCACACCGGGTAGTCAAGCCCGCGGATGTCCTGAATATCCCGGACCCCGGCATCCACGATGTTTCCCGCCAAACCATACTTTTTGGCCACCAGAGTGGAAAGTCCTCCCATGGCGGAGATCTCCCCCCTCCCTCCTCCGTCGATGACCACCACATCCCCTGGCTCGGTCATGGCATAGGCGTCCCGGTCGGCCAGCTTAGCCTTGGCCTTTTCATAAAAGGATTGAGCCGGAGTCGTGCGCTCGGGGACGTACTTCAGGGTAACCGCAGGGCCGGCGATTTTCTTCCCCTGGAGAACCGGTTTGATCTCGGACCCGGGGATTGCCCCCGGGACACCCAGGAAGTCGAGGATATCGGAAAGGGTGGGAGTAAGCCCTTCATAGCCGAGGAGTTCCTGGATGAGTTCTCGAGGCGGCCGGGGAACCTGCCAGGTGACGATTCGATCCACCGGGATCAACCCCATCAACCGTTTGCGGTATTTCTCCGGAATCTTCATAATTTCCCTCGCTTAGAGAGTTTGGATAAGAGATAAAGGCCCACCTATTTCTAACCCGGCCCAGGAAGGTTTGTCAAAGAGAAAAATCATGCGTCCTTCTTTGTTCTTTTAGCGAAGGAAGTCTTGAATTTTTCAGGGTTTAAGAAACGGGCTGCTCCTCTTTCTGGAACCGATAATCGAAAGGGGGTACAGATTTCGGTACGTGAAGAGGGTCTGTTGCATTGGGCTTCAACTCAAATTTAGGACCCACGCCGGGTTGCGTATAGTCATGATCTGAATTTCCGCCTCCGAGAAACCTGCTTCCAACATTCCGGCAATGAATAAGCGAAGCATTTCATGGGGAGGAGGATTCCCCGCCTGGCCGCCATCCGTGGCCATGATGCATTTTTCGGGGCCAATTTTTCGGATGCTTTTGGCCAAATCGGCCACCGGCGTCGGGTTCCGAATCATTTTGGTGGCAAAGGCATAATGGAACTCCAGCATGGCTCCCAACCGGCCCAACTCGATCATTTGATCCACGGTATAGCCAAGGAAACCGGCGTGGGGATGAGTGATGGTGATCCGTTTCACCCCGGCTTCGCGAGCCGCCTTAACAAGAAGAAGGCCTTCCGCGGGGGAGACATGGGAAGAGGCCAGGGAAATATCATGTTCGGCAATCAGCGCCAGAATGGGATTGATTTCCGGCGCGAGTTGCCCGTTTTTCTGCAGAATGGTCATTCCTTCCACGCCGAGCGGAAGGGTCTTGGCCAGATGGGGCACCGTCTCCGCATCCCTCAGGAACGGAATGGCGCTGGTGCTGGGCATCCAGACTTGCTTGCCCCCCTGACGAATCGACTCGCGCACCGCATGGATATTCAACCCACCGACCGGGTAGTTGAGAGTGACTCCCCCATAGACCGGAAAGCCAGTTATCTCGCGGGTCAACTCTGCACGGTCGGAAGTGTCGGTGCAGTGGCTTTTCACCAAGATAGCCTTCATCCCCACAGCTTTGGCATTCTTGGCGGCCTCCATAACGGTTACCGAGCGAGGATAAATATCGGGGGCGGTGTGGATATGAGTGTCGATCGCACCTCGTAGCAGCGCTTTCGAAAGTTTTTCCACATTGAGGGGCATAACATTCCTCCTTTTGGCTAGAGTCGAGACTGAGTGGTTTCTCCCAGTCCTGGATTTGGCGGCTAGGCAATGAACCGCTCTTCGAGTTTACGATTATAATTTTTATTCGAGTGGCGATCAAACCAATCGGGTTACATCCTTGGCTACCTTTGGGAAATTGGAGCTCATCAGCGGGTCGTGTCCGGGGAAAAGGAGGTCAGGGGAAGACGCCTTTTTGCGGAGTTTGTCGTAGGACTT
>DASPRR010000205.1:0-16462 GCA_035624375.1 Thermodesulfobacteriota bacterium | reverse complement strand
AAACATGATGATCCAAAACTTTCTCATCTGAGTCCCTCTCCATCCCCTTCAATAGTGGGAAGTAATACTCCTTCATTTAGCAAGACTCATTCCAAAGAGGGAAGACCATTCAATGATCAATGGTTTCCATCGGTTGAGGTTTTTGGCCGGAGGGAGACCCTGGAGGAAGGGAAAGAACTTTTCTCTTTTTCCCCTGAATATTACCCAAAGGGGAAAAGGAGCTTTTTTTCATTCTCCGAAACAAGCCACATCGTTTATAATCAGATTTGAGAGGTGAGCCGGATCGATAAATTCCGATTTTTTCGCCTTGCGCCACGCAGGCTTGATAGGCTAATCCTGCAATCCGCAGCAGGGAGAATAAAATGGTCGAGAAAAGCAGGATCGAAGACGTCGCGGTCACCAAGTATCTGCAGACCTGCGACATTACCGCGCAGAGTTTCAAGGTCGAGCCTTTCACCCTGGTGATTTTCGGCGGGACCGGGGACCTGAGCCGTAAGAAGCTCCTCCCCGCCCTCTTTCACATCTATCTAGGGAACGAGCTCCCGGAGCATTTTTCTATCCTAAGCTTGGGAGGATCAAAACTGGAAGACGATTCCTACCGGGCCTTGATGGAACGGGCCCTCCGGGGGTCCGACGAGGTCTGTTTCAGCGAGGAGAAATGGGCCGAGTTCCGCAGCCGCTTGTTTTACCTCCCAGGGAACCTGGAGGAAGAAGGGACCTATCAGAGGCTCTGCTCCCGGCTGGACCAAGTCATGGTTCCGGACCGGGAGGGTCACAAGAATGTGATTTACTACATGGCCATCCCCCCCCAGATGACGCCTACGGCGGTGAACCTGCTGAACGCGCGCGGACTTTGCCGAGGGCCGCTGGACACCAAGATCATCGTGGAAAAGCCCTTCGGGAGAGACTTCTCCTCTGCGGTACAACTCAACCGCCTCCTGACCAGCGCCTTCGACGAACGTCAGGTCTATCGCATCGACCACTATCTGGGAAAGGAGACAGTACAGAATATCATCTTCTTTCGCTTTTCTAACAGCATCTTTGAACAGCTATGGAACCGCCGGTACATCGACAATGTCCAGATCACGGTGGCCGAGGACATAGGCATCGATAACCGGGTCCGCTTCTACGAACAGGCCGGGGTGATCCGCGATATCGTCCAGAACCACATCCTCCAGCTCATCGGGTTGATTGCTATGGAACCCCCGGTGGGGTTCGAGGCCGACTTCATCCGCGATGAGAAGACGAAGGTCTTCCGGTCCCTTCATCCCTTGAGGGAAGAACAGGTGGACCGGTTCAGCGTCATCGGGCAGTATGGGCCGGGAAAGGTCCAGGGAAAGGAGGTGCCGGGGTACCGGCAGGAAAAAGGGGTGTCCCCCGACTCCGCCACCCCCACCTTTTTCGCGGGGTCCTTCTACATTGCCAACTGGCGATGGGCCGGGGTTCCTTTTTACGTTCGGACGGGGAAACGGTTGGCCAAGCGGGTTACCGAAATCGCCATCCAGTTCGACCAGCCCCCCCTGAGGCTCTTCGGCCGGACCTGCGACATGCTGGAGGCCAATGTCCTCCTCCTGACGATTCAACCCGAAGAAAAGATCTCCCTTCGGTTCGGAGTGAAGGTGCCCGGCATGCCCAACCAGATTTATCCCATCGATATGAAATTCAGCTACAAGGAGACCTTTCAATCCGCTCCCCACCCGGCCTATGAGCGACTCATCCAGGATTGTTTGAAAGGGGACCTGACCCTCTTTGTCCGGCAGGATCAGATCGAAGCCATGTGGGAAGCCGTGGACCCGATCATTTCCTGCTGGGAAAACCAACCGCCGAGAAATTTTCCCAACTATGCCGCGGGAACGTGGGGACCCCCTGAAGCGAACCGGTTGCTCGAGCAGGAAGGGAAGAGATGGATCACCGCCTGAAGGATAAATCCGAATAGCAAAACTTGTTTATCCGCAGATTGCGCAGAGATATACGGGCTACGAATAAAGACGGCTTTACAACGCAAAGAGACCCAATCGGCTTCGCCTGACGCTGGTATTTGTGCTTTTCTCTATGTCCTAAAACGGCTGTGGGCTCTGCCGCCTTCTTCCTGCACTCCCTGGGAAAAATCTAGTCCCTTTCTCTCACGTACCGGAGAATGGCCTTGAACTGGCTTTCCCCATCCAATCCGGCCTCGGCCATGACCTGGTCGGCCTGGCCGCTTCCCAGATAATGGCCCTTCTGGAAAGGATGGAGAGAGTGCCTGCGTCCTCGTTCGGATAGGACCCAGCGGTCCAGGGTGGGAAGGGTGAAGCCGGTGATTCCCATGGCCTCTCTGGCGCGTTCCTCGGGGAATATCTTTTCCCGCTCCCCTTGGGGAAGAAGGTTAAAAAGCTCGGCGCTGGCCACGTAGTAAGCGTCCACGTCTATCCCTTCTTTCTTCAACAAGGGGAGAGCGTGTTCGACAAAAGCATAGCCCACCTCGCTTCCCTGGAGAACGATCGTCCCCGCGCGCTGTTTCTGAGCACCGTGCAATAGGTACAGGCCGGAGGCTGCGGCCGTCGCTGGGGCCAGGCCCAAGGCTTGGCGGTCAATCACTTTTTCACTGGGGCGGGTGACAAAGGGGGCGATCACTGCCGGCCTCCTGTCCAGGGCGGCGGAAACCACAGTCCACATCTCCTGGGGGTCCCAGGGGGTCAGGGTGATCAGGGTTCCAAGGGGGAAATTTTCCTGAAGGAGCTGGAGCGCCTGGGGGTCGGCGTGGGTAGGCCCGTCCTCGCCGGTCTTCACCCCCGCATGGGCGCAAACCAGGATCATGGGCCGGTAAGGCTCTTGAGCGATGGCCTGGCGGGACTGGTTGCCGATGGAGTGCAGGCGGGCGGAAATATGGCCAAGGGGGGCGATGAAGGCGCTGTAGGAGGAGCCGACACCCACGTGGTGGCCGAAGGTGGAGATTCCGGCCAAAATGCCGGACATGGCGTCCTCGCAGATGCCGCCGATGGAAAGAAGCCTTGCGCCCGGGTTGGTGGAAGCGTTGAAGTAGCCTTCCGGAAACCCCTGGGCCGCGGTGTTGACGCTGGTCGAACCGAGAAGGTCGGCGGCTGCGGTGAGAATGGCCCCATTGCTGGCCTTGTTGTAGTAGTGCAGAACCCGGCCCAGTTCACCACGCAAGGTGGTGTTCTTTCCGGGCTGGAGGACCAGGTTCTGAGGAATGGTCCCTGCGGTTCCCTTGGCCGCTTCGAACACGGATTCGATGACCGGGCCGTTCGCGCGCGGTATGCGGCCTCTGCGGTTCAGCCGCAAACGGGCGTTGATCAGTCTCTGCGCCAGGGGTTCGACCATGGGCCGGTTTTTTTCCAGGGTGCTGCGAATCAGCTGGAGCCCTTCCCAGAAACACTCTTCGATCACCGCCTTGTCCTTGCCCGCCTGGCAGCGCTGGCTGCCGCCCTGGCAGCGGGGCAGATCGCCCTTCATGAGGTCGGTGAGCGGCTTCAGGGCCTGATAAAAGCCGTCGGTACAGAGGCCATGGCCGGCTCCGTGGGAGGCTCTCCCCTCGATTCCGTACTGCCATCCCTTTTGGGTCCGGTAGACGATGGCCGTGGGCTGAGTGTTTCTCATCCGAAGCGCAGCTTGTTGGGCAGCGAAGACCTGCCCGAAATCCAGACCGTCAGGTACCCAGATGACGTTCCAGTCGTGGAGGTAGGCAAACTCAAGGGGATTCCATTGAACGTAATCGCCCGGGTCGTTACCTTCCCGGCAGACCCGGTTGGAGTCGATGGAGGCCTGGTTCCAGTCCACGTGAAGGATGATGTTCTTCAGGCAAGCCGTACCCGCGGCAGCCATGGCTTCACTGACGCGCCCGGGGGTCATTCCTCCTTCTCCCTCTACGATGTGCACGCGGGGGGCATCCTTTCCATAGTAATCCATGGCCCCGAAGGCCAGACCGAAAGAAGAGGCCGCTCCCACCCCCGAGGCTCCAGTGGAGAGACGCAGGAAGGGGGTTGCCGGAGTCGGGTGGCCGTCGAGGGGCTTGGAGCCAAACCTCGAATATAGGGGTGTTTGGGTGATCGGGTTGCGCCGGAAACCCAGCAGGTCTTCCAACCGGAGCTGGTAGCGAACCTCTTTGGGAAGAAGATGAGGCGCGCTGATCCGGATCACCTCGTTCCGTAGGGCCCACATGGAATAGAGTCCGAGGGCCTTATGCCCGGCCGCATAAGATATGAGATCGGCATCTTCCCGGTCGGGGTTGGAGACGTCGTAGTCCATGGCCCCAAAGAGAATCCCTTCAACGAACCGTCCCGAGGAGATCGATCCTCCGGGATGGCCGGAAGCCGGAACGTAATTGTAGAGAAGGGCGCACAAGGAACGGTAAACCAGGTCAAAATCTTCGAACACCTTCTTTTCGTCCGAGGAAAGTCCCCCCCCTTTCATCTTCCTGGAGATGTCTGTGTACGTTCCTCTTCTCGGTCCGAATTTGAGTGCCATTTTGCGCTCCTTTTCCTTTCTTATTCCTCAAATAAGGGAAATATACGATAGGGGGAAGTCGGTGTCAAACGCCAAATGGAGTTCGGATTTCAATGCATTGCTGGTTACTCCTTACCTTCTGATCAATGCCCTCAATTCGCCTTAAACGAGAAACAAGGAAGGAGCAACCAGTAAACCCTTGGATTTGAAATCCTTGACACTGCCCTACCTTCTCCCTATAATCCCCTTATTCCCGAGCCGGAGCGGGTCAGGAGGAAATATATGTAGAAGGCCCGTAGACGTTCATCGGAGCAGGGTCTGCAATAGGCGGATTTCCTGGGGGAATCCTCTTTGAATCCAAAGGAGTCGAAGCCATGACCGTACCCATCGCCGAGCGAATGAGCCGTATCGGGACCGAGACGGCCTTTGCCGTTTCCCTGGAAGCCTCGCAGCTCGCCCAGAAGGGGTTAAAAATCTATCCCTTTCATCTGGGCGATATGAACATCATCACCCCCTCCAACGTGATGGAGGCAGCCATCGAGGCCATGAAAAAAGGGAAGACCGGCTATTGCCCCACGGCCGGGATCCCGGACCTGCGGGAGGCCGTAGCCAAGGACGTGGGGGAACAGCGCAAGCTGAAACTCACGGCGGACAACGTCTCCATCCAGCCGGGGGGCAAGCCCACCATCGGGAAATTCATCCTTACGGCCATGAATCCCGGCGACAAAGTCCTCTACCCCAACCCGGGTTACCCGATCTACGAATCGCAGATCGAATTCCATGGCGGCGTGGGCCTTCCCTATGGCTACAAGGAAGCCCGTGACGGTTTCATCCTGGATATGGATGCCATCCGAAAAGGGATCCAGGCGGGGGCCAAAATCCTGATTTACAACAACTACCAGAACCCTACCGGAGCTTCGTCCCCGCCGGAGGAGATGGAAGAACTGGCCGCCCTGGCGGTGAAGAACGATCTCTTCGTCCTAGCCGATGAAGCCTACTTCGAAATCCGTTACAGCGGCAGACCTAGGTCCATCGCCAGCTTTCCCGGCATGGCCGAGCGCACGTTCATCCTCTACACTTTCAGCAAGAAATTCGCCATGACTGGCTGGCGCCTGGGTGCCGCAGTAGGACCGGCGAAGTTCATCGAATATATCTCCAAAATCAACGTGAACGACGAGTCCTGCTCCAACCACTTCATCCAGTACGGGGCCCTAGCCGGCCTCCAGGGGAGCAACGAAGGACCTCTGGGCATTCTATCCATCCTTAAAGAAAGAAGAGATATGCTAGTTGATCTGCTGAACGATATCCCGGGGGTCCGCTGCTTCAAGCCGGAGGCGACCTTCTACCTCTTCCCCAACGTGACCGGAGCCATGAAGCGCAAGGGAGTCAGCGACGTGGAAGAATTCCGTAAGCTGGTCTTGAGGGAGACAGGGGTGAGCTTCTGCACCCGCAAGCATTTCGGCCGGCCGCTGCCGGGAGAGACCGAGCAGTACATAAGGTTCGCCTATTCGGGGATCGACGTCTCCATGATCAAAGAGGGAATGAAGAAGCTGGCCGCATTCCTGGCTTAGGACTGCCGTGAATATATAAGCCATATATTGATGGATTCCCAAAGAGCCGAGATTTCATAAGATTTGTCATTCCGGCGAAGTCCGGAATCCAGTTATTTCACGATATCCTGGACCCCGGCTTCCGCCGGGGTGACGAACCGAGAGACTTTTTACGAGATCATCAATATTCGAGTAGTTTGCTTTAGCATTTTCATTCCGCTTTCGTTTTCCCCTTGGGGGAGGGGGATTCACCTTGATCTATTCATAAGAGGAGGTAGGAAGATGAGAAAGAAATTTTCTTGGTTATGCTTAATCGCCTTATTTGCTTTCATCCTCATGGCCCCTGCGGCCCATGCTGGCAAGGCCAACGATACGCTTAACATCCTCCACGAGATCGAGCTTTCCTCGGTGGACAACTACTTCAACACCGACCGCTGGGGGGTGGTACTGTGCCACCTCCTCTGGGACAGCCTGCTCTACCGCGACCTCAAGACGGGCGAATACAAACCGAACCTGGCCACCTCCTGGAAATACGTGGACGGCAAGACCCTGGAGTTCGACCTGCGCCAGGGGGTGAAGTTTCACAACGGGGACGAGTTCGACGCCGATGACGTGGTTTACACCCTGAACTGGATTTCCGACCCGAAGAACGGAATCAAGAGCCAGAACATCTCCAACTGGATCGAGAGGTGCGAGAAGCTGGGAAAATACAAGGTCCGCCTGAAAACCAAGACCAATTTCCCGGCGGCTCCCGAGTACATCGCCGCGGTCCTGGCCATCTACCCCCACAAATATTACGCCAAGGTGGGCCCAGATGGCATGGGTCTCAAACCAGTGGGAACGGGGCCCTACAAGGGTGTGGAGGTGGTCCCGGGCAAGAGCATTACCCTGGCCAAGAACGAGAATTACTTCGCAGCCAGCCCCAAGGGCAAGCCGAGCATCGGGAAACTGCATATCCGCTTCATCAGCGAGGTGAACACTCAGATCGCCGAGCTTATGTCCGGCCGCGCAGACTGGATCTGGCGGGTACCACAGGACCAGGCGGAGAAGATGGCCAAGATGCCCAAGATCACCGTGGAAGCCTCCGACACCATGAGGGTCTTTTTCCTGCACTTCGACGCCGCCAATAAAAAAGGGCGGAACTCCCCGGTCAACAAACTGAAGGTCCGGCAGGCCATCGGCCACGCCGTGGACAAAGCCACCATCCAGAAAACCCTGGTAAAAGGAGCCTCTCAGCTCCTCCACTCGGCCTGCTATCCAAGTCAGTTCGGCTGCACCGACGACGTGGTCAAATACGAGTATGACCCGGCCAAGGCCAAAAAGCTCCTGGAGGAAGCAGGGTACCCCAACGGCTTTGAGATCGAGTTTTACGGCTGGCGGAACCGGCCCGAGATGGAAGCCATCATGGGGTACCTGAATGCCGTGGGGATCAAGACGAAGATCCAGTTTATGACCTACGCCGCCACCCGCGAAAAGATCCGGGTGGGCGAAGTGGACATGGCCATGAACAACTGGGGGTCCTTCTCCATCCATGACGCCTCCGCCTTCACCGGAAACTTCTTCGGGGGCACGACCGACGACAACGCCCGGGACCCGGAGGTGATCAAGTGGCTGGAGATCGCCGACACCTCCATCGACCCGGAGGTGCGCAAGAAGAACTACAAATTGGCTTTGCAGCGAATCGCCGAGCAGGCCTACTGCATTCCTCTGTGGTCCTCGAATATGAATTACGCCTATACGAAGGACTTGAATTTTTCCGCCCAGCCGGATGAGATTCCCCGTTTCTTCAACGCGTCCTGGAAATAGAATGACGGAATGCAACTGAGGAGCCGGTCCCTTGGAGGGACCGGGCTTCCTCCCGGCAATGGAACCGACGGGGGAGCAGAATGCTCGTCTACACCCTGAAGAGACTTGCCCTGGCCGTGGCGGTGACGCTGGTCGTAACGGCGCTCAGCTTTGGCCTGCTCTACCTCTCGGGCGATCCGGCGTCGGCCATCGGCGGGGAAGCCGCTACTGACGCAGACATCGCCAACATCCGGAAGATCTACGGGTTCGACCGGCCCATTCATGTCCAGTACCTGACCTGGGTCGGAAAAGCCCTGCGGTGGGATTTCGGGATGAGCTACTATTTCCGACTGCCCGTGAGCCAGATCATGGCCGCCCGGATTCCCGCCACCCTGATTCTGGGATCTTCCGCCATCGTCTTCGCCCTGGTTTTTTCCATCCCCCTAGGGGTGATCGCTGCTATCCGTCCCAATAGTTGGGTCGACCGCACCGCCCTTTTCCTTTCCGTCATGGGGCAGGCCATGCCGAGCTTCTGGCTCGGCCTCATGCTCATTGTCGTTTTGAGCGTCTGGCTCCCGCTCCTTCCCCCCTCGGGAACGGAGGGCTGGGAATATTTCGTCATGCCCACCATTGTCCTGGGCTATTACGCCATGCCGGCCATCATGCGGCTCACCCGGGCGGGGATGATGGAAGTCCTGGCCTCCGATTACATCCGCACGGCCCGGGCCAAAGGTTTGCTTCCCGGATCGATCCTCTTCAAGCATGCCCTCCGCAACGCGGTCATCCCCGTGGTCAGCGTATCTGCGGTGCAATTCGGCTTCATGTTGGGGGGGTCCATTGTGGTTGAGACGGTCTTTGCCATCCAGGGCATGGGATACCTGGCCTGGGAGTCCATCAAACGGTCTGATTTCCCCACGGTGCAGGCGGTGATCCTGGTCTTTGCCCTCATCTACATCGTTCTCACCCTGCTGGCCGACCTCCTGAACGGCTGGCTCGATCCGCGGATCCGGGTGACCTGAAATGGAAATCCGTCCCATCCCACCCGTCGAAGAAATCCTCGGCCCCTCGCCCGGGCGGCTCCTGCGCCGTCGCATCTTCGGGCACAAAGGATTGATGATCGGAGGGATCATCCTGGCGGTCATCATCCTCTTTGCCCTGCTGGCCCCCCTTCTCTCTCCTCATGACCCGTATGTCCAAAGCCTGACAACACGTCTGTCAAAGCCCTTCTGGCATGGGGAGGGCAAGTGGAACCATCCTTTCGGAACAGACCATGTAGGCCGCGACTATTTGAGCCGCCTTCTGTATGGGGCGCAGGTCTCACTCCTCATCGGCTTCTGCGTTGCCCTGATCTCCGGGGTGATTGGCACCGCCCTGGGGGTGGTGGCCGGCTATTTCGGGGGTCGGGTGGATATGGTGATCACCTTTATTATTACCCTCCGCCTCAGTATCCCCTTTGTGCTGGTGGCGGTGGCCGTGGTGGGCATCGTTGGAGGATCCCTTAAGGTGGTCATCATCGTTCTGGGTCTATTGCTGTGGAACCGGTACGCCGTGGTCATGCGCAGCGCCACCCAGCAGATTCGCAATCAGGATTACATACCGGCCGCCGAGGCGGTGGGGTGCTCCACCACCCGGATCCTGCTTTCCGAAGTCATGCCCAACATCGTGAACAATTTGGTGGTAGTGGCCACGCTGGAGATGGCCAACGCTATTCTTTTGGAAGCAGCCCTGTCCTTTTTGGGGCTGGGGGTGCAGCCGCCCACTCCTTCCTGGGGGCTCATGGTCTCAGAGGGCAAGGACTTTCTTTTCTTCGAACCATGGCTGATCACGATTCCGGGGGTGGCCTTGTTTGTTCTGGTCCTGGCGATCAACCTTTTGGGGGATGGAATTCGCGACGTGACCGCGCCGGAGAATCGATAAAAGACGGTTTCGAGTCTCGGGTTTCGAGTTTCAAGGTATGAAAGGAAAAGCCAACAGCAAAAAAATCTCTCGAAGAGGCCGCAGAGAACGCTGAGGGGAAAATGATTTAACAAGAAAAAGAATTTGATTCTTTGATGCATGATCTCTGCGCGCTCTGTGAGCTCTGCGAGAGACATATTTTTTTGCTTTTGGCATTTCGAATTTTAGGCATTTTTATTATGAGCTCTTTGCTCGAAGTTGAAAACCTCCACGTCGACATTCCCATTGTCACCGGCGACTTGCATGCAGTGCGGGGAATCGATTTCACAGTTGGCAAAGGGGAAACCCTGGGGTTGGTGGGGGAATCGGGGTGCGGAAAATCCATGACTGCCCTGGCCCTCATGAACCTCCTTCCCAAATCGGCGATTCGGAAGGCGTCCCTCCTGGCCTTCTCGGGTAAGGACCTCGTAGAGCTGAAGGAGCGGGAGATGGCCGACATCCGCGGGGACCGCATGTCCATGATCTTCCAGGAACCCATGACCTCGCTGAACCCTTCCTACACCATCGGCAATCAGCTCATGGAGGTCATGATCCGCCACCGCAGGGTAAGCCGGTCCGAGGCCCGGAGGCGAGCCGTATTCCTCCTGGAGAAGGTGGGCATCTCTGCGGCCAAGAGCCGGCTGGGACAGTACCCACACCAGCTCTCTGGAGGTCTCCGGCAGCGGGTGATGATCGCCATGGCCCTTATGTGCGATCCTGAATTGATCATCGCCGATGAGCCGACCACGGCCCTAGACGTCACCATTCAGGCCCAGATTCTTCATCTCCTGCGAGGGCTGCAGCGAGAATTCCGCATGGGAATGATCCTCATTACCCACGACCTGGGGATCGTGGCCCGGGTCACGGACCGGGTGGCGGTCATGTATGCTGGTCAAATCGTGGAAACGGGGACGGTCCGGGATGTCTTCACCCGGCCTCTGCATCCTTATACATATGGCCTACTTGATTGTATCCCCATCCCTGGAAAGACACAGCACGGCGAATTCCTGGGGTCCATCCCCGGGATGGTCCCAACGCCGGTGGGAGCGCTGGCGGGTTGCGCCTTCCGGAATCGTTGCTCTTTTACTTTTCAGGACTGCGCCATCCAGGGTCCGGGGATGTGCATGGTCAGCGAAACCCATGGGTACCGGTGCCTGCTGGAGCCGGAGAAACTCGCCAAGAGAGCAAAGAGCAATCAGCAATGAGCAATGAACAAAGGCCCTAACTACCCCGATAGCTTTTTGTTGGAAATCTGTACGGGCGGATTTCAAACCCGCCCTTACGAACTATTGACCGGAAGCCACAAATGAATCCATCTCTCCAACCGATCCTCGAATTAATTGACGTCTACCGGACCTTCATGGTGGCCCGGGGCCTCTTCAAAGGGAAGAAGGAGCTCCATGCGGTCAACGGGGTCTCCCTCCAAATTCAAAAGGGAGATGTCCTGGGGCTGGTGGGGGAATCGGGCTGCGGCAAGACAACCCTGGCCCGGATTCTTCTGGGGCTCCTGCCGCCCAGCAGCGGCCAAATCCTTATCGATGGGAAAGTCATAAAAAGAGGGGAGCGCCGGTCCATCGCCCGCAAGATTCAACCCGTCTTCCAGGACCCCTATTCGTCGTTGAATCCCCGCAAAACCATCGGCTCCATCATCTCTCTTCCCTTGCGGGCTCACAAAGTGGGAGATTCTTCCACGTGGCGCGGTCAGGTGGAGGAGATTCTGGACTTGGTTGGCTTGCCGAGGAGGGTCCTTCACAGCTATCCAGGCCAGCTTTCGGGAGGGCAGCGCCAGCGCGTAGCTGTGGCCCGGGCTTTGATCATGCGTCCCGAAGTGGTGATTTGCGACGAGCCGACCTCTTCCCTCGACGTCTCGGTCCAGGCACAGATCCTGAACCTTCTGATTTCTTTGCGAAAGGAGTTGGGCCTTACCTATCTTCTGATCAGCCATAACCTGGCGGTGGTGGAGCACCTGGCCACGCGGGTCGCGGTCATGTACCTGGGCAGGATCGTGGAGGAAGCGGAGACGGACCGAATCTTCAAAAAGCCCAGCCATCCCTACACGAAAGCTCTGCTGGAGTCGGTGTTGACCCCGGAGCCCGGCCTGGGAGTCCCTGAACTCCACCTGGGAGCGGGCTTTCCGAACCCCCTCGATCCGCCGTCCGGCTGCACGTTCCATCCTCGTTGCGTCTATGCCAAACCCGATTGCGGCGAAAGGGTTCCTTCGGAGAGGAGGGATGAAAAAGGGTATGTGGCCTGTCATCTGTACTAAAGAATGCGGAATACGCCCTGAACCGCATAAGGTTCAGGGCAGCCATGCACCCAATGTGGTGCATGGCGGATTGCGGATTTTAGGAGCGCGCGGCGCGCGCCGTTAGGAATACAGTCCAGGATTCGTAGGGGGGGTTGAAACCTGCCCGCAGGGGCTTCGGGAAAATATTTTAGTGTTGGGGCGGGTCGCGAACCGCCCCAACGATGCCCTATGAGGAGAAAGTTAAATGGGTCGTCGAATTCTTTCCGCCGAAATCAGCCACGAAACCAACACCTTCAGCATCCTTCCCACCACCTTGTCCTTATATAACGCGCGCCGA
Organism: Thermodesulfobacteriota bacterium; assembly: GCA_035624375.1. Lineage (GTDB taxonomy): Bacteria > Desulfobacterota > SM23-61 > SM23-61 > SM23-61 > SM23-61. The sequence continues at coordinate 4,164 of DASPRR010000205.1, read as the reverse complement.
TACTACCGGTGGGAAGAAATCAGCCGGGCATTTTCCGGGACTCGAACGGAGATGGGGGCGCATCTCGACGCAGCCAAGAAATACGGGTGGGAGATGGTGCAGCCCATCGCTGCTGCTGCAACCCCCGGAGGCAAAACCCCGGCCAAAGATTGGGCCCATCTTAGCGGAGCAGTGCTGGAAGCCTGCGAAGAAGGTCCCTTCGCTGGAGTGCTCCTTTCCCTCCACGGGGCCATGGTCACCGAAGACCAGGACGACGCCGAGGGAGACCTCCTGCGCCGTTTGCGGGCAAAGCTCGGGCCCGATGTTCCCATCGCCATCAGCCTAGACATCCATGCCAACGTGTCGAACGCCATGGCCCGACAGGCCAATATCGTCATCGCCTACCGGACCTACCCGCACATCGATCAATACGAAAGGGGCATGGAAGCCGCTGATTTGCTCCAGCGCACCATGAACGGGGAGGTCCGACCGCGCTCCCTGGTTTGGCGTGCGCCCGTACTAGAAGGCCTGGATTACGGGCGGACCCAGGGGGGGCCCATGTCCAGAATCCTGGCCCATGCGGATCAGTTGCGCCAGAAAAATCCTGGTGTATTGGCCATCACCGTCTGCGCCGGGTTTGTCTGGGCCGATATCCCCGATGCCGGACCTTCCGTGACCATCACGGCTCATGGTGACCCCTCCCGGTTCAAAGGTGCTGCCGAAGAATTATTAAAGGATATCTGGGAAACCCGCCGGGAAATCACGGTCCCCCTCTACAGCCTGAGAGAAGCCATGACCGAGGCCGGAAAGGAATCAAAAGATGGCCGGCCGCTCATCCTGGCGGATTTCACCGATAATCCCGGGTCGGGGGGATACGGGGATTCGGTGCGATTGCTTGAGGCCATGATTCAAGCCGATTTAGATAATGCCGCCTTTGGCTGCATCCCCGATCCGGAAGCCGCACAAAAATGCATCGCCGCCGGAGTGGGAAAAGAGATAGAAATGGCTTTGGGGGCCAAAATCGACCCCAAGACCTATGGGCCGCCGCTCATGATTCGGGGAATGGTGGAGCAGGTGAGCGATGGAAAATTTATCGCCCAGGGTCCCATGAGTAAAGGAGTCCGGCTTTCCATGGGGCCCACAGCCGTCCTTCGCTGCGGAGGGGTGCGGGCGCTGGTGACCACCCATAATATCCAGGTATATGATCTCCAGGTTTTTTTGAGCCAGAAGATCGATCCGCGGGCCTGCTCGGTAGTGGCGGTCAAATCCTGGCACCACTTCCGGGCCTCCTTCGAACCCATCTCCCGCGCAGTGATGCTAGTGGACAGCGGCGGCCTGGCTTCCCGGGACCTCAAACGGTTTACCTACCACAAAATCCGCCGCCCGATTTATCCACTGGATTTGGAATAATTTGGAGGAGTGCTCGCTGAACCACAAGAATTTCAGGGATGCCCGCGCACTCTACGTAGTGCAGGGCGGAATCCGGAATGCGGAATGAAAATTAAATACGATTCAGTGTGGCAGGGCAAACTGCCGGATCGTTATCCGTACCGTGGAATTCCTCGCTCGGCATTTCCGGTAAGTGAACCCTGGCAATTCAGCCCCCCGGAAAGGTAACTTTTTTCCGGGCGCCGGAGAGCGATTGGGAGTATAATAAAAAGGAGCAGGACGCTTTCGTTTTGAAAGATGAGGGGAAATAGAAGCAAGGGAAAGGAGCTTGGTTCAATGGAAGAAAGAGTCATCACCCGCAGGGACTTTCTCCGCGGTGCCGCGGCAACCGCCGTAGCCGCTGCTATGGGGCCCGGGATCCTGGGAGAAGCTCAGGCGCAGCCGGCGGCCAAAGTCGTCCTCATCCGGAATGCCGACGTGCTGGCACAGCCGGACAAGATGCAGGGGATCCTGGAATCCATGCTGGATGAAGCGTTGAAGACTCTCCTGGGAACCAGCGAACCCATGGAAGCCTGGCGGAAGCTCGTCAAGAGTTCGGACGTGGTGGGCGTGAAGAGCAACGAATGGCCGAAGCTGCCCACCCCGAAGCCGCTGGAAGGGGCCATCAAACGCCGCTTGCTGGACGTGGGTGTGGTCGAGCAAAATATCAGCATCGCCGACAGGGGGGTTCTGGAAAACCCGATCTTTCAGAAAGCCACTGCGCTGGTCAACGTGCGCCCGCTGAGGACTCATCACTGGGCCGGGATCGGATCCTGCCTGAAAAATTACATCCAGTATGCCCCCAACCGTTCGTCCTACCATCCGGAAGCCTGCGCGGCTCTGGGCAGCATTTGGAAACTTCCCATGGTGGAGGGGAAGACCCGGCTGAATATCCAATGCGCCCTCACGCCGCAATTCTACGGAAGGGGGGCGAACTTCTTCGACACCCGGTACGTCTGGCCCTATCAGGGGCTGATCGTGGGGACCGATCCGGTGGCGGTGGACACGGTGGCTGCCCACCTGCTCCAGGTCAAGCGGACGGCCTTTTTCGGCGAAGACCGGGCCTTGGACGTCCCCCCCAGCCATATCATAGTAGCGGATAAAAAATATCATCTCGGAGTCAGCGACCTGAACCGAATTCAGCTGGTTAAGCTGGGCTGGATGGAAGATGCACTGATCTAGTCCAGATCAGGCCGGAAGAGCGGGTGCCGAGCACTTTTGGATTAAGGTTAAGTCAATTAAGAATCTGTCTTCTCTAGGAATAGACGGAGTTCTCTGCAAAAACTCTCCGCGGTGGAAACCTATCCCTTCCTTTTTACACCTTTGTAGGATTCTCCCTTCATTGAAAGTCCGATGTGAAGGGAATAACCTTCCATCCGCAAGAACGATCGATCAAAAATAGCCAACAATATTAACTAGCCATTCTAATTTCATCCTCTGGCATATTCCTTGCTCTAAACCCCCAAACCTACCCGCCAGTGAACCGAAAAAAAACCGAAAGACCGAATTCCCCCTCTGCCCAGTCAGGGGATGGAAGAATTCGTTTTCTTGGCGGAGAAACCCAATAAGGGCTCTTAAAAAAAGGAGGTAGACAATGGGGAAAAGGTTTATTACCGTTTTTTTGACCGGCGCGCTGATCGTTGGGATGATAGGAATTTCCTACAGCAACCCCGGTTATATGAGCCAGTTCAATACCAATTATGGTACATCGGGTACGGCATTGAACTCCTGCTCGGTTTGCCACACTTCGCCTCCGACGCTTAATCCTTACGGCAACGATTGGTTAAACTCCGCATATAATTTTGCCGCCATCGAGGGATTGGACTCTGATAAGGATGGATTCACCAATATAGTCGAAATCCAGGCGCGGACCTTCCCGGGCGACGCCGCAAGTCACCCGGCTGCGGCCGGCGACACCACTCCCCCAACAGTGACCGGGTTCACCCTTCCGCCGACGGCTGCGGCTTTGACGGTTTCCATCCTTGCCTTTACTGCTACCGATAACGTGGGAGTAACCGGTTATATGGTCACCGAATCTGCGACCGCCCCTGCAGCGGCGGCAGCTGGCTGGAGCGCGGCTCCACCATCGAGCTATGCTTTCGGGACTGCGGGGACTAAAACTCTCTATGCCTGGGCAAAGGATGCAGCAGGAAATGTCTCTGCCAGCCTCAGCGCTTCGGTCACGGTCACCATCGCTACGCCCGATACCACTCCTCCCACAGTGACCGGGTTCAGTATTCCGGCAACCGCCACAAGATTGACGGTCACTATTACGACCTTCACCGCTACCGATAACGTGGGGGTAGCCGGTTACCTGCTCACGGAATCCGCCACCGCGCCGGCCGCTGCCGCGGCCGGGTGGAGTCCCGCACCCCAGAGTTTCTACCGGTTTGCCAGCGCCGGAGGGAAAACCCTCTATGCCTGGGCCAAGGATGCGGCGGGCAATGTCTCCACCAGCCTCAGCGCCTCCGTCAACATCACCCTGAGCGGTACGCCGACCGGCCCGGCGGCATTGGGAATATACCGGGGGGGTGAATGGTATTGGGATAACAACGGGAATGGGATCTGGGACGGTTGCGCGGTGGATTCCTGCAAGCAATCTTTCGGCTCACCGGATGATATTCCGGTTGCCGGGGACTGGACCGGAGACGGCATCAAAAAAATCGGTGTCTATAGAAAGGGAAGCTGGTACCTGGACCTGAACAACAACGGGGTCTGGGATGGCTGTGGAGTGGATGCCTGCATCGCTTCCTTCGG
>DASPRR010000204.1:0-3789 GCA_035624375.1 Thermodesulfobacteriota bacterium | reverse complement strand
ATGGTGACCGATACCCTCATCCAGCTGTTCATTTCCCGGGCGAAGCGCCATCCTGACCGGATAGCCCTGCGGGAGAGGCAGTATGGGATCTGGATTCCCACCACCTGGGCGGAACTCTGGCAGAAATCGGCCTCCTTCGGGCTCTTTCTCAAGGAACGGGGATTGGAGGCCGGGGAATGCGTCATCCTCTGGGGAGACAACAAGCCCGAGTGGCTGATCGCCGAGATGGGGACCCTGGCGGCGGGAGGGGTGATCAGCGGTATCTATCCGGATAGCCTGCCAGAGGAAGCCAAGTACCTGATCGAGGCCACGGATGCTAAGTTCATCGTGGTTGGGGACCAGGAGCAGGCGGACAAGCTGCTCAAGGTCTGGGAGGAAATTTCCCCCCGGTTAAAGGTGGTCATCGTATGGGATTCCCGGGGCATGAACCACTATTATGCCCAGCACCCTTTCCTTCTCCGCTTCGAAGATTGTCTGCGGGAGGGCTCGAAGGGGAAACACGTCGCCCTGGAAGAGGTTGTTCCTTCTTCCGCTGAGCAGATCGCCATGATGCTGACCACCTCGGGAACCACGGCCAAACCCAAGCTCGCCCTTTTGAGCCACCGCAACCTGATCTTCCTGGCCCGCAGCTTCGGCCAGGTCGTCCCCATGGATGAGAGCGATGATATTCTCTCCCTGGCGCCCATGGCCTGGATCGGGGAGCAGCTCTACAACGTAGTCCGTTTTCTCGACTGCGGCTTCCGCTACAACTTTCCCGAGGAGGCGGAAACCCTGCGGAGGGACCTGGTCAACCTACAACCCACCTATTTTGGGGGGACCCCTTCCCGATGGGAGGATATTGCCTCCTCCATCCAGGCGGCCATTGACAACGCGGACTTTCTGAAGCGGAACGCATACCGCTGGGCGATCAACCTCTGTCAGAGAGCCGTGGAAAAAGAGCTGGCCGGAGAGGATATCGGTTCCTGGAATCGTTACCTGCGAAACCTTGCCCGGTTCCTGGTCATTCGCCCGCTGACCAAGCAGGTCGGATTGGGAAGGGCGAAGATCGCCATCACCGGGGGGGCGGCCATCTCCCCGGAGGTGTTCAAGTACTTCAAGGCGCTGGACCTCGACATGCGGCAGATTTACGGCCAGACCGAATGCACGGCCATCGCCACCTGCCACCGGGAAGGAGATGTGCGTCCGGAATCGGCCGGGGTGGCCTTGCCAGGGGTGACCCTGAAGATCTCCGAGGCCGGGGAGATCTTCGTGGGGGGCGAAGGAATCATGGCGGGATACTACAAGAACCCCGAAGCCACATCACAGGCCATCACTCCCGACGGTCTCCTGCGAACCGGGGACGCGGGGTACCTGGACAAAGACGGGCATCTCTTCGTCTTCGACCGGTACAAAGACGTAATGCACCTGGCTGGCGGAACCCGCTTTGCTCCCCAGGACATCGAGACCCGACTGAAGTTCAGCCCCTACATCAAGGAAGCGGTGGTGATTGGGGACCAGCGCCCTTACATAAGCGCCCTGGTCAGCATCGACCTGGAAAACGTGGGCAACTGGGTAAAGAAAAGAGGGGTGGCCTACACCACTTTCCACGACCTTTCGCAGAAGCCCGAAGTCTATCAGCTCGTCCAGAGCGAGATCGGCAGATTGATCGCCGCCTTTCCGGATCCCATGAAGGTCAAACGATTCGCCAACCTGATCAAGGAGCTGCTCCCGGACGATGAGGAACTCACCCGGACCCGCAAAGTCCGCCGGGCTCTGGTCTATGAGAGGTATGATTCCCTGATACGCTCCATTTATGGGGGGGAGAAAGAACACATCCTGGATGTCCGGATCCGCTTCGAGGACGGTCACGAGGCCACATTCAACGGTCGGGTCAAGATCGCGGACGTGGAATGAAAAAAGGATTTTCCTACCAGTACAACCGAATCTTCGCCTCTTCCGCCCACTCCAGCTATGACGAGGAGGAGGCCATTTTCCCCGGCCGCTTTCAGCAAACCTGGCTCTATGTCTTTATTGCCATCGTCCTGGTGGTTCCCTTTATCTCCGGGGAGTACGGCCTTTACCTCCTCAACCTCTGGCTCCTTCAGCTCATCGCCGCCATGGGGCTCAACCTTCTCACCGGCTATACCGGCCTCCTTTCCCTGGGCCATGCCGCCTTCATGGGGATCGGGGCCTATACCATGGCGCTTCTGACGACCCAGGCCGGGTTTCCCTTGCTCCTCGCCCTTCCCTTCAGCGGGGCCGTGGCCGCCTTATTCGGGGTGCTGATCGGAGTTCCCTCCCTGCGGATCAAGGGGTTCTACCTGATGGTGGCCACGATTGCCTTCCAGTTTCTCATGGACTATGTGCTGGTTCATTGGGAAAGGGTGACTCGGGGGATCCGGGGCATCGAGCTCTCCACTCCGACCCTTCTGGGGATTCCTTTGAAGACGAACTTTGCCTTCTATTTCCTGGCCCTAACCATCGCCGCCTTCATGCTCTGGGGAGCCAAGAACCTGATCCGCTCACGAATCGGCCGGGCCTTCATGGCCGTGAGGGATAACGATATCTCCGCCCAGATCATCGGCATCCCGGTATTCCCCTACAAGCTGCTCTCTTTTTTGATCAGCGCCTTCTATGCCGGGATTGCCGGCGCCCTGTGGGCCCTGCTCTACCGCAATGCTGTTCCTGAGCACTACACCCTCATGCCTTCGGTCCAGTACCTGGTCATGGTCCTGGTGGGAGGGTTGGGAAGCATTGTGGGGACGATTCTCGGCGTGGGTTTCATCCTGCTTCTACCGGAGGGGCTGAACCTGCTGGTGAGCTACCTGGCCCGCACCATCCACCCGGACCTAATGGTCTTCCTGGCCCCGGCCAAATCGATCCTCTTCGGGGCGCTGATCGTCCTCTTCATCCTCTTCGAGCCCGAAGGCCTGGTCGGCGTCTGGCGCCGATTCCGGGATTATTTCAAAATCTGGCCATTGCCCTATATCTCCTCTTGAAGGGGTGCAGCCTTCTCAGACTGAGGTTCCCCCATCATTGACTCCTCAGATCAATTCGGATAGTATCTGCTTGGTTGAAATAATATCGAGATGGAATTTTGCGGAAGGGTCCGTTCTGGGTGTCATTTCAAGTCCTTAAAGGGGAGGAAGGATGAAAACCAGGGTGTTGTTAGTAATCTTGGCGCTCCTCTCTGGCTTCATCTCCCAGGGTGCAGTGGCGAAAGACCTTACCAAGATCGTGGTCTGGGACCTCGCCCCGCGGGAGACCAAACCCGGCTATGCCCAGGAACTCACTTCCATTCTGGTCAGTGAGATCAACAAGCTGGGAAAGTATGAAATTTACAGCCAGGAGAATGTACGAACCCTGGCTGGGTGGACCGCGGAAAAAATGAAACTGGGGTGTACCAGCACCCAGTGCCTCACGGCGCTTGGCCAGATGGATGTGGCCAAATTGATCTCCGGGAGCGTAGGAAAGATCGGGAATCGATATTCGGTTTCCCTAAGCCTCTTTGACACCCAGAACGCCAAGGCTGAAAAATCTATCTCCGAGTTCTGCCGAACAGAGGATGAATTGATAGAATTGGTTCAAAAGGCGGGACGCCAATTACTGGGTGTCCCGGTGGACCTGGCCGCCGCTGAGAAAAAAGAGCTGGATAAAACCTTTACTAACTCTATGGGTATGGAGTTTGTCCTGATTCCCGCAGGGAAATTCATCATGGGGAGTCCAGCTAATGAAGCCGGGCGATACGAGAATGAAGGGCCTCAGCGTGAAGTGCAGATCGCCAAACCTTTTTACTTGGGCAAATACGAG